>NZ_JBDKEE010000100.1:0-656 GCF_051130085.1 Enterobacter sp. PTB
GATTTCAGCGCATCATGGGCCGGATGCGGCAGGTAGCGCTGACGGGCAGCCTCATCGGCGAACGTCATCAGCACACAGTGCGTAAAACCCGCGCTTTTGGCTTCGGGGCTGTCGTTGACGCCCCATTCCACGCTGATCACCCCTTCCACCAGTTTCGGGATATGCAAAAAGGCCTGCCTGACCGCGTTGATTTGCTCAGGCGAAGCATCGTCAGTGAGCGTGATAAACAGAATGTGTCGGATCATGCTTAACTCCAGTATTAACGGGGGGCAGCGTAAAGGCCATGTGTTCAAGGTCATCCGGCGTGACGCGAATGATGCCCTCGCCGGGAATGTCGATTTCCGCCACCAGGAACAGTGACAGCGATATCATCACGGGTAGAACCAGCAGAGAGAATCCCTGCCGTTGCAGTTGTCCGGTCAGACAGCAGGCGGCCATGGCGAAGACAATGATCACCAGCCATGCCACATCGGGGAGTTTGCGCTGAGAGACAGCAGTCTGCTGTTGTGATGATCTTAGCTCACTGTATGCCGTCAGGAGCGAGTCCCTCACAGGTGCGTATTACCATCATGTAGCACGTCATTTAACATTGATGAAGATCGTGTTAGCGCCGGTGATATAAACCTTAATTCACCGTTATTGATTGTCCGCTCCAC
>NZ_JBDKEE010000101.1:0-652 GCF_051130085.1 Enterobacter sp. PTB
TGTCATGAAGATTTTTCGTCCGTTATGGAATGAGGGGGTGTTACTGTCCCCTCAGCAGTTTCAGCAGCAGTCGGCCATGGATGCTTTTATTCGGGCGGGTGTGTCAGCACTGGCATCGCCGTACCCGTGGGGCGTTGAGCGTGCTGAGCTGGATGAACGTCTGCTTTCTTTCGGGCGTATTCAGTTCACTGCGCTGCGTCTCTGGCTGCAGGATGGCACACTGGTGGATGTACCGGACATCGATCCGGGGCCGGATGTCCGGGAACTGGACGAACAGGCACTTTCAGGGCGGGATTCGGTAACGGTATTACTGGGATTACCCCTGATGCTGCCGGGGAGGGTGAACGTGCAGACTGAGGGGGCCATGAGCGGTCAGCCGTTACGCTTTCGTGAAGCGTGGATCCCGGTACCGGATATGTTTGGTCAGGAAGAAGAGACCATTGCGGTCGCCCGTTTAAATCTGTCCATCCGGTATGCGCATGAAGACAATGCGGCATGGCAGACCTGCCCGGTAGCCCGCCTGGTGCGGGATAAGCAGGGACACTGGCACAGCGATCCGGATTTTATTCCGCCGCTCGCGCTTTTTTCTGCCAGTGCGACGATGTGTGAGCGCCTGTCATTACTGAACCGGCAACTGCGCTCCCGACGGGCC
>NZ_JBDKEE010000102.1:0-649 GCF_051130085.1 Enterobacter sp. PTB
TCCCCCCATATTCAGACAGGATACCACGTGTCCCGCCCTACTCTTCGAGTTCACAACCTGTGTGCTTTCGTGTACGGGACTTTCACCCTGTACCGTGCGACTTTCCAGACGCTTCCACTAACACACAAGCTGATTCAGACTCTGGGCTGCTCCCCGTTCGCTCGCCGCTACTGGGGGAATCTCGGTTGATTTCTTTTCCTCGGGGTACTTAGATGTTTCAGTTCCCCCGGTTCGCCTCGTTAACCTATGTATTCAGTTAACGATAGTGTGTCGGAACACACTGGGTTTCCCCATTCGGACATCGCCGGGTCAAAGGTTCATATCACCTCGCCGGCGCTTTTCGCAGATTAGCACGTCCTTCATCGCCTCTGACTGCCAGGGCATCCACCGTGTACGCTTAGTCGCTTAACCTCACAACCCGAAGATGTTTCTTTCGATTCATCACCGGTTTGCGAAAATTTGAGAGACTCGAACACACATTAACTGTGTGTCGTTTCAATTTTCAGCTTGATCCAGATTTTTAAAGAGCAAAACTTCGCAATGCACTTCGCAGTACATTTTGAAATTTATCATTCATCAGACAATCTGTGTGGACACTACAAAGGCAGGTTCTTTAAGGTAAGGAGGTGATCCAACCGCAGGTTCCCCT
>NZ_JBDKEE010000103.1:0-631 GCF_051130085.1 Enterobacter sp. PTB
TTCCAGCTCGTAACCCGCAACCTGTCCTGCATACTGGCGCAACAGGGTCTGTTGCTTACGCAGCATGGCCTTCAGTTGGTCGATGTCGTCAGGAAGTTCATTTTTCATCCTACGACATTACAACAGGTTACACCCGCAGGCCAGGACGTTGTGACGGCTGAGGATGTTTCCAGTTGAGGCCTTCCAGCAGCATGGCAAGTTGTGCAGGGGTCAGGTGGATTTTGCCATCACTGACAACGGGCCAGGTGAAGTGCCCGCGCTCCAGTCGTTTGATGAACAGGCAAAGACCATCCTCATCTGACCACAACAGCTTTACCATATCCCCACGGCGTCCCCTGAATATAAACAGGTGGCCGCTGAACGGATCATCGTTGAGGACATTCTGCACGCGGGAGGCCAGGCCGTTGAAGCCGTTTCTCATGTCGGTAACGCCCGTCACCAGCCAGATGCGGGAACCCGTGGGAAGGGATATCATCAGCCACCTCTCTTCAGTTCGCGAACCAGAGCCGACAGCATGGCCGGGGTGAGGTTGCCGGACAGCTTCATGCGCGCACGACCGATACTGACCTCACAGCATTGCCTGGCATCCGCTGGCAGGCTATGTGCTGATGATGCCGGGAGAGCGGGCAGC
>NZ_JBDKEE010000104.1:0-622 GCF_051130085.1 Enterobacter sp. PTB
CCGATTATCATGCCCCTGATTATGAAATACTCATTATGGGTAAACGGATTTTCCATAACGAGAATGATCGCTCGGTTATCAAACTGGTGTTTCCGCTGTCGTTGCTGAAAGAGCCGGAGGGCAAAGCGCGCTATCAGTCCTGGCTGATGTGGCTGTGCAACACCTTTACGGTGGAAAGCGGCTATGCCGGGCTGTCGTTTGTACTACCCTACGCGTTTGAACGCATGTTTCCCTATGAGTACCAGCTGGCGCAGCGTTTTCCCGGCGTGATGGTCGATTCACTGGGGACGCTGGAAGGGGGAGAAGCGGTAGAGGGAATTAAAAGTGCCTGCTGGTACACCATCCTTGGCGAGCCGTGGCTGGACAAGCTGGGCGGTTCGGAGACACTGACCCGCCGTCTGGCAAAAACGCCGGAGATTGAACTGCTCTCCTATAACAGCGGCATTGTGTTGAAAGCCGGGGCATTACCACCCGCACCTGGCGAGGTCAATTCAGAACCGTTACCGCCACTGCTGGTCAAAGTGAGTCAGATTATCAAACCCATCCGGCAGGACGGGCATAACGGCCTGCATTTTTACTCAGAATACGAAAACTTTCAGTTCGATAAAGAATCGACGATGAA
>NZ_JBDKEE010000105.1:0-619 GCF_051130085.1 Enterobacter sp. PTB
GACCCGATACGCCCTGGTTTATGGTTCAGGGGACGGAGGTGAATGCCTGTGCAGACGACGGCGAGGTGTATGCCTTCAGTGAATGGCAGCAGCAGGATAATCACATGGTCTGTATCCCGCTGTTGTCGCAGGCGATGGCATTTTGCCGGGACATTCTGCTCAGTGAACTGACGCGTCCTGATGACTATTTTCCTGTGGTATCCCCCCTTGCGGTGGTGTTTCGCCTGAATGCACTGCAGACCGCCGACACCTCGCTCTGGCAGCACTGGCTGATACGTGTGGCGGCAGTAGGTTACCGCCACCCCTCGGCGTCTGTCTGTGAGGGCATGACATTCGTGGATGCGCTGTTGCCGGTGCTTGCCCGTGCATCGTCACCGGTCGGTCATTCGGTTGCCGCGCGTTATACGCTGGTTTTTCTGACGGGCTGCCTGCTGGCCGCTCTGGCATTTTCCACTGTTAACAACGCTCAGTTGATTAACAGCACCCGGGATGTGCTCACCCGGTGGCGTGTACAACCCACAGCCAGCCGGTCACAGGTGTTACCTGTCGTGACGCAGCGCAGGCTGCTGCTTGAACGCTGGCAGCGCCAGGGTGCACCGCTTCGCTACGGGCTGGGCCT
>NZ_JBDKEE010000106.1:0-616 GCF_051130085.1 Enterobacter sp. PTB
AAGTGAAATACTGAGAGAGGCATGGCTGACGGTTACCGATTCTGAGCATCATGGCGTAACGAATATCACGCCGATTATCATCAACCGATCTGTTCGGGAAGCTTTCACTGTGCCATTTAACCAGCTTACCGCGCAGGTTCAGGTGATGTCGGCTCCCTTAGCGACAGCGCGGACGGGAATAGTGGGTTAAGGCGAGCATTTTATCTGATTGTTCCACTGAGACTGGCGACGATCACCGCATAAACGGTGGCGCTTATCCGATGTGTTTACCGAGTAGATTTCTGACGAGTATCACGGCATGTTCACGGGCCTGCCGGATAAGTTCATCTTTATCGACAGTACGCCCGCAGTTAGCACATGTGGTGCCGGTAACATCGTCCACATCGCTGATTTCCGTCCCACAGTGTACGGTGAGATCATGGTTGCAGCCTGGGCATTTAAATGGAACGTTGCTCATTATTGTTGACCTTTTGATAGCGGATATTAGTTGACCGAACGTATCAACGGCAGTGTAAATTCCGCAAGGCTAATTTGATCCCTGTTCAGAAGCAACGTTGAACCGTGGCAGTGGTCTGCCCGCAGACGAAAAAAACAGGGTTGAGCAAATTGTACTGAG
>NZ_JBDKEE010000107.1:0-579 GCF_051130085.1 Enterobacter sp. PTB
GCCAGTACGGTTAACAGACAGCGACTCAGCACTGAAAGCGGCACAAATCCCCACAGCAGCCACATCGCCGCGCAAAAGCAAAGTGCAACAGACAGCGCCATCCGGGAAATCAGCGAGACCGGCATCAGGAGGTGAACCCCGACAGATGCGTTGTCAGTAACGACTGCAGCCAGAGATGCCCGCCCCACCAGGCAAGACCGGTCACCAGCAGTGCCGTAACCAGCCAGAATCCGAAGGAGCGAAGCCACCCGAAGCGATAACGGGCACGGTGATGCACCACCAGAGAAAGGTCGGAGGGTAACGGAGGCACCCGGGCCGCCAGCGCCTTCAGCACCGCGTCCCGCTGAGACACATCCTCATCTTTACGGGTGTACATTCCCTGAAACCCAAAGGCCAGCACGCGGTGATAGCAGGTCAGCACCGCCTCTGCCGGGGCGGGCTGATGCAGCACTTCCGTAATGCGCTGCCAGAGCGTGCCTCCGGCCCGCAGGGTGCTGAAATACCGGCTCTGCAGCGGCACCGCTTTCCATTCTTTCGGTACGGCGTCCATGCGTGACGCGTCACCGGACATATCATCAC
>NZ_JBDKEE010000108.1:0-554 GCF_051130085.1 Enterobacter sp. PTB
CCGAATATGCGAATACCTCTGCATTACTGGTCAGGAAATCCGAACTGCAGCGCCATTTTAACGAACAGGGTTAATTTTTCGTGCGTAACATTCGCTTCCGTGTAAGGAGACAAAGACCAGACCGCCACTAGCTCAGCAGGACAGAGCCGGTGACATTGATGTTGCAGGTGCGGGGTTCGAGGCCCCGATGGCGGCCCATTTTGGCTTTCCGGTCAGCGATGAAGGGATAACCCTGAGCGACCAGAGAGCCCCTTCTCATATGTGATGTGTGTAAACACTCATCTCACTTGCTGTTGACCACCGCATACCCGCACTTAGCTGCAGGTAAACCTTGCAATATACTCACCATACCAGTACTCACTTCCCGCACCACACCGGCGAGATCCATTCACATGGATACGCAGGGGCTTCTCTGTCGTGCCGTTTAGTCTACTGACCTTAATGAAGCGTCAGATTTTTGCATGCGTCACAGGCTGAGGTCATACCTGTTTGCCTTCCCGCCCTCATGGTACGCCAGGCCTGAACGCCGATGACGTTTATTCATTAAATTTACG
>NZ_JBDKEE010000109.1:0-551 GCF_051130085.1 Enterobacter sp. PTB
AGCCGCGGGACCGCAACAAACCGCAGACGCAGGTCAGCTTCCGCTACGATCCGCTCGGTCGCCGCATCAGCAAAACGCGACGCCAGATGATGGGTGGACAGCCAACCATCAAGCCGGTCACTACCCGGTTTGTCTGGGAAGGGGTCCGCCTGCTGCAGGAGGTGCACGGGGACGTGTCGCTGACCTGTGTCTAAAGCGATCAGGACAGCTACGACCCGCTGGCGCGCATTGATGGCGTGGATGCCCCGGAGATCTTCTGGTTCCACTATCAGCCGAACGGCACGCCGGAGCGGATGACGGATATTGAAGGGCAGGTGCGCTGGGAAGGGATGAACAGCGCCTGGGGCAAGCTGCTGCGGGAAAGTGAAACGCAGGTATCAGGATATTCCCAGAACCTGCGGATGCAGGGGCAATACCTGGATTGTGAGACAGGGCTGCACTACAAACTGTTCCGGTATTACGGCCCGGGCTGCGGACGGTTTACGCAGCAGGATCTGATAGTGTTAGCGCCGGTGATATAAACCTTAATTCACCGTTATTGATTGTCCGCT
>NZ_JBDKEE010000010.1:0-179139 GCF_051130085.1 Enterobacter sp. PTB
GCTCGTCGGGCTCATAACCCGAAGGTCGTCGGTTCAAATCCGGCCCCCGCAACCAACACTTCTAAAAACAATAAACACCCTTCAGGGTTTTTTTTTGTATCTGCGGTGTGTGAAACTGCCGGGCGTTTACCCGGCGCACTCAACTACCCAAGCCTTGCCAGCGTCGCCCCATCTGAGAAATACGCCCGGATCCCTGCCAGAATCGACTCTGCCACTTCCTGCTGGAATTTTGCCGTCCTGAGCTTACGCTCCTCTTCCACGTTACTGATAAACGCGGTCTCGACCAGAATCGACGGAATATCCGGGGCCTTCAGCACCGCGAACCCGGCCTGTTCAACGCTGTTTTTGTGCAGCTTATTAACATTGCCTAGCTTGCCCAGCACCGCTTTACCAAATTTCAGGCTGTCAGTGATGGTCAGCGACTGCACCATATCAAACATGGTGTGGTCGACATAGCGGTCGCCACTTTTGCTCACGCCGCCAATCAGGTCCGAGGCGTTCTGAGAGTCAGCCAGGAATCTTGCGGCGGTGCTGGTTGCCCCTTTAGTCGAGAGCGCAAACACCGACGAACCGCTCGGCTGGCGGCTGGTAAACGCATCGGCATGGATCGAGACGAACAAGTCTGCACGCTGCTTCTGGGCTTTCGCCACGCGGACTTTCAGTGGAATAAAGACATCTTCGTTTCGCGTCATATAGGCGCGCATATTGCCTTCTTTATCGATCAGCGCCTTCAGCCGGCGGGCGATTTGCAGCACCACATCTTTTTCCCGGGTACGATATTTCCCCACTGCGCCCGAGTCTTCGCCGCCATGGCCAGGATCAAGCATGATCACAATCGGGCGATCGCGCCCTGCTTTTCCGGGCTGCGGACCGCTCTGGGCCGGTGGCACCTGCTTCTCCAGGTTGCCCTGGTTGTAGTCTTCCAGTAATGCCAGCAGCGGATCCTGAATATCCGTCGCATTCGCCGGATAGAGATCCATGACCAGACGCTCTTTGAACGTCGCAACAGGTGCCAGGGCAAACAGCTGCGGTTTAACGTTTTGCTTCAGCTCAAACACCATGCGCACGGTTTGCGGATCAAACTGACCCACGCGCGCCGATTTGATAAACGGATCGTCGCCGCGGATCTGCGCCGCCATTCCCTTAAGCACAGAGTTGAGGTTAACACCTTCGAGATCCACCACCACACGCTCAGGATTGCTGAGGGCAAATTGCTTATATTTCAGCACCCGATTGGATTCTACCGTGACACGTGTATAGGTCGACGACGGCCAGACGCGCACCGCCACCACCTGACTGGTGGCGGCAAGACCCACCTGGCTGACGCTAAGCAACCACATCGCCCCTGCCCCTTTTAACAACCGGCGGCGGCTTATTGCTGAATTGGATCCCGACATGCTTCTCCCGAGCAAGAAAAGTGACTGATTTACAAAATCGCTAAATTGACCGAAAACTTTAACGAATGACGCATAAACTGTCATCTATAAAAGGGTAAACATTCATACGCTAACGCACGGATTACTTATCAATTTCTGTGGGTCGCAGAAAATTTAGGCTTGCACACACGGCCACAATCGAATAAAAATACAGAAATTACGAATAAACATTCATTAAGGGTTGTGTCATGGTGAAGGAACGTAGAACCGAACTGGTCCAGGGATTCCGCCATTCTGTTCCCTATATCAACGCCCATCGGGGAAAAACGTTTGTCATCATGCTCGGCGGCGAAGCCATTGAGCATGAAAACTTTTCCAGCATCGTCAATGACATTGGCCTGCTGCACAGCCTCGGGATCCGCCTGGTTGTGGTGTATGGCGCGCGCCCGCAGATTGATGCCAACCTGGCCGCGCATCACCACGAGCCGATTTACCATAAACATACCCGCGTCACGGATGCGAAAACCCTTGAGCTGGTGAAACAGGCGGCGGGTCTGCTGCAGCTGGATATCACCGCTCGCCTGTCGATGAGCCTTAACAACACACCGCTGCAGGGCGCGCACATCAACGTTGTGAGCGGCAATTTTATCATCGCTCAGCCTCTCGGCGTGGACGATGGCGTGGACTATTGCCATAGCGGACGTATTCGTCGTATCGATGAAGAAGCCATTCACCGCCAGCTGGACAGCGGTGCCATCGTGCTGATGGGGCCTGTGGCAGTGTCCGTGACCGGTGAAAGCTTTAACCTCACCTCAGAAGAGATTGCCACTCAGTTGGCCATCAAGCTGAAGGCGGAGAAAATGATTGGGTTTTGCTCTTCCCAGGGCGTCGTGAATGATGAAGGGGTGATTGTGCCAGAGCTCTTCCCGAATGAGGCCCAGGCTCGCGTGGAAGCGCTGGAAGCCGAAGGGGATTACCACTCGGGTACCGTGCGTTTTTTGCGCGGTGCCGTGAAGGCCTGCCGCAGCGGCGTGCGTCGTAGCCACCTGATCAGCTATCAGGAAGACGGTGCCCTGCTGCAGGAACTGTTCTCCCGCGATGGTATCGGCACCCAGATTGTGATGGAGAGCGCGGAGCAAATCCGTCGCGCCACCATCAATGATATCGGCGGAATTCTGGAGCTGATTCGCCCACTGGAACAGCAGGGCATTCTGGTTCGGCGCTCCCGCGAACAGCTGGAGATGGAGATCGACAAATTCACCATTATTCAGCGCGATAACCTGACCATTGCCTGCGCCGCCCTCTACCCGTTCCCGGAAGAGCAGATCGGAGAAATGGCCTGCGTGGCGGTGCATCCTGACTACCGGAGCTCTTCACGGGGTGAAATGCTGCTTGAGCGCGTGGCGGCTCAGGCGCGTCAGATGGGGCTGAACAAGCTGTTCGTGCTGACTACGCGCAGCATTCACTGGTTCCAGGAGCGCGGATTTACACCGGTGGACATTGAATCACTGCCGGAGAGTAAGAAAGAGATGTACAACTATCAGCGCCGATCAAAAGTGCTGATGGCCGATCTGGGATAATACGAAGCCCTCACCACCCGGTGGGGGCTATCGCTTAAAGGGATTCAAATATCGCGCTCAGGCCGCTTCGACGTTCCGTGCGGGTGGCAATCGCCTGTAGCAGCACACGTTCATCGGCATACAGCGACAGGCGCTGACGCGCGCGCGTAATGGCGGTATAAATCAGTTCGCGGGTAATGACGGGCGAAAGCTGTGTCGGCAGGATCAGCGCCGCATGGTTGAACTCGGAGCCCTGAGACTTATGCACCGTCATTGCCCAGGCCGTTTCATGTTCAGGCAGACGGCTGGGCTGAACGGATTTCACGCTTCCATCCGGCATCTGGAACCAGACGCGCAGCCCCAGTCCACGATCGAGGGCAATCCCGATATCCCCGTTAAACAGCCCCAGCGCGCTATCGTTGCGGGCGATCATCACCGGGCGTCCCTCATACCAGCGCGAGTGCGGGGTGCGGTGGATTTTGCGTTTCTGGCCCAGGAGCTGTTCGAACCTGTCGTTCAGACCGCTTACGCCAAATGGCCCTTCCCTCAGTGCGCACAGTAGCTGATACTCGCCAAAGGCGGCGAGCGCCTGTGCCGGCGTGCATTGCTGTTGTACACCCGTCAGGAAATGCTGATACCCCTGCAGGGCGTCATCAAGCATCGCCTGATACTCTTCCCCGGTTTGCAGCGATTTTTTCTCGATATCGGTGAATTGACCGTCAAATACCGCACAGGTCGTCTGCCGGTCGCCTCTGTTCACAGCCGAAGCCAGCTGACCGATGCCCGAGTCGCTGCCGAAACGGTAGCTTTTTTGCAGCAGGCACAGGCTGTCGCGCAGCGCCCCCGCCAGGGAATGGTTTTCACTGGCGAGCGAACAGCCGGTCAGACGGGACAGCTCCTCAGCGCGTTCAGCGGTATATCCCAGGCTTGCATAAGTGCAGATATCTCCCAGCACCGCCCCGGCTTCCACCGAGGCAAGCTGGTCGCGATCGCCCAGGAAAATGACGCGGGCGTGCGCTGGCAGAGCATCAATCAACCGCGCCATCATCGTCAGGTCGATCATTGACGCCTCATCCACCACCAGCACATCCAGATGCAACGGATTACCGGCGTGATAGCGCAGACGCTGACTTCCCGGCTGAGCGCCCAGCAGCCGGTGCAGCGTGCTGGCTTCGTTTGGGAAAAGGGCAAGCTGCTCCCCGGTGAGTGGCAACTTCTGCAGCGCACCACCTAACGACTCGGTCAGGCGCGCCGCCGCTTTGCCGGTAGGGGCCGCCAGACGAATACGGCACTTTTGCTCACCCGATAACTGAATCAGGGCGGCAAGCAGTTTGGCCACGGTGGTGGTTTTACCGGTTCCCGGGCCGCCAGAGATGACGGAGATCCGCCGTGTTAAGGCCACGGCTGCCGCCACTTTCTGCCAGTCTGTCGCCTCAACAGAGGTAAACAAGGTATCCAGCGTTTGCCGCAGTTGGGCTTCATCGCAGGGAAGAGGCGCATTGGTCTCGCTGAAAAAACGCGCGACCGCCAGTTCATTACGCCACAGTCGGTTGAGATACAAACGATCGCCCGTCAGGATCATGGGTGTCTGGCTATCGGCTGCGCTGACGGCAGGCGAACGGTGCAACACCGTCGGCCAGTCCACGGATTCTCCCAGCAGTGCAAAACAGGACTGCAGGGCCGCGGGCATTTTCTCATCCATCACCAGACGCGAAAGCGGCAGGCAAACGTGCCCTTCCCCTGCGTCTTTACTCAGGATGGCAGCGGCGAGCATCACGGCAGGCTCATCACCGGACACCATCATGGCGAACTGTACGTCCAGGTGGCGCAGTAGTCGCTGTTCTACCGCTTCCAGCAACAATTCCTGCATCGTCATGCCACTTCCTCCGTGTTTGCTGCAAATAAGTTATCCATTTTCTCAATCAGTGCCGCATGCGGGCGTGTGCTAAAGATGCCTGAACGCGGGTCAGCCGCATCCACACCGCGCAGGAAAAGGTAAATCACCCCACCAAAGTGCTCTTCGTAACGGTAGTCAGCAATGCGATGGCGCAGATAACGATGCAGCGCCAGAGTATAGAGCTGGTACTGCAGATCGTAGCGATGCATTTGCATGGCGGATGCCATCGCCTGCTGGGTGTAGGCTTCGCTGTTCTCACCCAGCCAGTTTGATTTGTAATCCAGCAGGTAGTAGCGCCCTTCGTGACGGAAAACCAAGTCGATAAAGCCTTTTAACATCCCCTGCACCTGGCGGAAGTTCAGCGGCGGGCAACCGGCGGACAACGGGTCATACTCGCGGATCACCGCATCAAGCGCGTCAGCCCGCAGCGGGCTGACGATGGGAAGGTAAAACTCCATCTCCACCTGTTTATCTTTGGCGGTCAACTGGCTGAGAGAGAGGCCCTCTGCCGTGAGCGGGGCGTGCAGAATAGCGCGGATCCACTCGGTGAGGACCGGCTGCCATTGTGCATCATAGCCCCCACTCTGTAACATCTTCAGGACCCATTCGTCAGAGACCGGCTGGGTAAAATCCAGCTCTTCAAACAGGCTATGCAAAAAGGTTCCCGGTGACGCGCCGCGTGGAAATTGATGCGGCGTAAGCGCAGGCTCAACCGGCACGCTACCGGCTCCGGCGGCATCAATATCCAGCTTTGGCATCAGGTCCTGCGCAATGCTCTGCCCGTGCTGCTGTAACCCGGAGTAGCTGGTAACGCGCCAGTCGTCGGCAATGGTGCGCAGAATCTGCCGGACTTCCAGTTCAGATTCCCGCCAGTCCGGCATCTGCCAGCGGCTGTTATCGGGTGGCGACGGAATGTGCAGGGCAACATGCTCGCCGCACAGCGACTCGATGCACTGGCGCAATCCGGCAGCATCTTTGGGCTCGCCGAGCTGAATGAGTCGCCCCAGCGCGCTCAGGTGGAAATCGCTCTCCCCCGACTTGTCGCCACGACGGCGGAACAGCGGCGCCACGCCCAGGCTGCAGTGCCAGACCGAACGGGTCAATGCCACGTAGAGCAGGCGTAAATCTTCCGCCAGACGTTCGGCCTCGGCCAGCTCAACGCTGGACTCCGCTTTACTGAGATCGAGCACCGCGTCGAACGACTCGCGATCGTGGTAAAAGGCCTGATCCTGCACGCGGTAATTGGCGATAAACGGCAGCCAGACCAGTGGATACTCCAGGCCTTTCGACTTGTGAATCGTGACGATCTGTACCAGATGTTTATCACTCTCAAGACGCATCTGCTGGCTGGAGGCGTTGCTGTTTGGGTCGGCAATCTGTTGCGCCAGCCAGCGCACCAGAGCATGTTCGCTTTCAAGCTGCGTGCCCGCCTCCTGCAACAGCTCACTGATATGTAAAATGTCGGTCAGACGGCGTTCACCGCCTGCTGTCGCGAGCATATTCTCCGCAAGGTGTCGCTTCGCCATGAGCTCACGCACCATCGCCATCACACCGCGCTTCTGCCATCGTTCACGGTAGTGAACAAACTCTTCGACGACCACATCCCATGCGGCTTCGTCATTATTGAGTGCATCAATGTCACGGGCGTTCAGACCGAGCATGGCGCTGGCTAGTGCACTGCGAAGCGTACTTTCGCGCTCCGGGGACAGCACGGCCTGAAGCAGCCACAGCATCTCCTGTGCTTCCAGGGTTTCAAAAACGCTGTCACGGTTTGAGAGGTACACGGACGGGATGTTCAGCAGGGTAAGCGCATCGCGGATCAGCGACGCCTCCTGACGACTGCGCACCAGCACCGTGATATCAGACGCCTTCACGGGGGCTGACTCATTTTCCTTCCACAACAGCGCCTCGCCACGCGCACCAGCGCTGAGCCAGTCACGGATCTGCGCGGCACAATGCTGAGCCATGGCATTTTGATAGTCCGCGACGCCACAGCCTTCACCGTCAAGCAGCCAGAAGTTCATGGCTGGCTGCGTCACCCCGTTGAATTCGAAACGCAGCGAGCTGTTTTTTGCGGCAAACTTTACCGGCTGAAAGGGGATCTCACGGAACATAAACGCCGTATCCATGCGGCTAAACAGCGCATTGACGCTTTGCACCATGCCCGGGGAAGAGCGCCAGTTGGTATCCAGCGTATAGTGCGCCTCTACCTCACTGCGGGCCTTCATGTAGGTGAAAATATCCGCACCGCGGAAGGCGTAAATGGCCTGTTTCGGATCGCCGATTAACAACAGCGCGGTGTCGGGCTGTTGTCGCCAGATGCGGCGGAAAATACGGTACTGCTGAGGGTCCGTATCCTGAAATTCGTCAATCATCGCTACCGGGAAGCGGGTACGGATCGCGCAGGCAAGGGCTTCGCCGTTTTCACTGCACAGCGCCGCATCAAGGCGGCTCAACATATCGTCAAAACCCAGTTCGCCACGGCGACGTTTCTCACGTGATACGGCTTCGCGAATTTCCGTCATGGCGCGGGTGATCATCAGGTCATTGAGCGTGAGTGGCTCAGCGAGCAGCGATTCAATCGCAACAAACAGGGGATGCTCAGGCACAATGCCGTCGGCTTTAGTCCGCTCAATCAAAAAACGCTGCGAGAATTTCTCCAGTGCGTCCGGAAGCTGATAACCGCGCGTCCCTTCCTGCGCCCAGGCGCTGATCTTCTCGATCCATTTACCCTGGTTGCCGCGGTTAAATTTACGCCTGTCGATCCCGGAGTTTTCGATGATCGCCTCAATCTCACCGACGGACGCATTCCATTGTTGCTTGAGCGCAGCAATTTTTCCGACAATCTTTTCATGACGTGAAGCCAGCGTTTCGTCTGCAGGCGGCGGAGATTTGATAACCGGCGCTTCGCCCTGAAGATAACGGTCGATAGCGCGAAGAAGCTCTTCGGGACCTTTCCACAACGCATGGACCGCTTCAGCGATATCGCGCGATAAAGGGTAACAGTGGCGACGCCAGAAATCCGCACAGGCCTGATAGCGAAGCACAGATTCATCTTCAATGAGCTGCTGTTCAAACAGCATTCCGGATTCAAATGCATTCAGGCTCAGCATGCGCTGACAAAAACCATGAATGGTGAAAACGGACGCTTCGTCCATCTGCCGTTCCGCCAACAGCAGCCACTGGGCGGCCTGTTGCTTATCTGCAATCTCTTCAAGAAGGCTGGCGTAGAGAGGGTTATCCGTGGTCTGGCGCAGGCAGGCGATGCGCAGCTCATGAATATTGGCACGAATACGACCGCGCAGCTCAGCGGTAGCAGCCTCGGTGAAGGTGACCACCAGCAGCTCTTCCACACTTAACGGACGTGGAAAAGCGGCGTTACCACCAAGCCCTAACAGAAGACGCAGATAGAGCGCGGCAATGGTGAAGGTTTTTCCCGTTCCCGCTGAGGCTTCAATCAATCGTTCACCCTGTAGAGGTAAACGTAAGGGATTAAGGGGCTCAGCGGTATCGGTCATTCTTTCTTACTCCAGGGCATAGATTGCTGCAGCGCGCTGACGCTCTTCCAGATCGTCCAGCCTTTCGGGTTAACGTAGTCCGTTTTCCCGTTCTGACTACCGGAAACCTGCGACAGAATCGCCATTCCCTGCGGTTTAACCACCGCCTGGTGGAAGAAATCAGCAACCTTCTGCGGCGTCAGCTGTTTTATCTCGGCCACTACTTTATCACGCGAATCAAATTTCAGATTACCGCGATCAAAATCTTTGCTCAGTTGTGATGCTTCTTCACCCAGCGTCTGCGGCGGCTGCATCACCTGCGCGATGACGGCCTGCTGAATCTGAGCAAACTCCTCCGGCTTCATCGCCCGCAGCTTCGCTTCCGCCTGTGGGAAGAATGCCTGATAACGCTGCCAGAGATAAGCAGGCTGTTTATCACTGCTTTGCAGCAGGAAGCCCAGCCCCCACTGGCGACCCACGTTCATGGAGAAGGCAAAGACCGCGTAACCAAGCTGCTCTTCTGTACGCAGCTGGTTGTAGAACCACGGCTGAATAATCTGCCCCAGCACAGCACTCTGCGCGGTACTGGTGAATTCATCATAACCCGTGGGTACAAACACAGCGGCCAGGGCTGAATCCGTGCTGTTACCCGCCTTTTCAAAAATCACATTCTGTTTTTTCTCAACCAGTACGTCCTGGTTGCGGCACCACTCGTCGCCTTTCGAACCAAGCTGCGTACGGACATTTTCTGCCAGTGTTTTAGCCTGTACGTCACTCATGTTTCCGACGATAAGGAACTCCGGACGCGTGTTCGTTTTCAGCGCATCACGATACGCCAGCACATCTTTTAAGGTGATAGAGGGCAGTAGCGCCCGGCGATCTTCGCGCTGGAAATAGGGAATTTGCGAAAGCATTTGCGTCGGCATGAGCGCCAGGTCATACGCTTTACCCTTCTCGGCAGAATCCATCATCTGCGCATACCAGGATTTGGCCTGCTCAAGTTGCTCTTCCGTCGGGGTATAGCTGAAATAACCTTCCAGTAACGCCTGGAACAGCTGCGGCAGACGCTGGGTGTAGCCGTTGGCATTGACCATCAGACCGTTATTGGCGTTGGTCGAGAAGCTTATCCCGCCGACGGCCGCCTGATTGCTAAGCTGATCGAGTGCGATACCGGCAAGGTAGTCATTGAGCGCAAACATCACCTGATTTTTAGCGCTGTTCATTGCTTTTGGGTTACGCAGAACCACGCTCACATCGGCTTTCGGTTCACTCGCGAAATAGCGGCTTGGCGTATACACCACGCGCAGCGTCGGCTCATCAACGATAAGTTCCGGGTGCGGATAAGCTTTCGTGGTTTTAATCAGCGAGAAATCATCCGGAATGTAGGGGTTCAGCTCCGGCAATTTAAGCGCGATCTCACCAGCCTTTTTCTGCCAGTCGGCGAAGGTCTGGTCACTGATTTTATCCACCTGGTAAGGGGCATCGACAAAATAGGCCATTTTGTTATGCGGTTCGTTCGGGCTGATATACCAGACGCGGGCATTCTGCGGCGTCATCATCGCCAGGCGGGCTTTTACCGCGTCGGCGTCATACTGGTCGGCAATATTGACCGCGTCGAGGGTATATTCCACCGGCACACGGATCATGGTATCCGCCAGCCACTCAACGTAATCCATGTCGCGGGTAATGGACGGATAACGGAAATCGAGATCCAGCACGTGCGCCAGTTCATCAAAGTAACGTTTATCGACGCCTTTATCGCGCAGCAAAGAGAGGTAGCTGAAGATAGCCGCCACGACGTCATCACGGTGAGCCAGACCTTTGTCAGTCAGGGTGGCGGAGATCGCCAGCACGCCGCTGTTGCCGTTCACAACCGGATCGGAGTCGGCACGGATACCTTCCACCAGCCCTTGTTTTTGCAGCCAGTCAGAAAGTGTTCCCGGGCTACGGTTGCCAATCAGGTAGGTGACCAGTTCATCGGTTTTGCTGCGAAACTGCGCCGTATTGTTATCAATGCGGAACTCAACGCGTAACACTTTACGCGGCAGTGCAGGAACGTAGTGGATAACGATCCCTTTTTGCGCGTCCGTGACCACAGGAACGTTTATCTGCGGCAGGTCGATATTTTTATTCGGTACCCGGCCAAACGTCTGTGCCGCCATGCTTGCCAGCTCAGGCAACGGTTTGTTGCTGTAGATGACCGCTTTCATCAGATTGGCGGAGTAGTATTTATCGCGAAAAGCATGCAGGGCATCCAGCACCGGGCTGTTCGGTTTATCGCTCAGCGTCTCCAGGTTACCACCGGAAAAACGCGATCCCGGGTGCGCCGGGTTAATGGTTTCTGCACTCACCTGCGCCATGCGCATCCCGTCTCGCGTACGGGCAAGGGTCAGTTCAGCATTAACGGCATTGCGTTCGCGGTCAGCGTATTTTTTATCCAGCAGGGGAGCCGCGATAGAATCCGCCAGACGATCCACTGCACCTCCCAGCGCATCATTCTCAACTTCGAGATAGAAGGCTGTACGGTACGGCGCCGTGCTGGCGTTGTGGCTGCCGCCATGCATTTTGAGAAATTCGGACAGGCTATCTGGCTGTGGGTATTTTTTGGAACCCATAAGCGTCATATGTTCCAGATAGTGTGCAAGCCCAGGGTGGGCTTCCGGATCTTCCAGCGACCCAACCGGCACCACCAGTGCCGACAGGGATTTTACCGCCTGCGGATCGGAAACCAGCAGCACAGTCATCCCGTTATCAAGGCGAATAGCCTGATACTGACGGGTATCTTTTTCGCTCTTACGGATAGTTTCCTGAATGGGTTGCCAACCGGAGCCTGCCTGAGTGAAAGGTGCCCAAAGGGCGACAAACAAAACAAACGCTTTGAACAAGGTGCTGCCTGGCATTACGACCTCTTTATCACGGCTACATCATTAACAAACTGCGTGCTGGACTCACCAACATCTCTTTCTTTGGGTACATCAGTCCGTGATAAGAAGTGCATCATAAATGAACACCCCATGCTGCGCAATTTTTATACAGCACTCAGGACTGATTAAATTTGAACAACGGTAACAGGTAGCGTTGTGCTTCTTCCGTGATAGCCTCGAAGTATTCAGGCTCAAGCGTTCGCCATAAACGTTGATACCAGACATCCTCACCTTCGCCGCGCACCATCATGTTACCTTCATACGCCTGCATGAATTTACTCCGTGCTTTCTGCAGTGAAGCGTCATCCGTTAACATGGCATCATTCTGTGCGTCATAACAAGCTTTTATCCAGGCGCCACCGCTCTCGGGCAGTAGCAGGAGCGGTTTATTCATTCCCCGCAGATAGCCTTCAACGTACAAGGATAAATAACGTAATGCCTGCTCTGCGTCCATCGGCGGAAAGCGCCATTCGCCCTCTTTGCGGACAAAAATACGGCTTTCGCCTTTATGGCCGCCAGCACTGTAGACAAGATGTTCGAGCCAGAGTTGCAAACCTTGTGAAACGCTAAGCATGGAAGGACGCCAGCGCAGGAGCCCATCCGGCTGTACCTGAGTTAGCCAGCCCGTGAGCTGCACACCCTGGCAGTTGAGATCGATTTCAATACTGGTTCCGGGTTGCCGGCATTCCCTCACGCGTTCTGCCAGAGCTTCCATCTCCTGGCGCTGCGCCTCCCAGACAATTTCTCCGAACGCCCCGTAGGGTAACTGCCCCGCAGCACGGTAGCGGCGGTAAAGCTTGTCGGCATCTTCCTCTTCAACCAGCGCGTTCAGCAGCTGCAGGTTTAACTGATAACGCTCCAGCCCTTCCAGCGTAAACGGCTCTGCATCAGGAATTTCACTCTCTTCAGAACGGAAATTGACCTGCAACCGTTGCTGGAAGAAAGCGCGTACCGGATGCCCCCAAAACCGCTGAAGCTGTTCAAAGGTCAGGGTGTCTATCGGACGAGGATCAAGCTCCTGAATGAAATCGGTATGCGCTCTCCCCTCTTTTTTCGCCGCAGGCAGCCATTCGTGGGCATAGCTCTGATGATCGCTGACCACGTAGTTCACCGGGTCAAACGGCATGCGGCTATGGAAGCGGGTGATATGCGCCTTCACCCGCTGCGCGCTTTCATCACAGTTACGGGCTTCATCCCCCGCCAGATAGTGGCTCTGCCCGATATAATCCGCCAGTTCCTGCACCAGAACAGAAGGAAAGCGCTCGCTGTTGTCCTGGATAGAGCGGCCGATATAGCTGATATACAGCTGACGTTGAGCCGAAATGAGCGCCTCAAGGAAGAGATAACGGTCATCGTCACGACGGCTACGATCGCCCCGCTTTGGATTCGCACTCATCAGATCAAAACCCAGCGGCGCCAGGGCGCGTGGGTATATACCGTCATTCATTCCGAGCAGGCACACCACTTTGAACGGGATAGAACGCATTGGCATCAGGGTGCAAATATTGATTGGGCCTGCCAGGAAACGCTGGCTAATTCGCTCCTGATCGAGCCGTTGCGTCAGCTCATCGCGCAGCAATGACAACGGAATAGCCTCGTTATAGTGGGAACTCACGCCCTCTTCGACGATTGCCTGCCACTGCGTTTCAATGAGCGCCATAGCGGCTTCGGTATCACTGTCCGGCAGGAAGAAATCATTGAGTAACGCCCTGCATACCGGGAGCCACGCATCCAGTGGACGCGGCTGCATCAACTCAAGCCGCCAGCGGTTAAGTTGCATCAGCAGGGAAGCTAAATGACCGACCAGTTCAGCGATCAACCCGCTGGACTCATCGTAGGGCAGGACTTCATTCCACTCGCCCTGGCTGCTTTCCATCGCATAGCCCAGCAGCATACGTGTCAGGCCAAACCGCCAGGTGTGCTGGCCGGTAGGAGGAAGCTCGAACGCCTGAACGTTGTCATCATCAATGCCCCAGCGTACGCCGGACTCGTTAACCCACTGACGAAGGTAACGCAGCCCCTCTTCATTAATATTGAAACGTGCGGCCAGGACTGGGACATCCAGTAATGCCAGGACATCTTCGGAGATAAACCGGCTATCCGGTAATGAAAGCAAAGTAATAAAGGCCTGCAAGGCCGGATGAGACTGGCGGGCCCGTCGGTCAGAAATGGCGTACGGCAGGTAGCGTTCACCTGTCGCACTCCCAAAAACAGCCTGAATAAAGGGACTGTAACTGTCGATATCCGCCACCATCACCACAATGTCACGTGGCGTCAGCTCAGGATCGTCCTGCAGCATCGCCAGCAGTTGATCGTGAAGGACTTCAACCTCGCGCTGCGGGCTGTGGCAAACGTGGATCGTGACGCTGCGATCGTCGCCGTCCAGCTTGCGCTTACTGTCGCTGCGCTCAAATTCTTTCGCCGTTACGCCCATGACGGCGCGGTTTTCGAGATCCAGAATGTCGAGCTGGATATTATGCAGCAGGCTATCCGGAGCGATCTCGACGAAGGCATCCACATCCCCTTCGCCTGACGACGTGATGTCTGAGAGCATGTGAATGTAGTCACGGCCCAGCTTTCCCCAAGAGGCAAGCAGCGGGTTCGGCAGATTTTGAATGCCGTGCTCATCAAATAGCTGTGCGGCAGACGCGCTGTCTTTAAACAGTGGCACGGTACGCTCTTCAAACAGGCGTCGTCTCTGACGAGACACCAGCCGCGAAAGCCAGCGTTCATCCTGAATGTCGCCCCAGTACTGGCGACACGGATTGGTAAAGAGGATATGTATGTCGATGTGTTTACCCAGCGCACTCAGCGCCTGCAAATACACCGGTGGCAGCGCCGAGATGCCGCAGATAAACACGCGAGAGGGCAGCCGGGCTGGTCGCTCAGCGCTGTTTTCCAGTATGGAGATAAACCGCTGGTAGAGGTTTGCACGGTGCCACTTCGGCTGGCCGAGTTTCTCAGTGTGTTCCACCAGCGCTTTCCAGAGCGGTGCCTGCCAGACTTGCGCCTCCGGTAACCCGTCGACCCGCTCGCCCGCTTCCCAGCGAGTCAGCCATTCCGGGCGATACACCAGATACTGGTCATAGAGATCGGCGGTGCGTGATGCCAGCTGGAACAGCTTGCGTTTATCGGTGTCGTCATTGAGGTAGTGGCGTAGCATGACGAATTCATCATGCTGCAGCATGTCCGGCAACAATGCCATCAGCTTCCAGCTCATGCTTTGCTTGTTGAAGGCACTCTGTTCCGGGATGTCCGGCAACACGCGGACAAACATCTCCCAGATAAAACTCGCGGGCAGCGGGAAATCGATATTTGCGGCAATGCCGAATTTACGCGAAAGCGACATCTGCAGCCACTGTGCCATACCGGTGCTCTGCACCAGCACCATTTCTGGCTCAAAAGGATCGTCAAGCCGCTCGCGCTCAACGATAAATTCCATCAGCGCTTCCAGCACATCCAGACGATTTGAGTGGTAGACCCTTAACATAGACGCTCCCGACTACTGGCTAACCGGGCAATGCAGACGCGTCATCTCGCCGCGCCGCCCCAGAGGAGAAATAAGTGTAACCGTGATGCTGACACATCCAGAGAGTGTTGTCTGCCCCCGACTGACCTGCCAGCCTGCCGGGAGAGCAATTGTTGAAAGCTGAGACTGATTCCAGGCATGGTGCCAGAGCTGACGATACTGATTAAACATAGAGAACCGCGTCGCCAGTGCTCGCTGATAACCCGACAGTGCCGTGACGATCATCACCAGCAGCATCATCGCCAGTAATACCTCAACCATGCTAAAGCCTTTTTCTCTGCTCACGGCAGCTGGCATAACGCATTCTCCTTAAGCGGACAAAAATCACTCCAGCCGTGTGGCGAGAAATAGATCTTACCGTCGATGATTTCGCCTCTGCGCCATAGCAGCAGGTCATCACTCCCGGCGATAAGCAGCACACGCGCTTCATTCAGTAGTCGCAGGCAAACTCGCCACGCCGATACCTTTTTGCACTGGATCTCAGGCTCAGATAACCAGCTCTGAACGCGTCCCCATTCAAGCGCTGACTGCACGGATGCCTGCTGTTGAACCGAGCGGCTCTCACCGCCCACCAGTGCGCTAAACGTGGTCAGCTGCTGATTGAGGCCGGTGAGGATCAGCGTGCCCAACACCAGTAAAAGTAATACCAGCGCCAGCGAGGACATCCCGCGCTGCCGGTTCACAGGTTGTACCCCGTGACGCCATAAAAAGCCTGACAGGGGGCCCCCTGCTCGCCCTGACGAAGGGCGGTCATTTCAATATTCAACTGGGGGGCAAACCCCGCATGCTCAACTTGACTCACCACAAAGTGCTGGATGAGAAGCCTGTTGGGGTCAGTGAGTTTCTCCCATCCTTTACCCTCACACGAGGTCGCCCCATGCAGGATCTCCAGTGCACCTGATTCCAGACGAAAACCTGTGCTGTCGTTTTCCGAAGACGAGCTATCCCAGTTACCGTTACTGTTTGCATCCCACCGTACAATGACACAGCGACCTTGCCTGCCGATCGTCAGTCCCTGCCCCGCACAGTTTCCGGCGCAATACCCCGCACGCTGAAGCTGTTTGCCAAGGGAAAAAAGGCGTTGCCACACCTCCTCCTCAAGCTCCCGCTGACCGGATTGCTGTAAAACAGCCCGCTGCAAGCCCGGTAAAAAGCGCGAGGCGCTTATCAGTAAAAGACTGCTGATCGCCGTGGCAATCAAAACTTCCATCAGTGAGAAACCCTGCTGGTTTAGGGACATGAACCTTCTCCTGTGACATTGCACATCCTGATTCGCCCTCCATTCGAGACAATGACGAGCCATTCTCCTGCACGACTTTGCAGGCGTATTCGCCCTGCCCATGCCGTATCCCTGAGTCCATAGAAGCCAAATAACGGCGTTATTTCACTTACCGTGACCTCCGGCCACAGGGGAATAAATACAAACGGACTGCCCTTATCACAGCCCTGCACGAATGCGCTCATCAGACAGGTGACGCCCCTGTCGCGCCGCAGTGTGACCTGGTGGTCACGGTTGTGCCGGTTTGCGTCATTGCGCAGAAATGCCAGGTAATCGCGCACCTGCCCGGCGGTTTGCCAGAGCCGTTGCTGCCGTTGCCAGTTGTCCCAGCCGTATAGCCCGGAGGCGCTGAGAATGACCACCAGCGAGATAGCCACCAGGGTTTCGATAAGCGTAAAACCGTTCTCTTTTTTCATGCCGGGAGTGTGGCGAAATGGCCTGGAATTGACGAGCAACGGAGGAGCGTTTTACGAGCCCTTATCAAGGAAAGTTAAGCGGTTGCAGTGTGTTGCATACGTTCTGGATAACGCGTCGGAAAGCGGGAAGAAGGCGAAAAAAAACCGGCGCTAAACAGCACCGGTTATGTCACGATTGACGGCCTCAGATAGCGACGGGCGCTTTGATGCCTGGATGAGGGTCATAACCCTCAATCTCAAAATCGTCAAAGCGGTAATCAAAAATGGATTCCGGTTTGCGTTTGATAATCAGCTTAGGCAAGGTGCGCGGTTCGCGGGTCAGCTGGAGATGCGTCTGTTCCATATGGTTGCTGTAGAGATGGGTATCCCCACCGGTCCAGACGAAATCGCCCACGTCCAGATCGCACTGCTGCGCCATCATATGCACTAACAGCGCATAGCTGGCAATGTTGAACGGCAGGCCGAGGAACACGTCGCAGGAGCGCTGATAGAGCTGGCAGGAGAGCTTGCCGTCTGCCACATAGAACTGGAAGAACGCATGGCACGGTGCCAGCGCCATTTTATCCAGCTCGCCGACGTTCCAGGCGGAAACGATAATACGGCGCGAGTCCGGATCGTTTTTCAGCTGGTTCATCACGGTGGTGATCTGGTCAATATGGCGGCCATCCGGCGTAGGCCATGCGCGCCACTGCTTACCGTACACCGGGCCCAGGTTGCCGTTTTCATCTGCCCATTCGTCCCAGATAGAGACGTTGTTTTCATGCAGATACGCAACGTTGGTATCGCCTTGCAGGAACCAGAGCAGTTCATGAATGATCGAGCGCAGGTGGCAGCGCTTTGTCGTCACCAGCGGAAAACCTTCCTGCAGATTGAAGCGCATCTGGTGGCCAAAAATGGAGAGCGTGCCGGTACCGGTACGGTCATTTTTCGGCGTGCCCTCATCGAGCACTTTTTTCATCAGTTCAAGATACTGTTTCATGGTTCCTCAGGAAAGTTGTTGCTGTGGACGACGACGATACGCCCAAATCATCATAATGACACCCGCGACAATCATCGGAATGGAGAGGATCTGCCCCATGCTGATGTACTGTACCCATTCGCCGGTGAACTGTGCATCCGGCTGGCGGAAGAACTCGACGATGATACGGAATGCACCGTAGCCAATCAGGAACAGACCGGAGACAGACCCCATCGGACGCGGTTTACGGATAAACAGATTCAGGATGATAAACAGCACCACACCTTCCAGCGCCAGCTCGTAAAGCTGAGACATGTGGCGCGGCAGAACACCGTAAGTATCGAACAGGGATTGCCACTCAGGATGAGACGGCAGCAGCGCCATGTCCTCTGCACGCGAGCCCGGGAACAGCATGGTAAAGGAGACACTCGGGTCGACACGCCCCCAGAGCTCACCATTGATAAAGTTGCCCAGACGTCCTGCTCCCAGACCAAACGGGATCAGTGGCGCGATAAAATCTGACACCTGGAAGAAGTTGCGTTTGGTGCGTTTGGCAAAAATCACCATCACCAGGATCACACCAATCAGCCCGCCGTGGAAGGACATGCCGCCATCCCAGACGCGGAACAGGTAGAGTGGATCGTTCAGGAATACCGGGAGGTTATAGAACAGAACATACCCAATACGGCCGCCCAGGAACACGCCAAGGAAGCCTGCATACAGCAGGTTCTCGACTTCGTTTTTGGTCCAGCCACTGCCGGGACGACTGGCGCGACGGCCAGCAAGCCACATGGCAAAAATGAAGCCGACCAGGTACATCAGACCGTACCAGTGAAGCGAAACAGGTCCTATTGAGAAAATGACCGGATCAAATTCCGGAAAATGCAGATAACCACTGTTCATCTGTCACCACAAGATGTTGTTATTCCGCTGAAAGTGGACAGCGGTAGAAATGCGATTCTGCTGTTAGCAGAGGCTCCAAAGTTGCGAATCATAGCATAAGGCGGACGCGGAGGATGCGCCAGAGATGTAAAAGATGTGTATAGAGGAGTGTGTTATATCCTCACCTCCGCCCTGTCACAAAGGACGAGGACGGAGTGAGGGGAAAAGTACGTCTTAGCGACCGCCGCGAATCAGGCCGCCCATACCGCGTCGTTCCATGAAGGCAGCCACCTGATGACGCACTTCGGCGGCCAGCTGCGCTTCAAGACTGCGTTCAGCCAGCTCGCGGGCATCCTCAATATCGATATGCCGCAGCAGGTACTTCACGCGGGCAACCGCACGGCCGTTCATGGAGAGGTGGCGGTACCCCAGCCCAATCAGGATTGCAACGCACATCGAATCTCCGGCCATTTCACCACACAGGCGCAAATCAATATCGTGCTGTTCGGCTTCTCGCGCGATCATCGCTAACGCCCGGATCATCGCAGGGTGCAGGCTGTCATAAATGCTGGCAACACGCGTGTTGTTACGGTCGACGGCCAGAATATACTGCGTCAGGTCATTGGTACCGACCGAGATAAAGTCGACACGGTTAGCCAGCTGCGGCAGCATAAAGACCATTGACGGCACTTCAAGCATCACCCCAATTCGTGGTTTGGGGATCGCATAGCCAATCATCTCTTCGACTTCACGGCCGGCACGCTCAATCAGCCGCCGCGCCTCGTCAATCTCATCAATGCTGGTGACCATCGGCAGTAAAATGCTGAGGTTACCCGTCGCCGCATTCGCGCGCAGCATGGCACGCACCTGGATCAGGAAGATCTCAGGCTGATCGAGCGTAATGCGTATCCCACGCCAGCCCAGGCACGGGTTTTCTTCACTGATCGGCATGTACGGCAGCTGTTTATCTGCCCCGACATCAAGGGTGCGCAGGGTGACCGGTTTGTCGTTAAACATCTGCAGCATGCCCTGATACTGCGCGACCTGCTCCTCTTCAGAGGGAAAGCCACTTTGCAGCATGAACGGGATTTCGGTGCGGTATAAGCCGATACCGTCGATGCGGCTGCCGAGCTTCTCTTCATGCTCGGGGCTTAAACCTGCGTTGAGCATGACTTTGATTCGCTCGCCGCTTTTGAGCTGCGCGGGCAGATTAACGTCATCCTCTGCCAGCTTGCTTAATTCATTCTCTTCGCTGATAAGGCGCTGGTATTCCTGAAGCAGAACCGGCTCAGGATCAACCAACAGCTCACCGCGATAACCGTCGACCACCAGGGTGCGTCGGTGCAGCACCGATGGCTGGATATCCGCCCCCATAACGGTGGGAATTCCCAGCGCGCGCACCATAATGGCCGCGTGCGAGTTCGCCGCGCCATCGCGTACCACCACGCCCGCCAGGCGGTCATGAGGCAGTTCAGCCAGCGTTGTCGCGGAGAGTTCATCGGCAACCAGCACAAAACGTTTTGGCCAGGCATTCGCGCCCTGAATAGTGTCATCAAGATGGAACAGTAAACGCTGCCCCAGGGCGCGTAAATCACCGGCCCGCTCTTTCAGGTAACCGTCGGTCAGTGCCGCAAACTGCTCGGCAAATTTTTCGATGACCTTTTTAACCGCCCACTCCGCAACCGCACCTTTGTCGACTTCGTCAAAAAGCTCGCGGCGCAGACGTGCATCGGAGAGAAGGTGCGAGTAAAGGTCAAAAATGGCCGCCGTCTCTTTTTGCGCCCCAGCGGCAAAGCGCTTGCTGTAGCGACGAAACTCATTCGACGCCTCTTCCAGCGCGGCGGTGAGACGCTCACGCTCAAGCGCTTCATCAAGCGTTGAGGCTTCGTACACCTGCTCCATTAACGGCAGAGTGGCGTCCATCCAGCCTTCGGCGATAGCAACGCCCGGCGACGCCGGAAGCGCGCGAATACGCGTATGACGATACTGACCAAACAGTGCCGTCAACTGGGACTGGGAGAGGATCGCGGCCATCTGCGTGGCCAGCGTGACGAGGAAAGACTCTTCGCTTTCATCGTACTGACGCAACTCACGCTGCTGTACCACCAGCACACCAAGCAGCTGACGGCGCTGAATAATCGGCACACCCAGGAAGGCGCGGAAACGATCTTCTTTTACGGAGGGGATATATTTAAAGCTGGGGTGTTTTTGCGCGTCGGCAAGGTTGATAGGTTCGGCGAGTCGCCCAACCAGACCAACGATACCTTCATCAAACGCGAGCGTTACGGTGCGTCCACGTGGCTTTTTCAAACCACGGGTCGCCATCAGGTAATAGCAACGCCGATCGTGGTCGGCCAGATACACCGAACAGACTTCGGTCTCCATCGCAAGACAGATGTCAGTAACCAGAATGTTCAGCGCCTCATTCAGACGCGGCGCACTGGCCACCTTCTCGACTATTTCTCGCAAGCGGGTGAGCATGATTTGCGTAGCTTAACCTCTTTTACGTCGCCAGGCAGGTGCGCTCTGCGGCTTAGGCGGGATCTCCTGAAGCTGCATGACAACACTTGCGAACTCTTTCATCACCCTACGGTAAACATCGCGTTTAAATGACACGACCTGACGAACAGGATACCAATAGCTCACCCAACGCCAGCCATCAAACTCCGGCGTACTGCTGGTTTGCATATTGATATCTGAATCGTTGCCCACCAACTGCAGTAGAAACCATTTTTGTTTCTGGCCGATACAAACCGGCTTTGTGTCCCAACGCACCAAACGTTTCGGTAACTTGTAACGCAACCAGTTGCGGGTCGAAGCCAGGATGCGAACATCTTTTCGGCTTAAACCAACCTCTTCAAACAGCTCCCGGTACATCGCTTGTTCTGGGGACTCTCCCGGGTTGATCCCGCCTTGCGGGAACTGCCAGGAGTGCTGACCATATCGACGGGCCCACATCACCTGGCCCTGACGATTACAAATTACTATTCCTACGTTCGGGCGGTAGCCATCGTCATCAATCACCGGACTACCCCAAACTAAACCTTATATATGAATGATTGTTTCACACTACAGGGAGGCGGTAAACCACTCTCTTACAGGGCTGCAACCTAATAACATTTGAATAACTCACAAATACAGGCAGAGTTATAAACAGATGAGCGGCTCTGAGGGGAATTTTATTCACCTTTTCTGTGGATATAGTTGTGAAGAAGTGTCTGATTACCGATGAACAACCTCAGCCGCCGTCAATCCCTCTCCATTACCGAAAGAAAATAAAATCATTATTTTCATAAAGTTAATCACCATAAAACCAACCCACACCG
The DNA here is from genome assembly GCF_051130085.1 of Enterobacter sp. PTB. Lineage (NCBI taxonomy): Bacteria > Pseudomonadati > Pseudomonadota > Gammaproteobacteria > Enterobacterales > Enterobacteriaceae > Enterobacter > Enterobacter sp. PTB. The sequence continues at coordinate 21,644 of NZ_JBDKEE010000010.1, forward strand.
CTTAATCGTGACGTTCGTCACATCAGGGATCGTTGTGCTGATGAAAGATCGAACAGCGTCGGTTTTATCCACAGATTGTGCCAATAAGTTAGGCACAATTTGTTTGAAAATTGGATTTTCGTCGCACGTCAAGGCTGTAAATTGAAACAGTAGTCAGGGTTATGCCCAGTTATCCCACTTTTCTGTGGATAACATGGTGTAAGATCCTGTTCATTGTCAGTGACCAGAATTGAACAACCGAATTTTTGTCCCTCGCCATCCATTTTTAGCGTACTAAAAAAACCTATAAATCATGCACATGGCATATTCGTACAGAAAAAGTTAAACTCTATCCACAGGGGACAATTTCTTAGTGTATTTTTTAATCAAAAGGTTACCTTCATGCATTCGCTTTTACCCTTGCTTTCACCGCCGTCCAGCGAAATCCAGTTGCTACAGCAGGCGCAGCGTCTGGCTGGCTTTTCGCTTGGCGAGCTGGCGGCAATGGCTGGCCTGCCGATCCCTCAGGATCTGAAGCGGGACAAAGGCTGGATCGGCATGCTGCTGGAGCTGTGGCTGGGTGCAAGCGCAGGGAGTAAACCGGAGCAGGATTTCGCCGCCCTGGGCGTAGAGTTAAAAACCATTCCCATCGATAGCCTTGGGAAGCCCCTGGAAACGACATTTGTCTGCGTTGCACCGTTAACCGGGAATACCGGTGTGACGTGGGAAACCAGTCACGTTCGCCATAAACTGAAGCGCGTGCTTTGGGTCCCCGTAGAAGGAGAACGTCAGATCCCGCTGGCTGAACGCCGGGTTGGCGCACCGCTGCTGTGGAGTCCGGATGAAGATGAAGAGCATCAGCTGCGTCTGGACTGGGAAGAGCTGATGGATATGATTGTCCTCGGTCAGGTTGAGCGCATCACCGCCCGACACGGAGAGGTGTTACAGCTGCGGCCAAAGGCGGCGAACAGTAAAGCGCTCACGGAAGCAATCGGTGCCCGGGGCGAGCCGATACTGACATTGCCACGCGGTTTTTATCTCAAAAAGAACTTTACCGGGGCGCTCCTTGCTCGCCATTTCTTACTCAAAACGTAGTTTTTTACTTATTTTGAGAGCTCTCAAACATAATCACCTGGTTTTTAAGATTTTACCGCTTCCTCCTGTCGAAATATCGGGTTATTACTACACTATGATTTGATACGAGCCAGGTGAGGACGATAACGATGAAAAAATGGGCAGTGTTAATTTCAGCAGTCGGATTAGCGTTTGCAGTATCGGGCTGTAGCAGCGATTACGTGATGGCGACAAAAGATGGCCGGATGATCCTGACAGACGGCAAGCCGGAAGTCGATGATGACACTGGTCTGGTCAGCTACCGCGATCAGTCCGGGAATAAAATGCAGATCAATCGCGACGAAGTCTCGCAAATTATCGAGCGATAAACAGAGAGAGGTCAGTACCTTGCTGGCCTTTTTGATTTTTTTCTTCCCCTTTTGCTTCCCCTCTGCCATGTTTATATTCCTTTGTCGGGAGGTTCCTGACGCGGTCTACATGTCTATTGAAGGAAGCCGGCTATGCATTATCACCGTATCCCCCACAGCTCTCTGGAGATAAGCCAACTGGGGTTGGGCACGATGACATTTGGTGAACAAAACAGCGAAGCCGATGCCCATGCACAACTCGATTATGCCGTCAGCCAGGGCATTAACCTGATTGATGTCGCAGAGATGTACCCTGTTCCTCCACGCCCGGAAACGCAGGGGCTTACCGAAACCTACGTCGGCAACTGGCTGGCAAAACGCGGCAACCGAGAAAAACTGGTTATCGCCTCGAAAGTCAGCGGCCCTGCGCGTAACAGCGATGCCGGGATCCGCCCAAACCAGATCCTCGATCGCAAGAATATCCGTGCCGCGCTGGATGCCAGCCTGAAGCGCCTGCAAACCGATTATCTTGATCTCTACCAGGTACACTGGCCGCAGCGTCCAACCAACTGCTTTGGTAAGCTCGGCTACAGCTGGAACGAAAGCGCTCCCGCCGTTACGCTGCTTGAAACGCTGGAAGCGCTGACCGAATGCCAGCGAGCGGGCAAAATCCGCTACATCGGCGTGTCTAACGAAACGGCTTTTGGCGTTATGCGCTACCTGCACCTGGCTGATAAACACGATCTGCCGCGCATTGTCACCATCCAGAACCCCTACAGCCTGCTCAACCGCAGTTACGAAGTGGGTCTGGCCGAAGTGACGCAATATGAAGAGGTTGAGCTGCTCGCCTATTCCTGCCTGGGCTTTGGTACGCTGACGGGTAAATACCTGAACGGCGCGAAGCCAGCCGGCGCGCGTAATACGCTCTTCAGCCGCTTTACCCGCTATAGCGGCGAGCAGACGCAGAAAGCCGTCGCGGCCTACGTTGATATTGCGAAGCGTCACGGGCTCGATCCTGCCCAGATGGCACTGGCCTTCGTACGCCGTCAGCCGTTTGTGGCCAGCACCCTGCTGGGCGCAACGACGATGGAACAGTTGAAAACCAACATTGAGAGTTTCCATCTGGACCTGAGCGAGGACGTGCTGGCGGAGATTGAAGCGGTGCATCAGGTTTATACCTATCCGGCACCGTAAAAAAAACAAAACGGCAACCTCTGTTGCCGTTTTTAATGTTTGCACCCGCTTGTGAAAAGGCGCTGAAGACGACCCGAATCAGCGGCGGCGCTGCCAGACCCACAAGCCGGCAATCGCCAGCGCGAACAGTCCACCGAACCCGACGCCAATCCCCACCACAGGCGCACCGGCTTTAACCGCCAGCGAATACAGGCCCAGCATCAGCAGCATCGCCAGGTTTTCACCGAGGTTTTGCACCGCAATAGCATTGCCCGCCCCGACCGTCTGCTTGCCACGCTCCTGTAATAGCGCATTCAGCGGCACCACGAAGAAGCCCCCCAGAATACCAATCAGGATCAGCAGTACGTAGGCTGGCAATAACGCGTGTTGCAGTGCGAAAAAAAGCACCGCAACGCCAATCAGGATCCCTGCCGGCATGCAGCGAGCAACGGTGTCGAGCGTCACCAGTTTTGCCGCTGCCCCCGCGCCCACCACAATCCCGATCGCCACCATCGCATTAAGGTAGGTTGGCGTCGCGTTGTCCGTGATCCCCAGCGCCACCGGCACCCACAATACCAGCAGGAAGCGCAGCGTAACGCCAGCGCCCCAGAACATACTGGTGCCCATCAGAGAGAATCGCGTTTCACCATTACGCCACAGCACGCGGCAGGCATTGAAGAAGCTGCCGGTCATCGGCTTAAAGCGCCAGGATTGCCCCGGACGCGCCACCGGCAGTTTTGGAATAAACAGGTTAGCGACTACCGCACCACCGTACACCACGGCACACACGCCGAGGGCCGCCAGCACGTGCCAGTCAGCGAGGACACCGCCTGCGACGGAGCCAAGCAGGATTGCCGCAATGGTGGAGGACTCCATCAGCCCATTGGCTTTCACCAGCTTGTCACCGGTGGTCAGCTCCCCGAGGATGCCATACTTCGCCGGGGAGTAGGCTGCGGCGCCAATGCCGACCAGCGTATAGCCAATAAACGGATTGAAACCAAAACAAATGCTGGCGGCTCCCAGCAGTTTCAGGCCGTTGGCAAACATCATTACCCGGCCTTTCGGGAAGCTGTCCGCAACCTGTCCGACAAACGGTGCAAAGATAATGTAAGCGCCCACAAACACCATCTGCAGAACCGGCTGACTCCAGTCGGGGTAAAACTCAGCCTTGAGCAATGCCAGCGTGGCAAACAGCAGCGCGTTATCGCCAAAGGCGGAAAGGAACTGGGCGGCAATCACCGCCATCATGCCTTTTGAGCGCAGAGAGGTGTTAGTGTGTACTGACTCACGCATTATGTTGTTCCGCCTGTTCAACCATGCCCTTGAGGGTCACGAAGTCGGGCTTACCGCTGCCGAGCACCGGAAGCTGTTTCAGGTAGCGAATATCACGAGGTACCGCCAGCTCTGGGATGCCGTGCTCGCGGGCATAGCTCAGTAACTGGTCGCGCTTAAGCTCGCTGTCGGTGGTGAACAGCACCAGCGCCTCGCCTTTACTTGCATCACTCTTCACAACCGTGGCATGCATCTTGTCGGCGGAGACGCCCGATGCCAGCTGTTCAACCATCTCAAGCGAGACCATTTCACCCGCAATCTTGGCAAAGCGTTTTGCACGCCCCTGGATCTGCACAAAGCCTTGCTCATCGAAACGTACAATATCGCCGGTGTCGTACCAGCCCGTTTCAATCTCGCCATTAACGTTTTCTGCGGTCGGTGCTTCCAGCACGCCGGGGTTTTCCACGCGCAGATAGCCGTTCATCACGTTTGGCCCTTTCAGCTGCAGCCGGCCGCCGTCTTCAATACCAGGCACCGCCAGCAGACGAGCATCCAGCCCAGGCAGAATTCGGCCTACTGTCCCCGGTTTCGCCGCCATTGGCACGTTGATAGAGACCACCGGCGCACACTCTGTCACGCCATACCCCTCAAGGATACGCAGACCAAATTTGTCCTGCCAGATCTGTCGCGTGCTCTCCTGCAGTTTTTCCGCACCCGCAACCACGTAGCGCACGCGGAAGAAGTCATACGGATTGGCGAAACGCGCGTAGTTCCCGAGGAAGGTTGAGGTTCCAAACAACACGGTACAGTTACGGTCATACACCAGCTCAGGCACAATGCGGTAATGCAACGGGCTTGGATAAAGGAAGACTTCGGCACCGGTCAGCAGCGGCGTGAAAAGCCCCACCGTCAGACCAAAAGAGTGGAACAGCGGCAGCGCTGACATAAACCGGTCTTTCGCGGTAAAGTCGGCAATGCTTTTGATCTGCTCAACGTTCGCCAGAATACTCTTGTGACTGTGGACGACGCCTTTCGGGTTGCCTTCAGAGCCAGAGGTGAAGAGGATAATCGCGTCGTCTTCCGGCTGCTGTTTCACCTGGGCCAGACGCGGCATCAGCAGATGAGCAAAAATCCACAGTTTGTCGCCTGTCGTCACGTCCGCTTTAAGATCTTCCAGAAAGACCCAGCGTACCTGGGTAAGCTGTTCAGGAAGATGCCACAGTTTGCCTTTGTCGAGGAACTGGCGGGAGGTAAAGACGGTTTTGATTTGCGCTGCCGTGATGGCGCTGGTCAGCCCTTTCACGCCCGCCGTGTAGTTCATCATCGCCGGAATACGGCCACGGGAAACGGCACCAAAAATCACCGCCGCGCTGATGCCTGCGTTGGGCAGCATCAGGCCAATCTTTTCGCCCTGCTGACTGTACTTCTCAAGAATACGGCCCACGAACAATGTCTTGGTCAGCAGCTTGCGATAGGTATCCGGGGTAAAGTTGATGTCTTCGATGCAGTTTTTCTTCGCGCCGTAGCGGTGCTGTGCCGACAGCAGGGATTCATACAGCGTCTCGCGCGGGCGGACCGCCATACGCGCTTCCATCATAATCTGGTGCAGCATCTCTCCGGCAATTTTACGGCGATCGCGTGCACGGGGCGCGTCAGGCATCGGTAACGACGTTGGCGGCAGGATATGCAACGTAATTTTTGGGAACACGCGCTGCTTTACCAGCCCTTTCAGACGGCTGAAATAGGAGCGCTCCGCCCCTTCAATACGCAGTGGCACCACGGTTGCTTTTGACTTCGCCGCGACAAACCCGGCGCCGTCGTAGATTTTCATCAGTGAACCGGTCACCGAGATGCGCCCTTCCGGGAAAATAACCACCGGACGCCCCTGCTCCACCAGACGCACCAGATGTTTAATCATCATCGGTTTGGTCGGGTCGAGCGGCACAAAATCAATCAGCGGCGTGAGCCAGCGCATGTACCACTGCTGGCTGATGGAGGTATAAACCGCAAACACCGGACGCACGGGCAGAAATAGCGCCAGCAGAATGCCGTCGATAAAGGAAACATGGTTTGGTGTGATAAGAACGCGTTCGCCGCGAAGCGCCTGAGCATCGCCAGTGACGCGAATGCGAAAGAGAATACGGAAGAGTGTACGGAAGAACCCAAAAAGCATCTCAACTCCCTTTGCCAGCCAGTGTGAAGGGTTGATAGTAAATGGTGGCAGATTACACGAGAAGTGATACGGGAGCGACTGCAAAGTTGAGGCGAAAAAAAACCTGCGCATCCGCGCAGGTTGGTGCAAGAGAAGAGTACGAAACCGTACTAAGAATTCTCACCAATCAATACCTCTGGGATCTCGACTCTATCAATCTCCCCCTCATCCTCGCCATCGGACAATCGCAACAGCCTGAGGCAAAGTGTAACTAAAGGTTCAGATTGACATTATTCAGACATGACTGGCCGTGTAACGATTACACGGCCAGGGTTGTGCTGCGTCACGTTTGTGGAGGGCGAACCCCCGCGCCCCTTGAATGCACGGCGCTTTTCCGCAACACTATTTCGTGTGTAAACGCTTACCCCCACTAAGAAGGTATGTAATGGCGACAATAAAGGATGTGGCCCGTCTGGCTGGTGTTTCCGTGGCGACCGTCTCGCGCGTGATCAACGACTCCCCTAAAGCCAGTGACGCATCACGCCAGGCGGTGCAAAACGCCATGGAATCATTGAATTATCATCCGAATGCCAACGCCCGCGCCCTTGCCCAACAGTCTACTGAAACCATCGGACTGGTGGTGGGCGATGTGTCTGACCCGTTTTTTGGCGCCATGGTAAAAGCGGTTGAACAGGTTTCTTATCAGACCGGCAATTTTCTGCTGATCGGCAATGGCTATCACAACGAACAAAAAGAACGCCAGGCTATCGAACAGCTGATGCGCCACCGCTGCGCTGCGCTGGTTGTTCACGCCAAAATGATCCCCGATGCTGAACTCATTCATCTGATGAAGCAGATCCCCGGCATGGTGATCATCAATCGAATTATTCCCGGTTTTGAGAAACGCTGCGTGGCACTCGACGACCGCTACGGCGCCTGGCTTGCTACCCGCCATTTGATTCAGCAGGGCCATACCCGCATTGGTTATCTCTGCTCCAATCACCCGATTTCCGATGCCGAAGATCGCCTGCAGGGCTACTACGATGCCCTGCGCGAAAACGGTTTGCCGTGTAATGACCGGCTGGTGGCCTACGGCGAGCCGGATGAGAGTGGCGGCGAACAGGCAATGACAGAACTGCTGGGGCGTGGACGGAATTTCACGGCGGTTGCCAGCTATAACGACTCGATGGCCGCCGGGGCAATGGGGGTGTTAAATGACAACGGAATCGAGGTGCCGGGAGAAATTTCACTCATTGGCTTTGATGATGTGCTGGTGTCCCGCTACGTGCGTCCCCGCCTGACCACGGTACGTTACCCGATTATCACAATGGCAACGCAGGCTGCGGAGCTGGCACTGGCGCTGGCCGAACAACGCCAGCCACCGGATATCACCCACCTGTTCAGCCCCACCTTAGTCCGCCGTCACTCTGTAGGTTCGCCAGCAGAAGCGGGAGAGGAATAGCGATACAGATGTACCGTTTTGTTCGGGTATTCGAGCGCATCGCCAATGTACTGCCAGCCGTAACGTTCGTAGAAGTCGCGGCAGGCAGACCACAGATGCAGTTCGTGATACCCGGCCTGTGCGGCATAGGCGATAACATGCTGCTGCAGTTTTCCCGCCAGTCCGTTACCACGCGCCGCTTCATCAACGTACAGCGCAGCCAGCCACGGACAAAGATCCTGTCGGGTGATTAAATCGCAGCGCCAGATCCCAACCGTACCCAGAAGCTGTTCGCCCTCCAGAGCAATAAAGGTCAACGGTAACGCGCCCGGCGTCTGGCTATGTTCAACGATGCTCTGGAAAAACGCCCGCGTAAGCCCGTCACCGAACGCCTGCCAGATCCAGTCAGTTACCTGTTCCGCATACTGAGGCGCGGCATAGAGAGGCAGAATAGTCACACCAGCTTCCCCTGAAACACGGGCACAGATTCAAAAAGATAACCGTCAAAATCCGGCGCATCTTCATCGGAGAGTTCAAGTAAGCTCTTTTTCACATTTTCCAGATGCTGGAACATCGCCTGCCAGGCACCCATCACGTCACGACGACGAAGCGCCGCGAGGATAGTTTGCCTGTCGCCCAGCCATTTCAGGCGGTATGCACGGCTGGCGATATGCCCATTGAATTGCTGCCACAGCGGGCTGCTGTCCATGTGGTGCCAGATACTTTCTACCGTTGCCAGCAGCATCTGGTTTTGCGTTGCCCCCGCCAGCACCAGGTGAAACATTTTATTATTGTCCTGGCTGTTATCGTTGGCGGCAATGGCGCGCTGCTCCTGCTCAATAATACGGCGCAGATTGTCGATGTCTGCGCGTGTCGCCATTTTGGCAGCAAACGCGGCGATGTTGCTTTCGAGAAGCTGGCGCGCCTGCAGGATCTCAAAGGGGCCGACGTCGCTGTTCAGAAAACGTTCTTCTTCGTTTTCGTGTTCTTCAGGAATGCGCATCACATAAACGCCAGACCCCTGGCGGATATCCACCGTGCCCTGCAGCTCCAGCATCAGCAATGCCTCACGCACGATGGTACGACTTACGCCGTACTTCTCAGCAATATTACGCTCGGGCGGCAGACGGGAACCTACGGGATAGCGCCCCTGGATAATTTGCGCCCGTAAATCCTCGCCAATTTCCTGGTACTGTTTTTTTTCCGGCAGGATGACAGCCTTATCCACGTTTTCACCTGTTTTTTCAGTTAATGCGCAGGCCGGGCGTCCTCCCGGCCAGTTTGTGCGCTATTTTACCAGAACCAGCATGGTTTTCGCTTACTTCCATTCATCATCGACCGGGAGCGTGAGCGCGCACGCATCGCGCAGCTGCCGGAACCAGCTCGCCGACCTTTTCGCCCGCCTGGCGCGATTGTTATTAAGATCGATCTCAATCAGCCCGTAGCGGTTTTTGAAGGCGTTCATCGGCGATACGTTGTCCGTGAAGGCCCACAGCATATAGCCATGACAGTTTGCCCCCTCCTCCCGCGCCAGCAGCGTGTAATAGAGGTGCTCGCGAATGAACGCAATGCGGTACTCGTCGTCAATGACCCCGTCACTGTTGCGAAATTGCGCTTCGTTCTCCACGCCCATCCCGCTCTCCGCCACGAACCAGTCGATATTGCGGTAGTCATTTTTTATCCGCATCGCCATATCGTAGATAATTCGGGGGTAGATTTCCCAGCCGCGGGATTTATTCATTCGCCGTCCTGGCAGTTCGAACGGTTCGTAGTAGTACGCCGGGTGGAACGGTGTCTCCGGGTGCCAGGCACGAGACGGCGCTTTCACTCGATGCGGGTAATAGAGGTTTATCCCCAGCTCATCGACGGTGTTCTGCGCAATCAGTTCCAGCTCTTCTGCGGTGTAGTCCCACGCCACCTGATGCTGTTCCAGCAGCGTAAACAGTTCTGGCGGGTAGCGCCCGTGCACCAGCGGATCGAGAAATACGCGGTTATAGAACAGATCGTACTTCTCTGCGGCGTTAACATCGTGCGGTGCGCACGATCGAGGATAGGTGACTTCGGGGTTGAGAATACAGCCAACCGAGCCAGGGTAGCCTTTGGCGCGAAACAGCTGTACAACCTTTGCCGTCGCCAGAACCTTATGGTGGTTCCACTGCATCCATTTACCGGTATTCTGCTCGTAGGGCCAGCGCAGCGCATCGAGATAAACGCGGGTCTGTACCACGATCGGTTCATTGAAGGTAAACCAGCGGGTGACTTTACCGTGGTAGCGTTCAAAGACTTTTTCCGCATAGCGGACAAACAGGTCGACAACCTGCTTGGAAGCCCAGCCGCCGTAAGTGTCAAGCAGCACGCCCGGCAGCTCGTAATGCTCAAGGCAGATCATCGGCTCAATGCCCTGACGGTGCATCTCATCGAACAACGCGTCGTAATAGGCGGCGTACTCCTCGTCCACCGTCACTTTTTCATAGTCGGTTAAAAAACGTGACCAGTTAATCGAGGTTCGGTAGTGCGTCAGCCCTGCCTGCTTCATCAGCGCCACATCCTCGCGAAAGCGGTTGATAAAGTCGGTCGCCACCGCCGGGCCATAGCCGTTGTGCCAGACGTGGCGATCGTTTTTGTACCAGAGATCGATCCACGAATCCTGCCCCGCCTTTTTGCCGCTCCAGCCTTCGGTTTGCCAGGCTGACGCAGCCGCGCCCAGAATGAAATCCTGCGGAATGGTTATCTGTTTTGTCGTCATCACATCCTCATGCATTGTCGGTCGCCTGTTGCAGCGCGGCCTGTTCGGCACGTCGTGAAGCAATCTTCACAAACGGCAGGTAGATAATGACGGCAGTCACAATGCAGATAAGCTGAGTGATGACCGCCCCCATCGATCCGGCGGTGGAGAGCCAGGCGTTGATCAGCGGCGGCGTGGTCCACGGCACCATCACCACGGCTTTACCGGCAAAGCCGGTCACAGTGGCAAAGTAACCGATAGAGCCGGTCACCAGCGGCGTGATAATGAAAGGAATGGCGAGGATCGGGTTAAGCATGATTGGCATGCCGAAGATCACCGGCTCGTTGATGTTAAAGAGCCCCGGACCAATGGAAAGCTTGGCGATCTCTTTCATTTCTTTGCGTTTGGTGGCAATCATGACCGCGATCAGCAGGCCGATGGTCAGCCCCGACCCGCCGATGCTCATGTACACATCCCAGAACGGCATGGTGATGATATTCGGCACCTCTTTGCCCTGCTCAAAGGCGCTCATATTAACGGTGATGGCGCCTAACAGCAGCGGCTCGCGGATCGGCTTGATCATCTGGTTGCCGTGAATACCAATCACCCAGAAAAGCTGTGCGACAAACATCAGCAGCAGAATGCCCGGCAGGCTTTGCACCACGCGCTCCAGCGGCTGTTGCACCACCTGATAGACCGCGTCATAGAGATACATGCCGGTGAGTTGATGGAAGACGAAACCCAATGTGGCAATCGCGGTAGTGGTGATGATCGCCGGGATCAGCGCGGAGAACGATGCCGCCACGTTTGGCGGTACGGTGTCCGGCATCCTGATCTTCAGCCCCTTGCGGTTTTCCAGCCAGCAGTAAATTTCTACCGACAGAATCGCGATAAACATACCGAGGAACAGGCTGCGGGTATCAGAGAACTGACGCAGCAGCACGTCTTTCACCACGTGCATTTCACCATCCACCAGCATCTCAACGGTTGTCGGCGTCACGCAGATAAAGCAGATCACCGCCAGCAGGCCAGGGAATAAGGATTTGATCCCGTTGATGCGGCCCAGTTCGATGCCGATTAAGAACACCGCGCCAATGTTAAGGAAATTCAGGGTGGCGTAATTGAGCGCGCTGGTGATGGGTTTTAGCGTGGCGAGAAAAGAGAGGGACTGGAAGCTCGCCAGGCCATTTTTCGGATCCAGTACCATATTGGAGATCAAGACAGAGAATGCCCCAACGATGATGACCGGCATTAAGGTAATAAAGGCAGACTTGATCGCCATGATATAGCGATAACTGTTGAATTTTGTGGCAAAACTGCCCAGAGCGTCGATCAGTTTTTCCTGTAATGCCATAGGGTAATACCTCAGTAAAAGGGCTTTTATTGGATAAGGTGTACAGCCGGATACTATTGGCATACCAAAAATAGCTACATGTCGGGTTTTGTTCTGTGATTAAGCTCTCAACGACGTAACAGGTATTCCAAAATGCGGTTTATATCGATTTTGGCATACCACTTAAAACCCTGTATGTCGAACTGACCGCTCGTTACCTAAAAGCGTGATCATGCTGGAAGTTTTGCCCTTCCCGCATCGCTTATGCACCGGATGGTCTGTGTTAAACTGCAGATCGTTACGTGGAATCAGGAATGTCTAATGGCAACAATGCTGGATGTCTCATTGCGCGCGGGCGTGTCGAAAGCCACGGTATCGCGCGTGCTGAACGGCACAGGTCAGGTTAAAGAGAGTACGCGTCAGCAGGTGTTTAATGCGATGGAAGAGCTGGGCTACCGCCCGAATTTTCTCGCGCGTTCGCTGGCGAACCAGACCAGCAACAGCATTGGTCTGGTGGTCTCTACCTTTGATGGTTTTTACTTTGGTCGTCTTCTTCAGCAGGCCTCCCGACAGACGGAAACACACGGCAAGCAGCTGATCGTCACGGATGGTCACGACGCCCCGGAGCAGGAAGAGCAGGCGGTACAAATGCTGGCCGATCGCAAATGCGATGCCATCGTGCTTTACACCCGCTACATGAGCGAAAAAGCGATCATGAAGCTGATCCATTCGGTGCAAACCCCGCTGGTGGTCATCAACCGTGAAGTCAGCCAGGCGCCCGATCGCTGCGTGTTCTTCGAACAGCAGGATGCCGCCTTTAAGGCCGTGGATTACCTGATCAACCAGGGCCACCGGGAGATCGCCTGTATCACCGTCCCGATCCACACGCCAACCGGGAAAGCGAGGCTAATGGGCTACCGTAAGGCGCTGGAAAAGCACGGCATTCGTCTGGACGAGCGGCGGATAAAGTATGGCGATGCGGGAATGACGCGAGGATATGAGCTCTGCAAAGAGCTGATTGCCGACGGTATAGCGTATAGCGCTCTGTTTGCCTGTAACGATGATATGGCGCTGGGTGCGTCCAAGGCGCTACACCAGGCGGGGCTGCGGATCCCACAGGATATTTCCCTGTTTGGCTTTGACGATGCCCCATGCGCGAAATGGCTGGAGCCAGCGCTCTCGTCGGTTTACCTGCCTATCGACAATATGATCGTTACGGCTATCGATCAGGCGATCCGGCTGGCAAAAAACCAACCGGTCGATGCGATCCCGCCGTTCACCGGTACGCTGGTATTACGCGACTCGGTCACGACGGGGCCGTACTTCACTCAGACGAGTTCCAGCGCCAGCAGTTCCTGAATGGTCTGGCGGCGGCGGATCAGCCGCGCCTTGCCGTTATCAAACAACACTTCTGGCAGCAGCGGGCGGCTGTTGTAGTTTGAGGACATTGACGCCCCGTACGCACCGGTATCGTGCAGCACCAGATAGTCGCCTGGTTTAACTTCCGGCAGCGCGCGGGTTTCCACTTTCCCCCCTTCCTGCTGGGTAAAGACATCACCAGACTCACACAGCGGGCCCGCGACAACCGTCTCGATACGCGGCGCGTGAGTTAAATCGCGGCCATCGGCAGCCAGAGCCGAAATGTGGTGATAGCTGCCGTACATTGACGGGCGCATCAGATCGTTAAAGCCGGCGTCAATCAGCACAAAGTGGCGCGAGCCCATCTCTTTCACGCTGCGAACCTGCGCCACCAGCACCCCGGATTCAGCCACCAGGAAACGACCCGGCTCAATTTCCAGCTTCACGGCATGACCAAGATGCGCGGCGACCTGGTCACGCGCGGCGCTCCACAGGCCGTAATAGTGATCGGTGTCGATCGCCTCTTCCCCTTCACGGTAAGGAATGGAAAGACCGCCCCCGGCGGAGATCGCCTCCAGATCCTGACCAAACTCGATCACCTGGCGCACCATTGCGCCACAGACCTGCTCAAGGTGCGCGTAATCCACGCCGGAGCCGATGTGCATATGAATCCCCACCAGCTTCAGATTGTAACGCTGCAGTACGTCCAGGGCAGCGGGCATATCGGCATACCAGATACCGTGCTTGCTGTTTTCGCCCCCGGTATTGGTTTTTTGGCTATGACCGTGACCAAAGCCAGGGTTCACGCGCAGCCAGACGCGGTGGCCCGGAGAAACTTGCCCAAGCTGTTCCAGCATATCCACGGACCCGGCGTTTACCGGCACCTGCAGCTCATGGACGCGAGCAAGCGTGGCGTCGTCGATCACATCGGCGGTAAATACAATCGCGTCAGGATCGGCTTTCGGATCAAACCCGGCCGCCAGCGCGCGCTCAATCTCCCCCAGGGAGACGGAGTCAACCTTCACGCCCTGCTCACGCATCAGACGCAGAATGTGGATATTGGAGCACGCCTTCTGGGCAAAACGCACCACGTCAAACTGATGCAGGGCAGCAATCTTCTCGCGAACAATCTGCGCGTCGTAGACCCACACCGGACAGCCAAACTCGGCAGGCAGGCGTAGCAGGTTTTCGGCATTCAAATCAGTATCAGTCTGGTTAAGCGGGCGTGGCATGGTCTTTCTCCGGGGTGATATTTTTTTATGATTACGCCACAGCAGGAAGAGAATAAAAAATATCGTTTTATCGCGAGTCTATGCAAAAATGATATGGACAGTTCTTTGTATTCAGGTGACCTATGCCCGCCGTCAATTTACGCCATATCGAGATTTTTCACGCCGTGATGACCACGGGCAACCTCACCGAGGCTGCGCAGATGCTCCATACCTCGCAGCCAACGGTCAGCCGCGAGCTGGCGCGATTCGAGAAAGTGCTGGGACTGAAGCTGTTCGAACGCACCCGCGGCAGGCTTCACCCGACGGTACAGGGGCTGCGCCTGTTCGAGGAAGTGCAGCGCTCATGGTACGGCCTGGACCGCATTGTCAGTGCGGCGGAAAGCCTGCGCGAGTTTCGGCAGGGCGAGCTATCGATTGTCTGCCTGCCCGTCTTTTCGCAGTCTTTTTTGCCGACGCTGCTCCAGCCTTTTCTGGCCCGATATCCGGAGGTGAATCTCACGATTGTCCCGCAGGAGTCACCGCTGCTCGAGGAGTGGCTCTCCGCACAGCGCCATGATTTAGGCCTGACCGAAACCCTCTCTACGCCCGCGGGAACGGAACGCACGGAACTGCTCTCTTTAGATGAGGTGTGCGTGCTGCCAGACGGGCACCCGCTTGCCCGCAAGCAGATTCTGACGCCAGCGGATTTTCACGGTGAGAACTACATTAGCCTGTCACAAACCGACAGCTACCGGCAGCTGCTGGATTCACTGTTTGCCGAGCATCAGGTGAAGCGCAGGATGGTGGTCGAGACCCACAGTGCGGCCTCCATTTGCGCCATGGTGCGCGCCGGGGTGGGCGTTTCGGTGGTGAATCCACTGACGGCGCTGGATTACGCCGGGCGCGATATTGTCATCCGCCCGTTTAGCCTGTCAGTCCCGTTCACCGTGAGCCTGATCCGCCCCCTCCATCGCCCGGTCTCAGCGCTGGTGGAGGCGTTTACGGAACACCTGATAGCCCATGCCCGTCAGGTGGCGCTTCGTTTATCCGATCGGCAAAGTTTATGACAGCATAAACTCCACGGCATCGGCGGCATGAATCGCGGCGGTATCGAAGACCGGAATCGGGCTTTGCTCAACCGGCACCAGTAAACCGATTTCCGTACAGCCGAAGATCACCCCTTCCGCCCCCTGCTGCGCGAGTTTTTCAATCACGCTGACGTAATATGCCCGGGATGATTCGCTAAAGGTGCCGAGGCAGAGTTCATCAAAGATAATCTGGTTGATGCGGGCCCGGTCTGCCTCATCCGGGATCAG
This sequence comes from Enterobacter sp. PTB, assembly GCF_051130085.1. Taxonomy (NCBI): domain Bacteria; kingdom Pseudomonadati; phylum Pseudomonadota; class Gammaproteobacteria; order Enterobacterales; family Enterobacteriaceae; genus Enterobacter; species Enterobacter sp. PTB. The sequence goes on from NZ_JBDKEE010000010.1 coordinate 37,026, forward strand.
GCTTTCAATGCCAAACTGGCTGCTCAACCGACCGCGGTAAAAATCCTGCTCCATGGTGTAGCGCGTTCCCAGCAGCGCCACACGACGTAACCCGGATGCGGTGATGGCCCGCCCGGTTGCATCGGCAATGTGCAGGAAGGGCAGCGAACAGCGCGCTTCGATATGGGACGCGACTTTATGCATGGTGTTGGTACAGAGCAAAATCCCCGCTGCTCCCGCACGCTCCAGCCCCAGCGCGGCCTCGGCCAGTATTTCCCCGGCTTTATCCCATTCACCGCTCGACTGGCAGGCTTCGATTTCATGGAAATCTACGCTGTGCAGCAGCAGGCTGGCAGAATGCAGGCCCCCCAGACGTTGCTTCACCCCTTCATTAATCAGGCGGTAATAGGGGATTGTCGATTCCCAGCTCATCCCCCCTAACAGGCCGATCGTTTTCATCATCCCTCCTTATGTGTTTATCCCAGTGAAGCAAACTTGTGATCGTGTTTCCAGTTCTTTGTCACGTCGTTTCTTTTTAACCCATGGTGATATAAATTAAATGAAACATTGTTTTAATGCATTCTGGGGTGACGATATGTTTATTTTCCACAACGAGACCACGCTTGACGATCTGGGGAACGGCGTGACGCGCCGTATTCTTGCCCATGCCGGTAAAATGATGGCGGTGGAGGTGAATTTTGAACAGGGCGCGACAGGCCCACTGCATAACCATCCTCATGAACAGTTAACCTATGTGCTGTCCGGCGAGTTTGAGTTCACGATTGGAGATGAAAAACATGTGGTGACGGCCGGGGATACCCTCTACAAAAAGCCACATGTGATGCACGGCTGCGTGTGTCTTAAACCCGGCACGCTGCTGGATACCTTCACGCCGGTACGTGAGGATTTTTTGAAATAAAAAAAGGGCGCTGATGACAGCGCCCTTCTCGTCTGCGTTTTTTATTCCGTTACAGGCTCGACCAGAGGATTGCGGCTGAGCATGGCCTCGCGCAGTAATACGCTGCCACAGGCAAACAGCCCGCCCAGCAGTCCCGCCAGGATCACAATCAGGGCTTTGCCCGGACCGTCTTTTTTCACCGGCATGGATGGAGAGAGCTGATACTTGAACGGTTCAAGTTTGACGTCTTCGACAGACAGCTTTTTCAGCTGCGCCAGGTAGTATTCCCGGTTCTGGAAGTCCGCGTTCAGCTCAGCGATGTCCTTGAGATTTTTTTCAATCTGCAGTTTTTGCGCGATACCGTCGGCACCGAGCGCGACGGAGTAATCCGGATCGTCTTTAACCGCCTGACCGTTGCTGTAGACCGGCTTTTTGATACCCGCCGCGTTGGCCACTTCCAGAGAATAGTTAAGACGCTGCAGATTGGTGTTGTGAACATTCGTCAGACGTACCCGATCCAGCTCCAGCTGTTGCTCCACCACTTTGGTTTTCAGGGTGATCTGGTTACGGATATTCTCCATGGTTTCCTGCTCAACAATCTGCGAGATGTAATCCACGTAACCTTTAAGAACCGTTTGCGCATCCCCCGCCGTCGGCGCGGTGAAGCTCAATGTCCACGAGACGTACGGCGCTTTATCCGCGTCTTTTGCCAGAGTGTTATCTACCGCTTTCATCTTTTCGGAGATATTGACCACCGCACGATGCAGCTCAAGCGGATCCACATCAGTGCCTTCCAGCTGTGCCATCACGTAAGGTGAGGATTTCATGTACTCCTCAAGCAACGACTGCGACTGGAACTTTTTAATAAACTGGTTAAACACGTCCGGACGGGTAATTTTCACGTCCACGTCGAGCACCTGCAGGGCGACCATCATCTGGCGCAGCGGGTTCCACTGCGTCTGTTCCGCCGGTGTGATCACCGCTTTACTGGTCCATTTTTGTGGCAGTAAGAACGCGATGGCCAGTCCAACCAGTGCGAATGCGAAGGCAATCACGACGATACGTTTTTTTGCCGCCAGAAGAACTTCTAACAGTCCCAGAAGGTCAATTTCTTTGGAACTGACTGCCGGGGCCGCGTAATGGGGGAAGTCGAGATCCGTATTTTTTTTGAAATCCATTGCTGACATAGCCATTCTTCTTTTGAGGGTGCAGACCATTTCTGCCTGATTGGTTACAGTGGTCCGATGATACAAGAAAGTAAGAATTATCTGAACGAAAGAATGATCCAGCTGTAGACCTGCTATCAGAATTAGTAGTTAGTTTCTCCACGGTATTGTCTTTATTAATCATCCAGTTCTTTCCGCCCGCCCTCCTCTCTCTTCTTTGAACGCCTGAAATAGCGCAAAAATGCCATCCTCATCACCTTATTGAAACACCGTTTCGACTTTGATCACATTTCCGCTATTAAGCGAATGACGCGGAAACAAATAGCAATAATATAAAATAAAACGGCGTTTTATTATCCAGGAACACGAGTTCTACCGTATTGAAACCCAGGCGTTTCGCTCAACGATGAAATCGAAAAAAGTATTATAAAACAAAGTTAAATGAAGTAACCGTGACACGTATTACCCAGAACATCGCCGTTCAGGCTCGGTTTCGACAGCCTGAAAGGTTGTTACAGACGCAGATTCCGTTTTAAACCATTGATTACCAGGTAGGTAAGTATGAATGAAAACAAGCTGCTGGGGCTCGCGTGGATATCACCCTACATCATTGGGTTGATACTCTTTACGGCTTTCCCCTTCGTCTCATCGTTTTTCCTGAGTTTTACGGATTACGACCTGATGAGCCCGCCGGTATTTAACGGCATTGAAAATTATCGCTACATGTTTACGGAAGACACGCTCTTCTGGACATCAATGGGAGTGACGTTTGCGTATGTATTTCTGACCATCCCCCTGAAGCTCGCCTTTGCATTAGGGATTGCGTTTGTTCTGAACTTTAAATTACGCGGTATTGGATTCTTCCGTACCGCCTACTATATTCCGTCGATCCTCGGCAGCTCCGTGGCCATTGCTGTTTTGTGGCGCGCGCTCTTTGCCATTGATGGTCTGCTGAACAGCTTTATTGGCGTATTTGGTTTTGACCCGGTGAACTGGCTGGGGGAGCCCTCGCTGGCCCTGATGTCGGTCACCCTGCTGCGCGTCTGGCAGTTCGGTTCCGCGATGGTCATCTTCCTGGCCGCGCTGCAAAACGTTCCGCAGTCGCAGTATGAAGCGGCGATGATCGATGGGGCATCCAAATGGCAGATGTTCACGAAAGTGACCGTGCCGCTGATCACGCCGGTAATTTTCTTCAACTTCATTATGCAGACCACCCAAGCGTTCCAGGAATTTACCGGACCGTATGTCATTACCGGCGGCGGGCCAACGTATTCCACTTACCTGTTCTCACTCTACATCTACGACACCGCGTTTAAATACTTTGACATGGGTTACGGCGCAGCACTGGCGTGGATCCTGTTCCTGGTGGTGGCCATTTTTGCCGGTATCGCCTTTAAGTCATCGAAATATTGGGTGTTCTACTCCGCCGATAAAGGAGGCAAAAATGGCTGATATCCAACAACTTTCCACAGCGAGGACGATTGCCGAGCGTGAAGTCGCCCGCACGCTGCGCAGAGAGAAAATTAACGCCGCTGTGCGCTACGTGATCCTGCTGTTTGTCGGCCTGCTGATGCTTTATCCGCTGGTGTGGATGTTCTCGGCGTCGTTCAAACCGAACCACGAGATTTTCACCACTCTCAGCCTGTGGCCTGCCCATGCGACCTGGGACGGTTTTGTGAATGGCTGGAAAACCGGCACCGAATACAACTTCGGCCATTACATGCTGAACACCTTTAAGTATGTGATCCCGAAAGTAATCCTGACCATTATCTCCTCTACCATCGTGGCGTACGGCTTTGCGCGCTTTGAAATCCCGTGGAAGAAATTCTGGTTCGCCACCCTCATCACCACCATGCTGCTCCCCAGCACCGTGCTGCTGATCCCGCAGTACCTGATGTTCCGTGAAATGGGCATGCTCAACAGCTATATGCCGCTGTACCTGCCGCTGGCCTTCGCCACCCAGGGGTTCTTCGTCTTCATGCTTATCCAGTTCCTGCGCGGCGTGCCGCGTGACATGGAGGAGGCGGCGCAAATTGACGGCTGTAACTCGCTTCAGGTGCTGTGGTACGTGGTGGTGCCGATCCTGAAACCGGCCATTATCTCCGTCGCCCTGTTCCAGTTCATGTGGTCAATGAACGACTTTATCGGGCCGCTGATTTATGTCTACAGCGTGGATAAATACCCGATTGCACTGGCGCTGAAAATGTCCATCGACGTCACCGAAGGGGCGCCGTGGAACGAAATTCTGGCAATGGCGAGCATCTCCATTCTGCCATCCATCATTGTCTTCTTCCTGGCACAGCGCTACTTCGTCCAGGGCGTTACCAGCAGCGGAATTAAAGGTTAAGAGGGAAATATTATGGCTGAAGTTATCTTCAACAAACTGGAAAAGGTCTACTCCAACGGCTTTAAAGCGGTACATGCCATTGACCTGAAAATCGCTGAAGGAGAGTTCATGGTGATTGTTGGCCCCTCCGGCTGCGCCAAATCCACCACCCTGCGCATGCTGGCTGGCCTGGAAACTATCAGCGGGGGTGAAGTCCGCATCGGCGATAAGATTGTGAACAACCTCGCGCCGAAAGAGCGCGGGATTGCGATGGTGTTCCAGAACTACGCGCTCTATCCCCACATGACGGTGCGCGAAAACCTGGCCTTTGGTCTGAAGCTGAGCAAACTGCCAAAAGATCAGATTGAATCTCAGGTCAACGAAGCGGCCAAAATCCTTGAGCTGGAAGAGTTACTCGACCGCCTGCCACGCCAGCTTTCCGGCGGCCAGGCACAGCGCGTGGCGGTAGGCCGTGCGATTGTGAAAAAGCCGGATGTATTCCTGTTCGACGAACCGCTGTCAAACCTCGACGCCAAACTACGCGCCTCAATGCGCATTCGTATTTCCGACCTGCACAAGCAGTTGAAGAAATCCGGTAAACCGGCGACCACCGTCTACGTCACCCACGACCAGACCGAAGCGATGACCATGGGCGACCGCATCTGCGTGATGAAGCTCGGCCACATCATGCAGGTTGATACCCCTGACAACCTCTACCACAAGCCGAAAAACATGTTCGTGGCAGGCTTTATCGGCGCGCCGGAGATGAACATTCGTCAAAGCCAGCTGGTGGAAAGCGCCGGGAAACTGCACATCGCCATCGGCAATGAAACCATGCCGCTGAATGCCGGGATGCAGGAGAAAGTCTCCGCTTATGCCGGGCAGGCCATTTACTACGGCGTACGTCCGGAATTCGTTTCCCTCTCCGACGCACCATTCGTTGACGGGGGCTGCAGTGGCGAAATGGTTCGCGTGGAAAACATGGGCCACGAATTCTTCGTCTATCTGAAGGTTGCGGACTACGAACTGACCGCCAGAATTCCTTCCGATGAAGCTAAGCCCATGATTGATAAAGGCCTTCATCGCAAGGTGTATTTCAGATTTGATATGAATAAATGTCATATTTTTGACGCAAAAACTGAACAGAACCTCTCTCTCTGATGGAGTTTATAAAAATGAAAAAAGTGCTTTTAAGCGCAGCAATCTCCGCGACGCTGGGCCTTACCGCTTTGCCATCGATGGCGAAAGATGTCGAATTACGCATGTCCTGGTGGGGTGGTAATGGCCGCCATCAGGTGACGTTGAAAGCGCTGGAGGAATTCCATAAGCAGAACCCGGATATCAACGTTAAAGCAGAGTACACCGGCTGGGATGGGCACCTCTCCCGCCTGACCACTCAAATTGCGGGCGGCACCGAGCCGGATGTGATGCAGACCAACTGGAACTGGCTGCCAATCTTCTCGAAAACCGGCGACGGGTTCTACGACCTGAACAAAATGAAAGACGTGATCGACCTGACCCAGTTCGATCCCAAAGAACTTCAGTCCACCACCATCAACGGCAAGCTGAACGGCATTCCGATCTCCGTCACCGCACGCGTGTTCTACTTCAACGACGAGACCTGGAAAAAAGCCGGTATTGCATACCCGAAAACCTGGGACGAGCTGATGGCGGCGGGTAAAACCTTCGAGAGTAAACTCGGCAAGCAGTACTACCCGGTCGTGCTGGAGCATCAGGACACGCTGGCATTGCTGAACTCGTACATGATTCAGAAGTACAACATCCCTGCCGTGGACGAGAAAACCAAGAAGTTCGCTTACAGCAAAGCGCAGTGGGTGGAATTCTTCCAGACCTACAAAACGCTGGTGGATAGCCACGTCATGCCGGACACCAAATACTATGCGTCGTTTGGTAAGAGCAACATGTATGAGATGAAGCCGTGGATCCAGGGAGAATGGGCGGGAACCTACATGTGGAACTCCACCATCAACAAGTATTCCGACAACCTGAAGCCACCGGCAAAACTGGTGCTGGGCAGTTACCCGATGCTGCCGGGCGCAACCGATGCGGGCCTTTTCTTCAAACCGGCGCAGATGCTCTCGATTGGTAAATCCACCAAAAACCCGGAAGCGGCGGCGAAACTGATTAATTTCCTGCTGAACAGCAAAGAGGGTGTGGATACGCTGGGTCTGGAGCGTGGCGTGCCGCTGAGTAAAGCCGCGGTGCAGTTCCTGACCGAAGACGGCACCATCAAAGAGAGCGATCCGTCGGTCGCGGGGCTGCGTCTGGCGCAGTCTCTGCCGGCCAAACTTTCCGTGTCACCTTACTTTGACGATCCGCAGATTGTGGCCCAGTTCGGCACCTCTCTGCAGTACATCGATTATGGACAGAAATCCGTGGAAGAGACCGCCGCTGACTTCCAGCGTCAGGCTGAACGTATTCTGAAACGCGCGATGCGCTAACAAAAAGCCGGGTGGCCTCTTCGCCACCCGGCAACAGATTACACGCCAATATTACGCAGCTTCTCGCCGGACATCAGCCTGCGCTCGATATGCTCCAGCGTGACACCTTTGGTTTCAGGGATCAGCCAGAACGTGACCCCGATAAACGCGACGTTGAGAACCGTATAGAGCCAGAAGGTTCCTGCCGCGCCAATTGAATCCAGCAGCGTCAGGAAGGTCGCGCCGATGATCATGTTCGACACCCAGTTGGTGGTCGTGGAACAGGTGATGCCAAAGTCACGGCATTTGAGCGGCTGAATTTCGGAACACAGGATCCACACGACGGGCGCAGCGCTCATCGCATATCCGGCAATACACATCATGGTCATGCCAACAGAGAGCCAGGAAAGACCGCTTGAGGCCGTGCCGTTATCAAACTGCATCAGGCAGTAGCCAAGGATCAGCGTACCGAGCGCCATGACGCTAAAGCCAATCTTGAGTGCCGGTTTACGTCCGGCTTTATCCACGGTGAACACCGCGATAAAGGTGGCGAACATAAAGGTCAGCCCCACGACCAGCGTGGCAACCATTTGTTGTTCCGTGGTGGTGAACCCCGCCATTTTGAAGATACGTGGCGCGTAGTACATGATGATGTTCATCCCGGTGAACTGCTGCATCGCCTGCAGCAGCATGCCGAGGAACACCGCGCGGCGAACGTTACGGTTGATCTTAAACAGCGCCCAGCCCCCCTGCTTCAGCTTCAGGCTTTCACGGATCTCGTTCAGCTCTTCACGTGCTTTTTCTGAGGTATCACGCAGCATCCGCAGCACCTCTTCCGCTTCCACATGACGACCCTTTTGCGCCAGCCAGCGCGGACTGTTTGGCAGGAAAATCACCAGAACAATCAGCACCAGCGCCGGGAGCGCCAGCACGCCCAGCATCGCGCGCCAGTTGCCGCTGTAGCTGAAATAAGTGTCAGACAGAAACGCCAGCACGATGCCCAGCGTCACCATCAGCTGGTACATACTGATCATCTTGCCGCGCACGTTCTCGCTCGCCATTTCGGAGAGGTACAACGGCGCAGTGTAAGAGGCAATTCCCACCGCCACGCCGAGCAGCACGCGGGAGAGCAGCAGCATTTCCACGTTCGTGGCAAATGCTGACCCAATAGAGCCGGCGACAAACAGAATCGCCCCCACCATCAGGCTGTATTTTCGCCCGAGGCGGAACGAAAGCCAGCCGTTAAACAGCGCGCCGATGGCCGCACCCAGCATCATGCTGCTGACCACCCACTCCTGCAGGCGGTTACTCAACGTAAAGTGATCGGTGATAAAGGGCAGCGCCCCGGCGATCACGCCAATATCCAGACCGAACAGTAAACCGGCCACTGCAGCCGCGATGGAGACAAACTGATTCATGCGTCGGGTATCACGCAACGCGGCGGGCATAAGGGTAGAGTCATTTATAGATGTCATATTTTCCTGCCTGAACAGCGAAATTCGTTAACTGAAATTACGAGATAGCGCGGAAAAGTGTCAGGCCGTAATTCGCGAAGATATGGATTATTTCGCTGTGGCATAGCGATCTGTGATGGACATTACAATTTCAACTAACGATGAATTACCGCCAGTTTTTATTAATCATTTAATTTTTAAGCAATAAAACTGTGATGCATATCATTTATGATTTTTTAGTATGGATTTTTCGTCTTGAGCCATATGGATAATGGCAATTTTTGAGCAAAAAAAACCTCCACCCACCGGCAGAGGTTTAAGACGGAATACGCAATTAACGCGCCAGCCAGCCGCCATCGACCGCCACGGTATAGCCGTTGATGTAATCGGATGCCGGAGAGGCCAGGAACACGATCGGCCCCTTAAGATCGTCCGGAAGGCCCCAGCGGCCCGCCGGGATACGGTCGAGGATTTCCGCGCTACGCTGTTCGTCAGCACGCAACTGCTGAGTATTATTCGTCGCCATGTACCCCGGCGCAATCGCGTTGACGTTGATGTTGTGCTTCGCCCACTCGTTTGCCAGCAGACGGGTAACGCCCATCACCGCGCTCTTGGATGCGGTATAAGACGGCACGCGGATACCGCCCTGGAAGGAGAGCATAGAGGCGATATTAATGATCTTGCCGCCTTTCCCCTGGGCAATAAAGTGTTTCGCCGCCGCCTGGGACATAAAGAACACGCTCTTAATGTTCAGGTTCATCACGTCGTCCCAGTCGCGCTCGCTGAAATTAATCGCGTCTTCACGGCGAATCAGTCCGGCATTGTTCACCAGAATGTCGATATGGCCGAATTCCGCCACCGCGCGATCCAGCAGTTCAGGGATGGCGTCAATTTTACGCAGATCGGCGGTCAGGCTCAGAAAACGACGCCCCAGCGCGGTGACGCGCTCGATGGTTTCAGTAGGCTCAACAATGTTAATCCCGACGATATCGCAGCCCGCTTCCGCCAGCCCTAACGCCATACCCTGGCCCAGTCCGGTGTCACAACCGGACACCACAGCCACTTTACCCTGCAGAGAAAATGCATCCAGAATCATGTTTGTTCCTTAATCTTTCAGCGCCTGTCACCAACAGGCAGGTTTATGCTTAACTGCCTGCGGCTAGCGCAGCTCGTTAACCGCGACGTGGTCCATGTCATCAAAGACCTGGTTTTCACCGACCATACCCCAGATGAAGGTGTACGCTTTCGTGCCTACGCCCGAATGAATAGACCAGCTCGGCGAAATAACCGCCTGCTCGTTATGCATCACGATATGGCGCGTTTCCTGCGGTTGCCCCATCATGTGGAATACGCAGGCGTCCTCGTCCATGTTGAAGTAGAAATACACTTCCATACGGCGCTCGTGGGTATGGCACGGCATGGTGTTCCACAGGTTGCCCGGAGCAAGCTCGGTCAGCCCCATGCTGAGCTGGCAGGTTTCCAGCACATCCGGAACAAAGTATTTATTGATGGTGCGACGGTTGCTGGTGAGGTTGTCACCCAGCGTCACCGGGGCGACATCCGCCGGGGTCACTTTTTTGGTGGAGTACGGGGTATGTGCGGGCGCACAGTTGTAGTAAAACTTCGCCGGTTTACCGCTGTCGATGCTGGCGAACACGACCTCTTTCGCCCCTTTACCGACATACAACGCGTCGCGATGACCTATCTCATAGCACTGTCCGTCTACGGTGATGGTGCCGGGGCCACCGATGTTAATCACGCCCAGCTCGCGACGCTCAAGGAAATAGCTCACACCAAGCTGTTTACCCACTTCTCCGCCCACGGAGACGGTCTGCGTCACCGGCATAATCCCGCCAACGATAATACGGTCGATATGGCTGTAGACCATGGTGTACTTATCGGCCTCGAACACCTGCTCGACTAAAAACTCATTGCGCAGCCCCTGAGTATCCAGCGTTTTGGCGTGCGCACTGTGGATGCTTTGTCTGACGTCCACCGTAACCTCCAGAAATGATCGTGCCCGCAGGCAGAAAATTAACGAAACGACGTTCCGTTTTCATGATAAGCACAGTCTAGCCCCAGAGAAGGGGGTTTTCAATTACATTTAAAACAACGTTTCATTTTTTCTGTTTGTTTATACCAGAAATGGCGTTCGGATCACGATAAAGAGAGCCAGACATTAATCTCGCCAATGAAACAGACAAAGTGCGCCATCAGTCACACATAGTGAAACATTGTTTTGATAATTTAATACTCACTTTTTAATCTACTTTTATCGTTCAAAGGAGTGCATTATGGCTAAAGGTATGCGGGTCAAGCTGAACTACGAGGTCAGCCACGATCCGGATACAGGCGTGGAAGTCACCCGCCTGACCCCACCCGACGTGACCTGTCACCGCAACTACTTCTACCAGAAGTGCTTCTTTAATGATGGCAGCCACCTGCTGTTCGCAGGGGCGTTTGACGGTCACTGGAACTACTACCTGCTGGATCTGCAGAAGGCCGAAGCGGTACAGCTGACGGAAGGCGCAGGGGATAATACCTTTGGCGGGTTCCTCTCTCCGGATGATAAATCCTTCTACTATGTGAAGAACGACCGCACGCTGCTGGAGGTGGATCTCCATACCCTGGTAGAACGCGAGGTGTACCGTGTCCCCGATGACTGGGTCGGTTACGGTACCTGGGTCGCCAACAGCGACTGCACCAAACTGGTTGGGATAGAAATCGCCCGACGTGACTGGACGCCGCTCAACGACTGGAAAATTTTCCACGACTTCTTCCATAAGGGGCCGCACTGTCGACTGCTGCGGGTGGATCTGAAAACCGGTTTAAGCACCACAATCCACGAAGAGAAAAACTGGCTTGGCCACCCTATCTATCGTCCGTTTGATGACAACACGGTGGCGTTTTGCCATGAAGGGCCGCACGACCTGGTCGACGCCCGCATGTGGCTGGTCAACGAAGATGGTACGCACGTGCGCAAAGTGAAAACGCATGCGGAAGGCGAAAGCTGTACCCATGAATTCTGGGTGCCGAACGGTTCTGCCCTTGTGTATGTCTCTTATCTGAAGGGCCAAAAGGGCCGCACCATCTGCAGCTTCAATCCGGATACGGGCGTCAATGACGCAGTCATGCCAATGCCCGCCTGTTCCCATCTGATGAGCAACGTTGACGGCTCCCTGCTGGTGGGCGACGGTTCAGGCACGCCGGTTGATGTGAAGGATACGCACGGTTACACCATCGATAACGATCCTTATCTGTACGCCTTTGACGTGGCGAAAAAAAGCTACTTCCGCATTGCCCGTCACGACACCTCCTGGGCAACGGTGGCAAATAGCCGCCAGGTCACCCACCCGCATCCCTCCTTTACTCCGGACGAGAAAGCGGTGCTGTTCAGTTCCGATAAAGACGGTCAACCCGCCCTCTATATCGCGAAACTTCCTGAGCAACCTGAAATGTTGCATGCATGATTTGAGTTTGTGTTTCTGTAACTGGCCTTGCCCTCCGTTTCGGAGGGCTTTTTTTTCAGTGGGCTTTTGCCCGCTGGGCGGCGCTTATCAGACATGGGAAAGCCGGGTAGGCACTGGCGCTACCCGGCAATGTTCAGCGGAATAACGTGATATCAGAAAGAATAGGCCATGCCTAAACGAAGGCGGGTCTGGCGTTCATCGGTATCTTTCACGCCGATGTTACCCACTTCAACATACGGTGCCCAGTTTTTATCCCATTTATACGCCAGCTTGGCGTTATATTCGTTGGAATAATCTTTGTTATTATTACGAACCATACCTTCAGAACTCTTCGCATAAACATAATTGAGTTCGGTACGCCAGTCACCCATTACCCAGCCAACCCAGGCATCACCACGGTTAACTTTGTCGTCATCTTTATTCGAGCTTGACGGGTAGCGGGTATATTCATAACGATAACGCGCGGCAACATAAAAGCCATTGTCGAAACTATATTGCAGATGCAGATTCGGTTTATATATTGTGCGGCTGTCGTTACTTTCAAGGGTAAACGCCGGCGTCAGTGCAATATTCTCAGTCGCTTTCCAGCGCCAGCTAATTTGATCTTCATGCCCGTTACCCACCACATCCGCAAACGGCTGGTCGGCTTTATCACCACCGGATTTCCATTTAGCTTCTACAGAAAAACCGACCCCGTTAGCAAAGCGATGTGAGACCGAGACACGGTCAGCATTGGCACCACTGTCGATATATTCATGGCGCAGATCGACGGTAACGGCCTGAGCCATGAAGGACGTACCGATAAGGGAAGTAAGGACCAGAGATTTCTTAAACATGAAAAAACCCTCAACTGAAATAATGTTTCTTATTTATGAAACTGCAGTTTATTTTTTAAAGAACATTATTTTAGTGACAAAGATCGTAATTATTTGTTTCATTTTTTTTGGCAAAGATGGACGTGACACCCATCAACAAACAGGGTGTATTAACGTGAAATTACCGGAGGGGGATCACACTAAGATGTTAACAACGATAATAATTAAGGCCGTAATTATTCAATAACAGAGTGAGAGTGTGCTAATAACGGTTAATTCGTCATACGTTATGTAAAAAAAAACCTCCTGAAGGGAGGCTCTTTTATGCGGGCGGGATTTTAGCGTTCAATGGCGAGGGCGACACCTTGTCCACCACCGATACAGAGCGTCGCAATGCCTTTGCGGGCATTGCGCTTTTTCATCTCATGCACCAGCGATACCAGAATTCGACAACCGGACGCGCCGATAGGATGACCCAGTGCGATTGCCCCACCGTTCACGTTTACCCGCAGGGGATCCCATTCCAGCATTTTGCCAACCGAGATTGCCTGTGCGGCAAAGGCCTCGTTGACTTCAATCAGATCCACATCAGAGAGTTGCCACCCTGCGCGTTCCAGGCAGCGACGGGTAGCATAAACCGGGGCGATACCCATTAACGCAGGATCAACACCCACGCTGGCAAATGCCTTAATGCGGGCCAGAACGGGCAGATCCAGCTCGAGGGCTTTGCTTTCACTCATCATCATCACGGCCGCAGCGCCATCATTAATGGAGGAGGCGTTTCCCGCCGTCACTGAGCCCTGAGTTTCAAACGCAGGATTGAGCCTCGCCAGCCCTTCAGCGCTGGCGTCGGTGCGCGGCTGCTCATCGGTATCCACCACGGCAACCTCACCGTTCTGACGCTGCGTGCTGACCGGGACGATTTCATCCCGAAAGCGCCCGGCATCAATCGCCGCGCGCGCTTTTTGCTGCGAGCTTAACGCGTAAGCGTCCTGCAACTCACGGCTGATACCATACTCACGTGCCAGATTTTCCGCCGTCACGCCCATATGATAGTCATTGAACGCATCCCACAGACCGTCATGCACCAGACTGTCGAGCAACTGGCTGTTGCCCAGCTGCGCGCCGGTACGGCTGTCGGTCAGCACGTGTGGTGCCCGGCTCATATTTTCTTGTCCGCCGGCAATCACGACATCCGCTTCACCACACTGAATGGCCTGCGTCGCCAGATGCAGCGCTTTTAACCCTGAGCCACAGACGTCGTTGATGGTGATAGCGGAGACGGTATTGGGCAGGCCGCCCTTGAGCGCCGCCTGACGGGCAGGGTTTTGCCCGGCACCGGCGGTCAGCACCTGTCCCAGGATCACCTCATCAATTTCATGTGCTGCAATCCCGCTGCGTTCCACCAGCGCTTTCACCACTACGCTGCCCAAATCAACAGCCGAGTGGCGTGCAAGCGCCCCCTGGAAACAGCCGATAGCCGTACGCAACGCACCCACTATAACGACATCTTTCATCACAACCTCTGTGTTAAATGACATGACGATAGTAGTGGATTGTTATTGGCAATTATCTTAATTGTTTAAAAATAGTGAGTTTAATCACAAGGATTAGCGCGCATCCTGCAGATACTGCCGCAGCCAGCTTCCGGCAACGCCGGGCGGGGATCGTTTATTCCAGAGCAGATCGATACCGATCGCCCGTGGCCAGCCGGGGACATTCAGCTGCACCAGCGATTTCGCGGCGGCAAATTCATCCACCAGCGCGCACGGCAGCACGCACCAGCCAAATCCCTGCACCGCCATACTCAGCAGTAACAGGTAGTTGGGTGCCGACCAGACGGGTCCACGTGCGAGCGTTGCCTCCCGCTCCAGATAGGTGCTGAGCCGCAATTCCCGCCAGCCGTGCAGCTCATCGGCCTGGATTTCTTGCTGCCCGGCCAGAGGATGGTTGGTCGCGACATAGATTGCCATCCGGGTCTGTATCGGCAACCGGGTAAACCCAATATCGGTCGGATAACTGTCACGCGCTTCCGTGAGACCAACCTGCGCACGCGACTTCTGCAACAGATCGATAACGTCCTCTTCCTCGCCAATCAGGCATTCAAATTCGGTATGGGGAAAGCGCTGGTCGAACTGGTTCATCAGGTCTTCCAGCACGTCCGGGTTGAGGGTATCGGAAAGAACAAACGTCAGGCGCGCCTCCGTTTGTGCCGTTAACGACACCGCCAACTCGTCAAGCCGCGTGCTGGCCGCGAGGATCGCCTGCACATAACCCAGTACCTGTTCGCCCTGCGCGGTTAACACCGGCTGACGGGCCGAACGGTCAAACAGATCGAAGCCCAGATCGGCTTCAAGATTGGCGATGGATGTGCTCACGGTCGACTGGCTTTTACGTAACCGACGCGCGGCGGCAGAAAAAGAGCCCGCCGCGACGGTCTCAACGAATGCGGTAAGGGCTTCAGGTGAATAACGCATGCACTATCTACTTTATCGATGGATACCATCTTTAATATATCACCTTTAGCGATAACAATAGGCCGCATCAACGCCAAAATGCGTATTCACGAGGTCTAAAACTATGCAACATCAGGATGCACTCCAACGTAAACTGCCGGAGCGGATCTTTCATGCCGTCTGTTTCGAAGGGATTGCCACGGCGATCCTCGCCCCGACGGCGGCGTGGCTTATGCAACGTTCCGTGGTGGAGATGGGTGGGTTGACCATTATCCTGGCAACCACGGCCATGCTCTGGAACATTATCTATAACGTCGGCTTCGACCGTTTCTGGCCGGTTCATCGCATCACACGCACGGCAAAAATCCGCGCACTGCATGCGCTGGGATTCGAGTGCGGGTTTATTGTGATCGGCGTGTCGATAGTCGCCGCGGTGCTGGGCGTCACGCTGCTGCAGGCATTCACACTGGAAATTGGTTTCTTCCTGTTCTTCCTGCCGTACACCATGTTCTATAACTGGGCTTACGATACGCTGCGCGAGAAATTCCTTAAACGTCGCCAGCAGCGACGCGCCCTCGCAGGCTAATTCCCTCTGGCCGGACGCCCGCTCCGGCCAAACTCCTTCGAAGCAACTGCGCTCTCAACCCATAATTATGGTAAATTGCGCTCCATTCTGTTGGTTTGATAGTTGATACGTTGCTCTAATGTCGAAAATTTGGTCAAAAGATGAGACTCTCTGGAGTTTCGCTCTCTATGGCACGGCCGTGGGCGCAGGAACGCTGTTCTTGCCCATACAGCTGGGCTCCGCAGGCGCTATCGTCCTGTTTATCACTGCCCTTGTGGCCTACCCATTAACCTACTGGCCGCACCGCGCGCTGGCACAATTCATCCTGTCGTCGAAAACAAAAGGCAATGAAGGGATCACCGGCGCCGTCTCCCATTATTACGGCAGGAAGATAGGCAACCTGATCACCACGCTCTATTTCATCGCCTTCTTCGTGGTGGTGCAGATTTATGCAGTGGCCATCACCAACTCGTTAACTGAGCAGCTGGCAAAACACATGACGGTGGATACCGCCGTTCGCGTGCTGGTCAGTTTTGGCGTGGTGCTGGTGTTAAATCTGATCTTCCTGATGGGACGGCATATCACCATAAAAGTGATGGGCTTCCTGGTGTTTCCGCTGATCGCCTACTTTCTGTTTGTCTCGCTCTATCTGACCGGAAGCTGGCAACCCGCGCTGCTCACAAGCCAGATGGCATTTGACCGCCATACGCTGCATCAGGTCTGGATTTCGATCCCGGTGATGGTATTCGCTTTCAGCCATACGCCGATTATCTCGACGTTTGCCGTTGACCGCCGTGAGAAGTTTGGCGACGCCGCCATGGACAAGTGCAAGAAAATCATGAAGGTGGCGTACCTGATTATCTGCCTGAGCGTGCTGTTCTTCGTGTTCAGCTGCCTGCTCTCTATTCCACCATCCTATATCGTTTCGGCAAAACAGGAAGGGGTAACCATTCTGTCGGCGCTGTCGATGATGCCCTCTTCTCCGGCATGGCTGGGGATTTCCGGGATTATTGTGGCGATTATCGCCATGTCGAAATCGTTCCTCGGCACCTATTTTGGGGTGATCGAAGGGGCGACGGAGATTGTGAAGTCATCGCTGAACCAGGTGGGCGTGAAAAAGAGCCGCGCCTTTAACCGCGCGATCTCCATCATGGGGGTGTCGTTAATCACCTTTGCGGTGTGCTGCATTAACCCGAATGCCATTTCGATGATTTATGCCATCAGCGGTCCGCTTATCGCCATGATCCTGTTTATCATGCCGACGCTGTCGACGTACCTGATCCCGTCCCTGAAACCGTACCGATCTGTCGGCAACCTGCTGACGCTGATCGTTGGCGTACTGTGCGTGTCGGTGATGTTTGTAGGCTAAACGCCCCTGCGCCCGGCGTTCTGCCGGGCGCGTTATTCGTCACGCCCTGAGATGTCGAGCGGAAACGGCCTGTCCTGCACGACCGTTTTCATGACCAGCGTTGAGCGAAGATGCTGAACGCCGGGCATCGCAGAGAGCTTCTCATCATAGAGTTTCTGAAAAGCCGGCAGGTCGCGGGTCACGACGTGCATCAGATAATCAGGATCGCCAAACAAACGCTGCGCCAGCACAATTTGCGGGATCTCTTCCACCGCCTCCTCAAAGGCGCTCACCGCCTTTCTGTCGCCCTCTTTTAGCGTCGCAAACACGATCGCCAGAAAGTTAAACCCCATTTTGGCGGGATCGAGACTGGCCCGGTATCCCGTAATGGCCCCGCTCTGCTCCAGTGCCCGCACGCGCCGGTGACACGGCGAGAGGCTCAGGTTCACCCGTTCAGCCAGCTCCGTAAGAGATAAACGGCCATCCGCCTGCAACTGCGCAAGAATTTTTCGATCGATGCTGTCCATGTGGAAGATTTTGTCAATTTCACCGTCTTTTGAGCATAACATTGAAAACTCATTTCGTCCGGATACCGATATGCTTTCTCTCTGTTGACGGGTGAAATTCTGGAGTTTTACAGACGATGGAAATGAGTATTGTGGCTGGGTTTTGGGTGGTGTCTTTCCTGCTCATCATGACGCCGGGCGCCGACTGGGCTTACGCCATTAGCGCCGGCATCCACGGGCGGCGCGTGGTACCCGCAGTGATGGGCCTCATGTCCGGGCATCTGCTGGCGACACTGATTGTGGTCGCGGGCGTGGGCGTCATGATGGCGCAACATCCGCTGGCATTATCCGGGCTGACGATAGCGGGAGCACTTTACTTGCTGTGGCTTGGTATCTCACTGTTACGCGCTCCTGGCGCACCGGAAAGCGCCACAACCTCGGCGGCAAACTGGAAACAGTGGGCGGTGAAGGGATTATGTATCAGCGGCCTTAACCCGAAAGTTTTTTTGCTGTTCCTGGCCCTGCTTCCACAATTTACTGACCCGAAGGGAAGCTGGTCGGTTGCGATGCAGATGTCCGCGCTGGGCTTGCTACACCTCATCACCTGTACGCTGGTCTATCTGCTGGTGGGATACGGTTCAAAAGCCATCCTGGCCACCCGCCCGCAGGCCGCGCGTCTGGTGAGCAGAGCATCAGGGGGAATGATGGTAGTGATTGCGGTGGTGCTGCTGTTTGAACAGATCAGATGAAAAAACACCGGCCATTGCCGGTGTGTTTCTACGCCCGAATATCGTCATATTCCCGTGTATTATCAAACTCATGTTTGGCAAACGGGCATAGCGGGATAATTTTTCGATTTTCACCGCGCATCTTCGCGACCACTTTTGCCACCAGCTGTTTACCCACACCTTGCCCTTTCAGGCTCGGATCCACATCGGTGTGCTCGATAATGCTCAGATGCTCACCGGTCGGTACGAAGACAATCTCTGCAACCTGGTTACCGTCAGCATCGTTGACGTAAAACTTGTTATGGCCTTCCAGAATATCCATGGTTCCTCGCTTATTTTTGGCGATACTTCAGCGCACCGCTCGGGCAGGTATCAATCACATGTACAACCGTTTCGACGTCCACTTCATCCGGTATAATCCACGGTTTACGTTTCAGGTTGAAGAGCTTAGCGCTCCCGCGCACGCAATTTCCTGAGTGTTTGCAGATCGCGGTGTTGAAGTAAACGTCAATTTTCTCTCCGGTATAGGCCCGGTAGCCTGCATCCAGTAGCGCTTTATCCACGACATTGCCTCTGTAATTATTCGGGTGCTGAATGAAGCATAGCCTTACGCGATCCTGATAGCTATAACCCCCAAAACGAAAAGCCAGGTCACAACTCTGTTTTCGCCAGATTGCATCCCCCATTTCCTCATGTCAGTCTGCGCAGACCGCTCTAATCAGACTCCCCGCATCAGGTCGTATGAAACGCAGACTCTCTTTTCAGGTAAAACTTTTTTTAGCGCTGGTGTGCTTCTCCTGCCTGCTGTTAGTTCTGCTGGGAACCATCCTGTTTCATTTTATTGACCGGCAATTACATCACGATCTCGGCCAGCGCGCCCGGGTTCAGGCCAGCGAAATCGCGTTGATGCCGGGTCTGGCGGAAAACGTCGCGGCCAGAAATATCCCCGCCATCGCCCGTTTAATTCAGCCTATACGGGCCGAAAGTGATGCCAGTTATATTGTCATTGGCGATACCCGGGAACAGCATCTCTATCATTCAGAATCACCGGAGCGCATCAATTTACCGATGATCGGCGGGGATAATGCGGAGGTATTACAAGGCAAAACAATTATTTCGGTGCGTAAGGGTGGGATTGGGGTTTCACTGCGCAGCAAAGCGCCCATCTTTAATGCGCAGCATCAGGTGATTGGGATTGTCTCGGTCGGTTATTTGACGTCGTACATTGCGAATATCAATGCGCGTATTCTCTGGCAGTCCGGGTTATACGGTATGGGTCTGTTGCTGTTACTGTTTATTTTTTCCTGGTTGTTTACCCGCAATCTTAAAAAGCAAATGTTCCGCCTTGAGCCAAAAGATATTGCGCAACTGGTCTTACAGCAACGCGCGCTGCTGGAAGCAATGTATGAAGGGGTATTTGCCGTCAATGAAGAAAAGCAGCTGATTTTAATTAACCGTGCCGCCAGAGAGATGCTGGATATTCATCAAAGTGAGAAAGCGCTTATCGGCAAACCGCTGGAAGACGTTCTGCAAACGTCCCCCGGTTTTTTATCGCAGCGCTACGCCTCGGTTAGCCGCGGCAGCCACGACCAGATTGCGGTGCTTAACCAGCGCGAGGTGATTGTGAACCGCGTGGCGATTGAGGTTGAACCTGGTGTTGAAAGCGGTTGGGTTTATAGCTTTCGCGACAAGAATGATATCAACACTCTCAGCAGCCAGCTAAGCCAGATTAAACGCTATGCGGATAACCTGCGCATTATGCGTCATGAACAGCTGAACTGGACCGCCACGCTGGTGGGGTTGCTGCAGATGAAACACTATGACGAGGCGATCCGTTACATCCAGGCACAGTCAGAAGGGGCGCAGCGCGTGCTGGACTTCGTCTCAGCCCATTTTGTCTCGCCGGCCCTGTGCGGATTGCTGCTAGGGAAATATGTCAGCGCCCGGGAAAAGGGCGTTGAACTGCAATTTGATCCCGCCTGCCAGCTCACCCGCATGCCTGCCAGCATCACGGAAACGGAGCTGGTATCGGTGATTGGCAACCTGCTGGATAACGCCGTTGACGCCACCCTGAAAGCCCCGGTTCCCGCAGCTGTAGAGCTTTACATTTCCGATCGCAACCAGGAGTTGCTGATAGAGGTGGCCGATCGGGGTTGCGGGGTGGATGAGGCGATGAAACCGCATCTCTTTCGCCAGGGATTCAGCAGTAAGCCGGAAAGCGAGAACGACATTGTGGGCACAGAGCACGGTATTGGCCTGTTTCTGGTGGCAGGCTATATCAACAAGGCGGGCGGCAGCATTGAGATAACGGATAACGCTCCTCAAGGCACGATATTCTCTGTGTTTATTCCCAATCCACTCCCCGTTCGACAGGGCTAACGCATGACCACGACCCGAGCACTTGATGTTGTGATTGTTGAGGATGAGCCGCACCTGGCGGAACTGCATCGCGAGTATATCGAGCAAAATTTCCATTTGCGCGTGGTGGGCATTGCCGCGTCGATTGAGCAGGCGTGTAACCTGATACGCCAGCATCAGCCGAGGCTGATACTGCTGGACAATTATCTCCCGGACGGTAAAGGCGTGGCGTTAATCGATAACCCGCTCCTGAAAAGCTATGAATGCTCGGTGATCTTTATCACCGCAGCCAGCGATATGCAGACCTGTAGCCATGCCATGCGCAGCGGCGCGTTTGACTACCTGATTAAGCCCGTTTTTTTCCAGCGTCTGCACGCCTCGCTGGAGCGTTTTATGCGTTTCATCCACACCGTGCAGCAGGTGAAGGTTGTTGACCAGCATGCGCTGGATCGCCTGTTTAACCTCCCCGCCGCGGACACCTCGCAGACCCCGTCCACAAAGGGTATTGAGCCCCACACCCTGGACCGTATTAAGCGTTTATTTGCGGAACACCCCGAAAAAACAATGTCGGTGGAAGAGGTGGTGGAATACGTCGGGATCAGCAAAACCACGGGCCGCCGTTATCTGGAATACTGCGTGGAAAGTGGGTTAATCAGCATCGAAATGCTGTATGGCAATATCGGTCATCCCAGAAGGCTTTACCGCAAAGCGGCAGAGAAAACGTAATCCGCAACCGTTCGTTTGCTAAGCGTCGCGGATTTTATGGTGTTAATTGCTGAAACGACGCCGACAATCACACTTCGGAACCGCAACCCGCGCCCCCCTATTGTCGGCGCGGAGCCATGCGCTATGTTGACAATTAGTTCCTCAAATGTAACTAAAAGGTTAACTATAATGTCGAACATTTTCCGAATTTCTCTGATTACCGCTACCGTACTGTGTTCTGCTTCCGCACTGTCTGCTTTGCCGCAGGGCTACCCTGCTGACTATCAAAAAATGGTCGATGCTGCGACCAAAGAGGGCAAAGTGGTGATCTACTCCACCACCGACACCAAAGCTGCCGGGCCGCTGATTGAGGGCTTCGAAAAAACCTATCCGGGCATCAAAGTTGAATATAACGACATGAACAGCACCGAGCTGTATAACCGTTTTATCAGCGAACAGGCTTCGGGTGGCGGTAGCGGCGATGTGGTCTGGAGCTCCTCCATGGACACCGGGCTGAAGCTCGCTACCGACTACGCCATGGAGTACAAATCACCGGAGCAAAGCCAGCTGCCGAAATGGGCGGTCTGGAAAGATAAAGCCTACGGCACCACCTATGAGCCCGTCGTGTTTATCTACAACAAACGGCTGATCCCGGCGGGCGACGTGCCTGATTCCCATGCGGCGCTGGCTAAGCTTATTGCCAGCCAGACGGATAAATTCAAGAGCAAAGTCACCACCTACGACATCGAAAAATCGGGTCTGGGCTTTATGCTCTCGGTGCAGGATCACAAGGCCGATCCTAACTACTTCAAAACCCTGGCCGATATCGCCAAAGGGGGCTTAGCCGTTCAGTCTTCAACCGGCACCATGATGGAGAGGGTGTCATCAGGGGAAAACCTGATCGGTTTTAATATCCTCGGATCCTACGCGGAAGCGCGCGCGAAGAACGATCCGTCGCTGGGGATCGCCTATCCAAAAGATTACACCCTGGTGTTATCACGCGTGTCGTTCATCAGCCAGCAGGCGCAAAACAGCAATGCCGCGAAACTGTGGCTGGACTACGTCCTGTCTGAAAAAGGGCAAAGTATTCTGGCAAGCCAGGCGGATATCCCGTCCATTCGTAACGATATCGACGGCAAAAATGATATCGACGGCCTGACGAAAGTGCTCGGCAATGCGCTGAAACCTATCCCGGTTGATGAAAGCCTGCTGGAGTATCTGCAGCCGAAAAAACGCCTGGAGTACATCAAACAGTGGCGTACCGCCGCCGCCAAATAAGCGTCTGAGCGCGACGCGGGCCGTCGCGCTCCTGTTACCTGAGTTCGTTTTGCTGGGCTGCAACACCAGGGATACCCCATGAATACATTTCGCAGAAAGTGGCAAAGCCTGCCGCGCGGTATTGTCGTGTTGATAACCGCCCTGGTTATCTACACGCCGCTGTCGTTTATCGTGATACAGAGCTTCTTGTCCGCCCCGTTCTTTTCACCGGCAAAAGAGTGGAGCCTTGAATCATTTGGTTTTATCTTCACCGACCCTGATTTCTATAAGGCGCTGAAAAGCGGTTTTATTCTCGCTTTCGGGCTGGTCATCATCGCCATTCCGTTAGGGGGCGTGCTGGCCTTTCTGATGGTGCGTACCGACCTGCCCGGCCGCCGCCTGATTGAACCGCTGATCCTCGTGCCGGTTTTCGTGTCGCCAATGGTGCTGGGATTCGGCTACGTGGTGGCCGCCGGTCCGGTGGGCTTTTTATCCCTCTGGGCGCAGGCGCTGATTGGTTTCGTACCGTGGAATATCTACGACATGTCGAGCATCGTGGTCATTGCTGGCCTGACGCATGTTCCGCATGCCTATCTCTATATTTCGTCCGCGCTGCGAAGCGTCGGTTCCGATGTGGAAGAGGCCGCACGTACCGCGGGTGCGTCGCCGTTACAGGTGATGACCTCGGTCAGCCTGCCGATGGTGCGACCGTCCATTTTGTACGCCATCGTTCTGCTGTTCTTCCTCGGTCTTGAAGTGTTTGGTCTGATGCTGGTCCTCGGCGATCCGGAAGGCAACATGGTGCTGGCAACCTACCTGTACCAGCTGACCAACAAGCTTGGTACCCCTTCCTACCACCTGATGGCGGCGGTTGCGGTGGTGCTTATCTGTATCACCATTCCGCTGGTCATGCTGCAGCGTCGCCTGATGCGCACCGCCAACCGTTTCGTGACCATGAAAGGCAAAGCGTCCCAGGCCCGGGCCTTACCTCTGGGTAAATGGCGCTGGGTGGCGGGCGCGGTGGTCGCCTTCTGGCTCACCGTCACGATCGGCGTTCCCCTGCTCGGCGTGGTATTGCGCGCGTTTATCTCAAACTGGGGCGTGGGCGTTTCGCTGTGGGACGAGCTTTCCCTCAGTACTTTTCGCACGATATGGGCGCAGCCGAACCTGCTACGTGCCATCGTCAACTCCATGTCCATTGGGGTCATTGGCGGCGCGCTGGCCGTGGCGTGCTACCTGTTTGTCGGTATCGCCATGCACCGCAAACCGGACAATACCACGCGTTTCCTGGATTACAGCGTCCTGGTGCCGCGCGCCGTGCCTGGCCTGCTCGCGGGTCTGGCCTTTCTCTGGGTGTTCCTGTTCCTGCCAATGTGGCTGGATAACTCGCTGAAATCGGGCTGGCTTTCCGGGTTCGCCTGGAGCGACTGGATGCGTGAAAACCTGATTGTCTGGCTACGTTCGCTGCGCAGCACCATTTTCAGCGTCTGGCTGGCCTATACGGTGGTCTGGATGGCATACGGGCTGAGACTCATCTCGTCCACCCTGCTGCAGGTCGCGCCGGAGCTTGAAGAGGCCGCCCGCAGTACGGGGGCTACACGTGGCCAGATCACCCGCCATGTCACGATCCCACTCTCCCGCTACGGCCTTATCGGTTCGTGGCTGCTGATGTTCCTGATTTTTGAACGCGAATATTCAACGGGTGTGTACCTGCTTTCACCCGGCACGGAAACCATCGGCTCGATGCTGGTATCCCTCTGGGCCGCGGGAGCCATTGATATTGTGGCGGCGCTCTCTTTTATTAACATCCTGCTGGTGGTGGTAGGTCTGGGCATTGCCCTTCGTTTCGGAGTCAAAATACATGATTGAATTAGCGGTTAACGATCTGCACCTGACCTACGGTGACAATCCTGTTTTAAAAGGGGTCTCCATGAACCTCAACCGCGGCGAAGTGGTCTCCCTGCTGGGGCCATCCGGCAGCGGGAAAACCACCCTGCTGCGTGCGGTGGCGGGCCTGGAAAAACCGACTCAGGGCTCGATTATCATTGGCAAAAACAAAGTCTATGACGGCACGCCGCGCAGTGAGATCCCGGCGGAAGAGCGTAACCTGGGCCTGGTGTTTCAGTCGTATGCGCTGTGGCCGCACAAAACCGTTTTTGAAAACGTGGCCTATCCGCTCAAGCTGCGCAAGGTTCCGGCCAAAGAGATCCAGCAGCGCGTACAGGACGTGCTGGACCAGCTCGGGCTGGGCCATCTGGGCAAACGCCACCCGCACCAGCTCTCCGGTGGACAACAGCAGCGCGTGGCAATTGGCCGGGCGCTGGTCTACAACCCGCCGGTCATCTTACTGGATGAACCGCTCTCTAACCTCGACGCCAAGCTGCGCGAAGAGGCTCGCGTATTCCTGCGTGAGCTGATTATCAAGCTGGGCTTATCCGCGCTGATGGTAACGCACGACCAGAATGAGGCGATGTCGATTTCCGACCGTATCCTGCTGCTTAACAACGGTAAAATCGAGCAACAGGGCACACCGCAGGAGATGTACGGCTCGCCGAAAACGCTGTTTACCGCTGAGTTTATGGGCAGCAATAATCGCCTGCACGGCAAGGTAACGGAAGTACGCGACGGCAAAGCGCGTATCGAAGGCAAAGGCTGGGTGCTGTGGGGCCAGGCCGGTGAAGGGGTACGAAGCGGTGAAGACGCCACCGCGGTGATCCGCGTCGAGCGCGTGGCGGTGGTCGAGGGGCCGGGGGAAAACCAGCTGGCGCTCCCGTTACTGACCAGCATGTATCTCGGTGACCGTTGGGAATACCTGTTCCGCACGCCGGGGGATGATTTTGTCATTCGCGCCTATGGTCACGAGGCCCGGGACCCGCTGCACTGCCACCTTTCGCTGCCTGAAAAGCACGTGTGGATCTTCCCGAAAAACTAAATGTAAAAAGGCTGCGATAAGCAGCCTTTTTTATACCCGACATACTGCCTGCACACGGCAGTGAAAGCCTTACGTCATCAGCTTACCAGGCAAGACTGCCCGCGCTGAGTCAACGTCCATAAGGTTGTGACCGCCGGGATGAACGCGGACTGACCGGCGTTCAGCGTCATGGTGGCACCCTCGGCGTGGCTGAGCGTGGCACTCCCCTTCAGCACCAGCAGAATTTGCGCACGGTCTGTCCGGATGTTTTGCTGCTCGCAATGTTCAATGACGCTAAAGCGAAAATCCGTTACCGGGATCGGGTATTGCTGCATCCCCTCTTCCCGCTGCGGATGCATCCTGAGGCGGTCGGCTGGGGTTTCGTCAAACACCGTACAGCGCACCAATTCTGCCACATTGATGTTCTTGGGGGTTAAGCCCGCCCGCAGCACGTTGTCAGAACTGGCCATGACCTCAACTGCCGTACCATTCACATAAGCATGTAGCGTACCGGCGCGCAGGAACATCGCCTCACCCGGCGCAAGCGTAATGCAGTGCAGATACAGCGGGGCCAGAGCCCCGATGTCCCCCGGGTAGTCTCGCAGTAGCCGTTCGATAAAGGGCGCTACCGGAGCAAACACCCCGCATGCAAGTCGCGCTTCCAGACACGTCAGCACGCCCTCTTTTTCCGTCGGCTCAAGCGCCATCAGACGCGTAAAAAAGGCCTTAAGCCCTTCAGCATGCAGGTTGTTGCGAAACAGCGACAGCGCGGACGTCAGGGCCGGGGCATCCAGGCGCAAAAAGTGATTAGCAATCTCCTGATACGGCCGGAAGCCGTTCATGGCCATAAAAGGCGTCAGGGCAAAAACCAGCTCGGGCTTATGGTTCGCATCGGTGTAATCCTCTCCGGGCAGGTTGCCCTGACGGGCGAACCCGTCTTCTGCCTGAAGCTTATTGGGATGTACCTGCAGCGACAGTGCGCGCTCCGCTGACAGCAACTTCAGCAGGTAAGGCAACTGCCCCGCAGTTTCTCCCGCGCACGCGCCCAACATCTCTGCCGGCCTCTGTGAAATAAGGTCCTGTAAAGAGCGTAACCCTGTATCGGTTTCAATCTCCGAGCAGCCTGCGGGGTGGCTTCCCATCCAGACCTCGGCCTGGGGTTGATCGTCAGGGTTGAGCAGGCCAAAAAGATGATTAAGCGCTACCCGACTGCCCCAGTCGTAATTTTTGATGCCGTTACGCATCCGGTAAAAAGGCTGACTCATTGCGTATCCTTTTCACATTCGCCAGGGGTGAAGCCATTTTCAGCCGCCAGCTGCGCAAACCACAATGCGTTACGTTTGATTTGTCGCTCCCCGGTGGCTAAATCCAGACGCCAGAAGCCATATCGCCGCTTGAAGCTGTTGATCCAGGACCAGTTATCAATGAAGGTCCACTGATGAACACCAAAACAGTTGGCGCCGTCAGCGATACCACGATGCAGCTGAGCCAGATGCTCCTCCATCAGAGCGATACGGAAGGTGTCATCTATCACGCCATCGGCCTGCACCGGCCCTTCGGACTGCAGATCCATCGCGATGCCAATTTCCGCCAGATACCATTTGATGTTGCCGTAGTTATCGCGAATATTGCAGGCAATGTCATAGATAGCTTCCGGGTGGATCTCGTTATTGTCGCGATAAGGGTTAAACCGTCCCTGAGGATCGACGTAATTTTCGAAATAGACTTCCGGCGTGAAGTAATCGAGCGCGTAAACGCTTTCCCGCGCTTTCACCCTTCTCGGCACATAATAATTCACCCCCAGAAAATCAATTCTCGACTGCAGGATCGTCTCCACATCCTGCCGTGAAACCTCTGGTAAGCAGCCGTTTGCGGTTAAGATTTCGCACAGTTCTTTGGGGAATTCATGTTTAACCAGCGGGTCGAGGAAGCTGCGGTTAAACAGCAGGTCGGCATACCAGGCCGCTTTTTTATCGGCCTCGCTGTCGCTGCGGGTATAAGAAGGCGTGAGGTTGAGCACGACACCAATCTCACCCGGCAAGCCCATTTCACGGTAGACATTCACCGCCCTGGCGTGCGCCAGCATAATATTAAAGGCGACCTGAGCCGCCAGTTTGCCATCTTTTTTACACGGATAATGGAAGTCATATAAATAACCGCCTTCCACCGGCACGATCGGCTCATTAAAGGTTATCCAGTATTTCACCTTATGGCCAAACAGCTCGAACGCGGTGCGGGTGAAGCGGGCAAAAAGCTCGGTTACGTAGGATGACTCAAATCCGCCATATGCTTTTTGCAGCGCCTCGGGCATATCAAAATGGTAAAGATTGATGATAGGCTCGATGCCGTTGGCAATCATTTCATCGAAATAATCGTTATAGAAGCGGACGGCGTCGCGGTTTGGCTGTCCGGTTTTGAAATCATCGATCAGACGCGACCACTGAATAGAGGTTCGAAACGAGTTAAACCCCGTTTGCTTCATCAGGGCTACGTCTTCTTTATATTTACTGTAGGTTTCACAAACGTGCTGCGGACCAATCTGCTGAAAAAAACGCTCCGGTTGTTCGGCAAACCAGCTGTCCCAGACAGAACGGTGCGGCTTATTGGCTATGCCTTCCGTCTGCGGACCTGATGCCGCTGCGCCCCAAAAAAAACCTTCCGGGAATTGATACCGGTTCATAACGCCTCCTGAATGAAAAAAAGGGCTGCCCCGAACAGGGCAGCCAAATAACTACTCTGCAGTGACTTCAATTGATTTGATGAACATATATCCCCAGTCGCCAGAGAACTTGCCAAAGCTAATGGTGTTGTCCCCTGCCCTGAGCGTGACCGGTACGATCATCGTCTGGCCTTTCTCATCCGTTTGCGGGAATTCAATGCTCACCGGCGTTCCGCCGTTCACAATGAACGAGTTTTTCTTACTCCCCCATTTGCCGTTAAATTTCACGTGCAGGGCAAACTTACCGTCCCAGGGAGCGTTAACCTGCCAGGTCACGCTGTCTCCGTCATTGGCAAAAGGACCAAGGAAACCGTCTTCACCAATCGCTAACGTATCTTTATCGCTCTTGGTGATGTTCAGTTTCCCCTTGCTGACGTCCAGCGTTCCGCCGCCAAAATGACAGTAGTCCGCCGGCGCGGGCCCCGCCGCGGCCTTCACGCTAACGTTTACCGTCTTGCTGCTTTTCAGCAGTCCATCGTCAGCGGTAAAGGTCAACGCATAGTCACCGGGAGCCGAGAACCAGGCACGGGTTTCCGCTTTGGTGCTGTCACAAAAGTGGACGTTATCCTTGCCTTCGTGATGCCATGCCACGCTGACCTTCGGCTCCGGCAGATTGTCATCCTGCCAGGCCGCGGTGAGCTGAACGCCTTTATCCACGGTGGTAGAGAGCGCATCCTGCAGAGTGATGACCGGCGGCAGGTTTTTCTGCGTATGCTCAAGGCGAATCACGTTTGAAGGCGCAGACTGACCGCTTTCGTTCTTTGCGATCACCCGGTAGTAGTAAGTCTGGCCCAGCGTCAGGCTGCGATAGTCATCACGGAAGAGATCCATTTTTGCCGGATCCCACTCATTTTTGCCGTCAGAGATATCCTGACCAACGCGGGTCCACGGGCCGTGTGGCTGAGTCGCTCTCTCCACATCGTAATAACGCCCGACGGGGGATCCCATCCAGTTAATGGCAAACGGTGAGTTGCTCTCGCGCAGCTTAGGTGCTTCCGGGACCGGCAGGGCCGGCGCCTGGCTCAGCCCCGCCATTTGCGCCGAGGCGGTTCGCACCAGATTGACGACCTCCATCTCCTGGTTTGCTTTGCCCTCGACCGGGAAACCAGGCAGATGGTAGCTGTAGTGCCCGGTAAACTCTTTGTGCCAGTAAAAACCACCATCATGGCGATGACCACGGAAGCCCCAGATAAAGCCCCCCGCCGCCTGCGCGCCATTGACCTCGGTATGCACAATGGCCTGCATGATTGTGTTAAGGTCTTTTTGATCGAGCAGACCAAATTCGCCCACCAGATAGACCTTTTTGCCGCCAATCGCCTCCAGATCTTTACGAACCTGCTCGGGGTGGTTGTTCTCGGCGTTGGTGTAATAGTGGTTACTGATGATGTCGACGTTCGGATCGTTGAGCGCGAAAACATTCACCTTTTTATAGGTACCATCGACGATCAACTGATGGGGCGCCCACTTGCGGATCCAGGCCGACGTTTTCTGCAGGAAATCAACGTTGGTGTTTTCCAGCTCATTACCCGTTTCCCAGGCCATGATCGCCTTTTCATCGTAGTAATGGCGTCCCGTAATGGTGTTGGTACGGGTAATCACCTGACGGATCACATCCTGATAAGCACGGTAGGTTTTACTGTCAGTTCGATAAAAATCTTCCGGCTTTTCATGATAAAACGCGGCCAGCTGTTCGCGTCCCCCCCACCACCACCAGTGGTCAATAAACGGCAGAATCAGGCGCAGCCCCTGCTTATCCGCCTCGGCAATCATGTTGTCATACACTTTCATGGCCGTTTCATTCAGCCGCGGCATGCCGTCCGGCGTTGCCGGTGCCAGAATATGTGTCTCACGTCCGCAGGCGGCATCATTTTCCTGCTGCACGGAAAGCACATATACGCGCTGTGCTTTAGCACCGGTTTGCACCAGCGCTTTGATCCAGTTCTCCTGCTCTTCAGCAGTCGGCCATCTAAAGTATTGCCCCCAGCCGCGCGGATCCGCCTTACAGGTTCCGCGCGCGTCATCTTCTATACGATGCAGCTCCGGGGCGTGGATCCCGGCGAAGCGAAAGACGCGATTGCCATCTTTTAACGCTGCGCCATCGCGAGTAATAAAGTGTTCAAAATGGGATTGCTCGGCCGCCAGAGCCCCCGCGCTTCCCAGCGCGGAGAGTAAGGAGACGAGAAGCAGTTTTCGAATCGGGAAAGCCATCTCTTTTCTCCTCAGAACCAGACTTCAGCCTGCACACCAAAATTCAGCGTATCGGTATCGCCGCTACGTGAATATCCCCCCGGACTCAGGGTGCCAGTGCTCCAGTCGTAATTTCTGTCCATCGCATCCGAGACGCCTTTATCCCATTTTGCGTAGGTGGCAAAGAAGCGCAGTTGCGGACGGCTCCAGAAACCTGAATCAAAGGTCAGGGTCGGCGCAATGGTCACCTTGGTCAGGCCACCTTTCCCTTTACCGTTTACGCCCATGTAGTTTTTATCATCCAGATATTCGTAGCCCACCTCATATTGCATGGCGAAGTTTTTGGTTATCTGATGATACGGACGGATACCCGCTACCCACATGGACCGTCCCCAGCCGTCATCGTCGTTGGTCCACCAGCGGTAGTTTTTGTCTTTCTGATAAAACGCAAAGGTCGATACTTCCACATCACCCAGGTTGGCCATGCTGTCCAGCACGACGCGCCAGGATTGCGTATCGTCAAGGTTTGCCCAGCCCCAGCCGTTTTTACCCAGCGAATCCGCGGCGGCCAGGCCTTTGCCATACTGGAAAGCGATGCGGGAGTATCCGTTGGTCAGGCCGTAGAAGCTGTCAAAGTTGTACAGCGCCGTCACGCCGTACCCCTTCTCAGCCGAGGTAGGATGGTTTTCATTGCGGTTCATGTGGTGGCCGATAAGTTCGACGTCGAGCCCGGTGCCGCCGATCTTTTTAAACCACAGGTTAAGCGAATAGTCATCCGGATAGCCCTGATCCCCCAGATCTACCGGATAAGCTTTGGCTTCGTCGGTGGTCGAGAAGGCATACACACCCGCGTCAAAGCGCGCAAAGCCTAAGTCCAGGTTATCGAACCCGCCCCCGGTTCCGTTGTACTGAATGTACTCCCAGTCGAACTGGTGGCTGGAAAGGTTGGAGCTGCTGTAGCGTTTACCGGCCCAGAAGGTCATGTCCGGGGCAAAATTGAGATTCGTTAATTCAGCAAACCCTTCGCGGAACTGGGTCTCTTTGCCGTCATCGTCAGTACAGTTCCAGTCGGCGGTACATTTGGTCTGGTGCGTCAGGTTGGCCTGAATACGTGCGACTGCGCCTGAATCCGACTTCAGCGTCACCGTCGGGATCAGCTCAATTTTGGTATCTTCTTCGTTACCCAGACGCCATTTCCCGTCAGGCATCAGCCCCACCGAATCGACCCGGTTGCCATCGCTATTGGCAAGAATACCCGAGCGTAAATAGCCGTGGAGAGCGAAATCATATTTCTCATCGGCGCTGGCATAACCGCTGATGACAGTAAGAGCAATCAAGGACAGAGGTATTGATTTCATTAACGTTTGCATAGGTTCCCTTTGAATTTTTATTTTCACGGTTAAACGTGCAGGGGAAATGTAAGGATCAAATCTGGAAATGTACATCCACAAACGGAAAGCGCTTTCCATGTTTGCCGGATTGAATCACAAATTTAAGATCAAAGAGAAAATTTTTGTGAAGAATGTCACGAAATAATCTTCTGCCCATCAGGAACGGGCAGAAGCAGGGAGGCGGGGATTATTTTTCCAGCTGCATCAACTGGCGTTCATGAACCTTGAAGAAGGGGCGATAGAGCATCCATGCATTGAAAAAGGCGAACAGGCACATGCACATATTTTTCCAGCTGCCGTTCGCCGACCAGGCTGCGCCCAGCGGTGAAGGCATAGACCAGGGCAGCATGGCGACGGCTCTGTCGAGCACGCCAAGCTGGGTTAAATACCAGGCTATACAGGCATTTATCAGCGGTACAAACACAAAGGGCAGTAAAAAAACCGGGTTCATGATGACGGGGAAACCAAACAATATCGGCTCGTTAATGTTGAACAGCGACGGCAGAAGGCCAATTTTCCCGACGCTCTTCAACTGCCGGGATCGGCTTCGCATCGCCATAAAGACCAGCGGCAGCGTAGAGCCGATACCGCCAATCAGCAGATAAAAATCCCAGAATCCCTGCAGATAAATATGGGGCAGCACGGCTTCCCCGGCGGCCAGGGCCCGCTGGTTTTCAAACAGATAGGTGAGCCAGAACGGGTTCATGATGCCCGTAATGATCAGGGCACCATGAATACCGACGAACCATAAAAGATTACACAGAAACAAGGAGATAAGCACCGCCGTAAGGGTATCGGATGCCACGATAAGCGGGCGTAACGCCTCGCCAATCAGCTGCGGCAAAATTTGTCCGGTCGTCTGCAGCATCACGGCATTCATTACGCTAATGGAGAGCATGATCACCAGCAGCGGCATCAGCAGCTGGAAACCATTTCGCGTCATCACCGGTACCTCCTCCGGCAGACGAATGCACCACCCTCTTTTGTAGAAAAACCTTATTATTTCAATAGAGTAAGCGCTTGAAATGAGCGCAGTAAAAAGCCCCATCCCACCCAGAAAAATATTCGTTGCACCGTTATCCCGAAAGCCAATGAACAGCAAAAAGGAGAGGCAGCCGGTGAGCCCACACAGCCGTTCCGGCAGTTGATACTGCTTGGCCAGACTGGCGCTGGCACCAAACGCGACAATCAGCGCCACCAGTCCGAGCGTCAGCTCAAAGGTTGGCAACAGCATCGGACGCAGCAGCAGATAGACGTGTCCGAGGCGCGATGCACTTGAAATGGCGAACGGTGGAAACAGCAGCGGCACCATCAGGCTTCCCACAATCACAAAAGGCATGGCGAGGGAAAAGCCGTCCCGCATCGCGGTAATATGTTGATTTCTGGTGATTATATTGGCTGCTGGCGTGAGACGTTGCTCAATCAAATCCACAGCAACATTCATCAAATGAATGTTCATAACTCGACCTTAATAGTTCGTGAATAGCCGCGATGATCTCGCACATCCGGACAAAGTGAAAGATTCCCTCAGGTGATCGCGGTCACAATTACCTTATCCACCAATGGAAAGCGCTTTCCGTTTTGTTCCATGATGACTATATTCCAGCCATAAGTTCAAAGGAGACGTTATGAAAAAAATCATGTTGTGTTGTTCTGCCGGGATGTCCACCAGCCTGCTGGTGAAAAAAATGGTCGACGAAGCGCAAAAGCGTGGCCTGGAAGCGGAGATCAAAGCGTTTGGCGTGGCCGAATTCGCCGAGCAGGTCGGTCACTATCAGGTGGTGCTGCTTGGACCGCAGGTGAAGTACATGCAAAGCGATCTTCAGAAACAAGCTGATAAATACGGGATCCGTGTTGAGCCTATCAACATGATGGATTACGGCATGCAAAAAGGGGGCGCAGTTCTCGATTTCGCCCTCTCCCTGATAGATAACAAATAACGAAGGGAAAACCCATGAGCTCTCTGTACGCGAAACTTATCCAGGTCATTGAACAGAAAATTACCCCGATGGCAGGCGCCGTCGGGCAGCAGAAGTATGTGACCTCGATTCGTGACGGCTTTATCACCGCCCTGCCGTTCATGATCGTCGGTTCCTTTATGCTGGTGTTTATTTTCCCGCCCTTCTCACCCGACACGTCCTGGGGTTTCGCCCGGGCATGGCTGCAATTCTCGTTGGATCACCGTGAAGCCCTGATGCTGCCGTTCAACTTCAGCATGGGGATCATGACGATCTTTATTTCAGTCGGGATCGCCGCGAGCCTGGCCAAACATCACGATCTGGATGCCCTTACCGCCGGCATGCTGTCGCTGATGGCATTTCTGCTGGTGGCTGCGCCGTTAAAAGACGGGCAGATTTCTACCGCCTATTTCTCCGGGCAAGGGATCTTCACGACCATTCTGGTGGCTATCTACTCTACCGAGCTGTATGCCTTCCTGAAGCGTCACAATATTACCATCCGCCTGCCGCCAGAAGTGCCTACGGGCGTTGCGCGTTCGTTCGAAATTCTGATCCCGGTGCTGGCAATTGTTGTCACTCTGCACCCGCTCAACCTCTTCATTGAGGCCCAGCTCGGCATGATTATTCCGGAAGCGATTATGTCGCTGGTGAAACCGCTGGTTGCCGCCTCCGATACGCTGCCTGCCATTCTGCTCTCGGTGCTGGTGTGTCAGGTTCTGTGGTTTGCGGGCATCCACGGCGCGCTGATTGTCACCGGAATTATGAACCCGTTCTGGATGGCGAACTTGTCGGTTAACCAGGCAGCAATGGCTGCCGGTCAGGCGATCCCGCACATTTACGTTCAGGGATTCTGGGATCACTACCTGCTGATTGGCGGGGTCGGCTCCACGCTGCCGCTGGCGTTACTGCTGCTGCGCAGCAAAGCGGTGCATCTGCGTACCATTGGGCGTATGGGCGTGGTACCGGGGATGTTTAATATCAACGAACCGATTTTATTCGGTGCCCCTATCATCATGAATCCGCTCTTTTTCCTGCCGTTCGTGTTGGTTCCGATGGTCAATGCCACCCTCGCCTACTTTGCCCTTGATTTCGACCTGGTCAGTCGCGTGGTCTCGATGACACCGTGGACAACGCCTGCCCCTATCGGCGCATCCTGGGCGGCCAACTGGAGCTTTAGCCCGGTGATCCTCTGCCTGCTGTGCATGGTTACCTCAGCGGCCATGTACTTCCCGTTCCTCAAAGCGTACGAGAAGCAGCTGCTGGAACAAGAGCATGAAAATGCGGTTGAACAATCTGAAGAAGCGGCACAGTCCGCCTGATAGTGAAAACACAGAGGTTACGGATGGAATTAGAAGAACAGGTTATGGGCATTATTATCAATGCCGGTCAGTCACGCAGTCTCTGCTACGAAGCGCTTGGCTTCGCAAAAAAAGGTGACTTTGCTTCAGCCGACGCGCGAATGAAAGAGGCGGCGCACTTCGCCCGTGAAGCGCATCTGGTGCAAACCCAACTGATCGAAGCTGACGAAGGGGAAGGCAAAACCAAAATGACGCTGGTGATGGTGCACGCTCAGGATCATTTGATGACCTCAATTCTGGCGAAAGAACTGGTGACGGAGCTGATCGAACTGTACCGCACTCGTCAGGCATAACCATTCAGGAGAGGCGCTGGCCTCTCCTTTTCGAGGAACGTATGCACTATCTTGGACTCGATATTGGCGGCACAAAAATGGAAGCCGTCCTGCTTTCGCCTCAGGGCGAATGCCTTTGGCGTGAGCGTCGTCCGACGCAAAAAGAGAGTTATGACGCCTTTATGCACCATCTGCTGGCGTTTATCGGCGAAGCGCGCGCGGTAAGTGAAGTGCCATTCAGTATCGGTATTGGCCTGCCGGGGGCCATCGACCCACAAAGCGGGCTGATTAAAAACTGCAACTGCCTGGTGCTCAACGGTCACGACCTGAAGCATGATTTAGCAAAGCAGCTCAATCAGCCCGTGTGGATAGCCAATGACGCGGACTGCTTCACGCTGTCTGAAGCGGTTGATGGCGCAGGCGCAGAAGCAGAAACCGTCTTTGGCGTAATTGTCGGTACCGGATGCGGCGGTGGCGTGGCGGTACATAAGCGTCTGCTTCAGGGGCCAAACGCCATCGCTGGCGAATGGGGACATAACCCGTTGCCTGGCTATGCCCCCGAGACGGATGGTCCGGCGCAGTCCTGCTATTGCGGGAAACATAACTGTATCGAAACCTTTATCTCTGGCACCGGCTTTGCCCGCCGTTATCCCAGCGAACTGAGCGCGCAGGCCATCATTGAAGCGGCGGCACAGGGAGACCTGACCGCGCGGGCCCACTGGCGCCACTTTATCGACGCCTTTGCCCGCAGTCTGGCCTCGGTGATCAATATTCTTGATCCGCAGGTTATTGTGTTGGGCGGTGGGTTATCAAATGTCAGCCAGCTGTACGACGAACTTCCGGCCGCCATCAGGCCCTACATCTTCTCGGAAAGCTGCCGTACCCGTATCGTCCCGGCCCGTTACGGCGACGCCAGTGGCGTGCGTGGCGCGGCGTGGCTACCGGGTTTGCACGCCGCGCAGACGTGAAACCGCCTGTGGGGGGCGCTAAGATTCTTAAGGTGGGTTATGTTAAGATAACCAAAACCCACCACGCAGAAAATGCTATGCCAACGATTGACGATGTATCACGATTAGCCAATGTCTCACGAGCAACCGTCTCACGCGTGTTGACGGGGACGCGCGGCGTGCGCGAAGAGAGCCGTGAAGCCGTGCTGCGCGCCGTAGAAGAGCTTAATTATCGCCCAAGCTTTGCCGCGCAAAACCTGGCAAGTCAGTCATCAAGCTACGTTGGTCTGGTTCTCTCTGCGAAGGATGAAAGCAGCGGAGCACGTTTGCTGCCTGCGCTCTCCCGCGCCATGAAAGCGTTGAATAAAACGCTCATCGTAGAGTACGTAAACGATCCTGTTGAGCAGGCTGTCACCGTTGATGATCTTCAGCGCCAGTGCGTTGCTGTCGTAGTCTTTGGGCCGGTTGCGGCCGGTAGCGCAGAGAATGTCATCTCCTTCGATCGTCCCGTGGTGGATGCGAAACCTCAGGGATATGACTTTGCCTTTGCGACGGAAAGCGCCTGTCGTTACATGACGGGCAAGGGTCATCGCAATATCGCACTGGTGATTGACAGCGAACACGATGACAACAGTAAAAAGATGGTGGAAGGCTATCGCAACGTCCTGCAAAACTACTCTTTGCCGTTTAATCGCCAGCTGGTGTTAACGGCGAATGAAGATGTTGAACAGGCGCTGCTGACGCTTATCAACAGCCTGAGCAAGTTTTCCGCCATTGTGGTTAAACGTGATGCCTATGCCGCTGAAGCGATGCGTCTGTTCCGGGAATTTGGCATTTCCGTTCCGCAGGAAGTGTCGCTGCTGAGTCTGGAAGATTCGCCTCTGGCAACCCAGCTCTATCCACAGCTGACCTGTATCTCGTGGCCAATGGATCAGTTGCTCACTCAGTGCGTTGAGCGCATTAAAAGCCTGGTGGATGGCCGACCTGTTCGCACGTCAGAGCTCTCCCCCGTGATTGGTAAACTCACACCTCGCCAGTCGGTGATGGAAAAAAGCTAGCGGGTACGCAGCGATTGCCGGCTTAAGGGTGTGATAACACAATAAACGTTATCCCTGTTCTGGAGCGAGATGATGAAAACCTTTCTGTTCATAAGTGCCCTCACCCTTTTCCCGGCGCTCTCCTGCTATGCCATCGCCCAGGAAACGCCCCTGCCGCTGAAAGAGCAAATTCATACCGATGAAGGTACGTTATGCGTGTATGGCGATGCTTCGCGCAGTGAAAAAGTTGTGATGCAGGGCGGCAACGATTGCCCACAGAGTAAAGCGGCAAAACAGTCCTGATTGCAGATAGGATGCTGTTTTTTTGGGGGGCGGAGCAAAATACCGTTCCTATTTCACTTTCTAAGTCATTTGACCGGCAAACATTTACATCTTCATTAATGAACCGGTCTTTTGCTCTTAACGTGAATATTACCCCCAATATACCGATCGCAGCTATACGGAAAAGGTACCAGTAATAATTAGCACCGGCATGAGGCTTGCATTTACGAAGGGAAATGTCCTTACAGTAGATATCAAGCGAGACTAATCGGATATTGATGTAGTAGAATTGGCTAACTCCCGATTAGCGCTGGAGATGGGGATGAAGGCAAAGTGGGTGCAGTTATTCACACGCAGGCTGGGTCAAACTTTCTTATCAACTCAACTGTAACTTGCTGACTAGCTCATGACCTTTCATCTGACGTGGAATAATATAATTTCTCCAAGAAAATAATATCAAGCATCGTATTATAGATCAAAAATAATCAGGCGGACCACCTACAAGACGGCCCGTATAATTATACCCCCACATCCCCCATCAAAGGAAACACAGAGATTCATCCATAAAAATAATCATAAAATGCATTGAAATTTTCATCTCCGATAAATGGAACAACCCTTACCTTTAACTCATCCATAAAATCTTTTTTTACTTCATCATTATCATCTGCTATATCAAAAATATCGTAATAACCATATACCAAATCAATGAGCTCTGTTAGAGAAAGTAAAAAGCCAGAGAGATTGTCAGCTATTTTAAACGGTTCAACTACGTCATAAGACGCATAAATAGAGGTATTACCTTCATCTACAACAGCAATTATAGGCTTACCTCCACCTAAATCATCGCCAATTACAAGATAATTATCTGGTAAGTATTCATAACCACTTTGAGCTTTTGCAAGTTCACTGACTGAATAAAATTTAATTGGCGTAAAACCTGTTTCTATTTTTAACTTCTCAGGATTATTTTTTCCATATAAATAATCCAACTCTGCCGAGCGAGGTAAGTTGGAGGGGAATACGTTGTCAATGTCATTAACGATATTGAAACTCCCGGACAGTGAAAATTTATTGCAAATAGCAACAAATTTTTTTAATGACTCTTCAATTTCACTCATAATAACACCTCATATTTATCACATTCACTGATATTATTGACAGCTCTTTAAATTCTTACGGGTCAGGTTACGGTCTATCAATCGACCTTTACCTGGAGTGTCATAACTTCCTCGGTGACCTTGCAAACCATGTAAATGTTCATCATAGCCGCTTGGATGATTAGCATTCTGGAGAAATACAATATTCCTTGGATCGCCTTGCCATTTTCCTCCTAAAACACCGTTCCCTTTCACACTATTGATATGATGGCCTGTATAGCCCATTTCGGACATAACCGACGATAATTGGCGATTATTTTTTGTACTTAGTATTACTTCGCGTTCAGCGGCCGTCCAGTCCCGGCTTCCTCCTCCAGCTGCAACCAGTTCTCTTTCTTCTCCCCATGCTCGGCTTATTGCTGTCGCCCTGGCGCCCGGCTGCGCGCTAAGAGTGGGATCTGGTTTGTAACGAACCAAATCTTGCGCAGAAAGTCCCCACGGATCAATCCACCCATACGGATTAGGCGCATACTGATAAAGGTTCCACCCACCATTCAGCCCAATAGGATCCTGGACAATAAACCGCCCAACCTGTGGGTCGTAGTAGCGGAACAGGTTAAAGTGTAGCCCCGTTTCACCGTCAGCATACTGCCCAGCATAACGAAGCGGCTGATGCGGCATCGCCATCGCCGTGCGCTGAACAAACTTTGTAGCCCCTACAGTCTGATAGCGGACTTCTCCAAAACTGCCATACTGGCCGCTCCAGCGCACCGCGCCACGTTCGTCAGTCACCTCCAGCGGCGCGCCGTTCAGGTCAGTACTAAACCAGTAAATCTCACCGCTGCTCTGGCTACGAAGATGGTCCACCCGTGCCAGCGGGCTCCAGGCTTCATTCGGGTCATAAACATAAGTGCTGCACATCCCGGTTTCCTGCTGCTCCTGCAGCAGGCGGTAGCCCTGCCACAGGAAGCGCGTCTCGGTGATGCCATGCGCCGTGGTGACGATTTTGCGCGTACGGCGGCCCAGCGCGTCATAATGATAGCGAGCCTCAAACCGTCCTTCCGGTCCGGTTCCCCGCGCGGACACCAGCCGGTTCTCGGCATCCCAAGCATAATGCTGTTCATACAGCCCATTGCGACGACTCACCAGGTTACCCCAGTGGTCGTATTTCATAAACAGCGCCTGCCAGTGCTGCAAGCGGTTATCGGTTACCGGCGCATCTTCATCGCTAGCTGCGAGGTT
Source organism: Enterobacter sp. PTB (assembly GCF_051130085.1). Lineage (NCBI taxonomy): Bacteria > Pseudomonadati > Pseudomonadota > Gammaproteobacteria > Enterobacterales > Enterobacteriaceae > Enterobacter > Enterobacter sp. PTB. The sequence goes on from NZ_JBDKEE010000010.1 coordinate 76,902, forward strand.
ATCCGCAGCATCATAGCTGAAATGCGCGCTTTTATGCCCCAGGCGGGCTTCGTAGTGCTTCTGCAGACGCCCTTCTGCGTCGTAACCATAATTTACTTCGCCCCGCAAGGTGTCGCTGACACCCGAAAGCTCACCACGCGCGGTGTAACGATACAGGCGCTCGAGGAGCGACTGCTCCGGCAGGGTGACGTTCGTACTCAATTCGCTGCGCTGCATGGTTCGCCTGCCGAGGCTGTCATACCGGCGGAACTGCTCGCGCGCGCCCTGAGTGCGGCGAACTTCTCGGTGCAGGTGGTCGCGGGTAAACTCGGTCACTAGTTGCTGCCCGAAGCGGATGGCGCTGACGTGGCCGGAGCCGTAGTGCAGCCAGGACATCTTTTGTTCGCCGGACAGCTTCAGGGTGGTCAGATTGCTCAGCGCATCCCATTCGTAGCCCACCTCGCCGTTGATGCCGGATTCGCTCAGCACGCGCCCGCCGGCATCGTGGCGGTAAGCGATCTCATCGCTTTCGATACCCAAAGCAACGCCTTCGGCCGTAGGCGTGCGGCTGATGCGGGTGATTTGGCCACTCAGGTCGCGGAAGAAGCTATACTCCGCGTGGCGGTGAGTGCGCCCAAGCAGCAGCCCACTATCGTCATATCTGAACTGCTGGACGCGACGGGCGATGCCACCATCGGCGGCAGGCTGTCCGTTTTCTTCGAGCGCGCAGAGGAAACCCCGCGCGTCCCATTCCATATGGAGCACGATCTCGTCGGGGCGCCTTTCGCTGAGTGGGCGTCCCACGGCGTCATAAGTGAAGCGGTATTCCGCGCCGTTGCCGTTATCGAGTCGTAGCAGGTTACCGCGCGGGTCGTAGTCCCAGCGGCGCACGCGGCCAATTCGGTCGGTGAGGCTTATGGGGAGGCCGAGCGCGTTATATGCCCAGCTTACCTCGCTTTCCAGTGGGTCACGCCAGCCCGTGAGCTGGCCGCGTTCGTTCCACATCAGCGACTCGCGACTTCCGTCCGGGTGGATCACGGCACTCAGCAGCCCGGCACGGCTCCATTCCCGACGTGTAATATTCCCTTCCGCATCCTCACTGGTTATCAACTGTCCGAAACGGTCATATGTGAAGCTGGTCACGCTGCCGGAACAGTCGGTGCGTTGCATCAGCAGCCCCTGATGGTTCCAGACAAGATGCACCACGCCACCAATGGCATCGATGATGCTCTCCGGCAGCCTTTCTTCATCATCGGGATAGCGATACGCGGTGGCGTTACCGGCCGGATCCGTTTCCGACAGCAGGCGACCTCGGAAGTCATACATGGCCTGCAAGGATGTACCGTCCGGGTACACCGTCCGGGTGATACGGTCACTCAGACGATGCCAGTGATATTCCGTGCGGCGGCCAGCCGGGTCCGTCTCGCTGGTCATGCGTCCGTATTTATCCCACGTGCTGCGGCGCATCGCACCGCCGGGCAGAATGACGTCGCAAAGTTCGCCGTCGCGGTAGACAAACGTCGTCTGGCGGCCGTCGTAATCCGTGAAGCGTGCGACGTTATCATCGTCATCAATGAGCCAGTGCGCCTGCGCGCCGTCATCACGGATGGCCCGACGAATCCCACTCTCAAAATCATATTCGAACGTCAGTTGTTCGCCGCCGCTATGGCGGAAGCCGACCACGCGCGGCAGACCGTCAATCTCCCGCCAGCGGTATTCGCTCAGCAGTCCGTTGGGATCTTCATGGGCGCTCATCAGCCCGTCCTGCCAGCGGAAGCATCGGCGCACGCTGCCGCCCCGGCCGATCACGGAGACCAGTTGGCGCTGTTCATCATAAGCGTAACTGACCAGGCATATCTCGTCATCTAGCCAGGTGCTGGCGAGCCTGTCACCGTCGTAGCGGCAGACCACACGCTGGCCTGCGCTGTCGGTTAGTGCATGTAAGGTACTATCCGCATTCCACTCGAAAAGGATAGCGCTACCGCAGGGTTCGGAGATGCGCTGCAGCAGTGACGGGGCACCATCCTGCAGCGGTGCATAGTGCCAGCGCTCACCGCTGACGCCATACACCGACCAGCTGTCGTCCTGGTGATGTTCAAGCCAGTTTTTTTCACTTTCGCAGTAGGTTCGCAGCCCTTTAGGCACCCTCGGAAAGGTAATGTAATCGCCAGACGGTGCGCGCCATACCAGGCCGTCCTGATAATGCTCCAAACGGCTTTCCCAGAACAGGCTCCAGCCGCGACCAAGAACGCTGTCACTGGGGTTGCCGCTACGCCAGTAGCGCTGCCATCGCACGGGCAGACGCGAAGGCAGGACGAAATCCAGCTCATCATCCCCGCTGAGAAACTTCTGTCCACTGACGATATCCACTGGGCGGGCAATGATCCCCGCCGCGGCAACACCGGTCATAAGCGTGCCGGCACGGCAGGCGATACGGGCCAGTTTATTGATGCCGGGGATTTTACCCAGCAGCTTCGACAGTGCCCCAACTTTACCGGCCGCACCGCCCCAGCCGCCGAGCAGTCCGGCGAACAGCAGGGTAAGATCCGAGACTTTATACAGCCACTCGGGGACCTCAGACTGAATGGGCAGAGTTTGCTGCGGGTCACCTCCGATAATGACATTGTTTGAACCGGTCATCACCTTCGCATCGCAGGTGGTCCGATCTCCGATGCGCGCCGCAGGCATGTTATTGATAGAGACGCGCGAGGATCCTTCAGCCATCTGCTGCGAACCGTCGTCAGAACAATCGACGGTGCTGTCAGTGGCAATGCCGGCGGCTTTACCGTTGATAAAAACATTGTGCGAGCCGGAGGTTATGACGCCTTTTTTCGTCATACTCGATGCACCTGCATCCGCAATACTATCCCTGGCGGCGGTCGCCAACTCCCCGGTGTAATATCCGACAGCAAGGCTGGCACCAACAAGCAGGATGCCCACGCCAAGACAAGACGCACCAAGGCCAGCTATAAACATCGCGCCTGCCAGAATTCCCCCGGCTGCCGCAATCAGGCCGCCGACAATCGTTCCGGCAATCATCCCAGCCAGTGCACCGGAGTGCCCGATATCATCATCAACGCGCGCAGCTTCAAACATAACAACTGTCCCTGATGTTAATTGTGGAAGCGAAAGCTCCTGAGAAGACCACCTAGCAGTGTGCTGTCAGCATCACTCAGTGTGCGAGAACAGGTCATGGTAAAAACCAACACCTTATCAGTGTTGGCATTAAATACGGCCTGCTGCTGCCAGATGCGTTTACCGTCGCGCAGGTAGCTGGCATGGACGATTTCACCCTGTAAAAGGTTATCGCCCAGTGTTACAGCGTTGCGCGCGCTCTGTTTCCAGCCCTTGAGGTGTTTTTCCATCAGGGCTAACTGGCGATCGATATAGGCTGCAAGCGCTTCGCCGGGATTGAGGGTATCGCGGGAGATATTGAATGCCGGAGCTTCAGCAACTGGCGGAACGAAAACATTGACGGTACGATCCTGATAACCATCAGGAAAATTTATGAGTCCTTCATTAAAAAGACATTGCGGAGAATGTTCTGACATTGAGCGGGTCCCACCACATTTTTTCAGAAGCGGTAAGTTTCGCATAACAGCATCGTAAGTGGCTACTCCCTTTTAGTTCAGAGAATCCCCGTCACCAGACCGCTGAAGCCATTGCCCATACCGGAGAAGCCGACGAGGGAGGGTTACTGGTATGCAGCAAAAGTCCAACAAAAATCTGGCACAGTTTAAGAACCACTCCTATAACGCATTCAGTTCAGTAATATCAAACTCAGCCGCCCACTCTTCAACTCAAAAGTCTCTCCACGCCAGCACATTTCAAGCCAGCATCTGCATGTTCGTACAGTTCCTCAAAGTTACACTCCAGCACTTGCATCCTATCTCATACGCATTTGGCGTACATGCAGTAGCTTGAGTGAGTCTTCTTTCGTAGAAGGATTCGGGGCGCTTCAATCACCTCGCTCAGCAAAACAATTCATATACGCAGTGAGCTGTTTTATCCGCGCTATTTGTGCCAACTTTGCTACATAGTTTCTCGTGTACTCAGCTCGCGGCAATACACGTTTTGTTACGGGGTCTGGTTCATTGTAAGTCATCAAATTTTCCACTCACATCCATCTTGTGTTAATGGTAGAGCAGACCAGCTCCCCCCACTTAACCACCGGAACGCTATAATCTGGGCGAATACTCCTGGGGCCCGGTATAGCTCGCACCTCTTGTGGAAAATACCAACTATTAAAATTCTTATTCGGGAACGTATCGTAATGGAAGATATACCAGCCAAACAGAGCAGCCATCCGTGCAAAGGCAAGCTATTTAGCCACTGATAGTTCTAACCTTGTATTCAGATACTGCAAAAACCCGGAGTTCGCAACCCCAGTCAGGATGTCTGCAATCTGCAATCTGCAATCTGCAATCTGCAATCTGCAATCTGCAATCCTAGATAGTACTTTGAGTCGTACATTGTCACCGACTTCATCAACAACTTCAGCAGGGTTATATCAATTAGCGAGACTTATCAGGATCCATAAACCCAATGGGAACGAGGCCGAACCGTTGGCAACGCTTGCATATGGTCTGCAAGTACCGTGTACACCATAAACCTGTTTATTTCCTGCGGCATCTCGCGGCGATCGAGCAAGGGAATCGGGATAAAATGCACTTCACTAAAAGTCTTCAGGATGATGCTGTAGGTGGTTTTTGTTGGTTACCAGAGTGTCGCAGAAAGAATGTTGAAATAACTAGCAGCCCATCGCTATGCTCCCGACTACTCCATACCAACCACACGACAGTCGCGGCGATCGTGCAATGTGTAGTTACGGCGGTATCTGCATTAGCGGAGAAAATTAACTATCTGATAAACAATAATCTTATTTATCAGTAATCTGGAGCGGGCGAAGGGAATCGAACAAAAGTACTTTCTTGTATAGCCGAAAGTGCCGAACCCCATTGCTGGTGCGGTGAATATACATCACCACACGGGGTAGCGCTATGGGTAGCAGCAACAAGAACCAGTACCTGTACAAACATGAAACAGGCCTTTGGATGTTTCAAATATCAGTCCCTAGGCATATGCGCCACTTAACCGATGGACGAAAGCTATTTAAGAAAAGCACAGGGCAACGAGACGTCCTGAAAGCGAGAGTAGTTCGAGACCGCCTAGTTGTTGAGTGGAACCACGTAAAGGAAAAGCACGCAATTGATACCGGAGCGGTATTATTAAATCGCGCTATCCACGCTATACAACAACTAGGAGAATCAGCACAAGCGCTTTCAGACCAAAGGGTCATGCTAAAGGCCGTTACGAATGAGTACCTCACCGAGTACAAACAATCTCGAAGCCCCAGCACAATAAGCAAACATGCCCTAGCCTCTCGTTTATTTCTCAAGTATCTAAACGTTTCTGATACCGAACTGACAGGCATCAGCCGCACCGAGGTAACGGGATTTATTCGAGCGCTCAAGCCTAAGAAATCCAAGCAGACTATCCAGAATTATTTATCAGGATTAAACACGGTGTACGAGTACGCCCGCCGTTGCTACGACGATATACCAGCGGCCTCCCCATTTACCGGGCATAGACTAGAGGCCAAGCAAACAATAAAAAGCTATGAAGCATTCACCCCGGATGAAATAAATACCCTACTTAATAACGCCTCAGACGATCTACAGGACGTTATTTTAATCGGGCTTTACTCAGGTATGCGGTTAGATGAAATCGCCTCTCTACGGATCTCTGACGCCTCAGAAATCGAGGGTGTCATGTGCTTTAGCGTGAGAGCAGCTAAAACAAAAGCAGGCGTACGGGTTGTACCAATGCACCCAGCGTTACAAAGCGTCATCACCAGATGCAAACAATTGAACCAGCAAGGCGAGCTAGGCGAGTACCTGTTACCTCAGTCAAATTTGATAAAGCGACTCGATGGTAAAAGGGGGCCGTGGTACAGCCAGCAATTCACCCGCCTACGGGATAAGGTTTTACCCAATGCCACAGACAGACAATGCTTTCATAGTCTGCGCGGAATGTTCATTACTGCCTTAGACCGCGCTGGCGTACCGGAGGATAGGATTGCACAGATTGTCGGTCATGAAAGGGGCAAGACTGAATCATTCAAAACTTACAGCTCTGGTGCACTTCTATCAGAACTAGCCGATTATGTGTCACTGGTACAAGCGATTTACCATGTGGAAGCTCACCAAAGATGATCGATTAAACCGATCGATTAACGAGTATTGATCTATCAAACCAATTATCAATGCCTTCTCGCTACTGGCAGTATTGAGATCAAAAACCAATCTGCCCATGAAAAGGGAATCTGTATGAGAATATTTAGGCTGAGTATTTTAGTTTTTAGCGTGTTGTATGGCGCACCGCCTGTAAATGCCAACGATCTAGGTGCCGTAACAATCCGCTTTATAGATACTTTCGCTGTTTATCCCGCAGCAAAGAACCTGACCGAGGAGAACTCAAACGCCTGTGTCATAGAAACAACGGACGGGTTATCTGCTTATCCCGGCACTTGCTCAAAACACATAGGCCTATTTCTAAAAGTATGGGAAGCAGCGCATCCAAACATCCCGTACGCTGTCGAAGAAAATGGAATACGCTGGGGAGGATAAATTATTAATGCACAGTGGTTGCCGCCTAGATTACGGAACATAACGGCACAACTGTACCTGTATAATAACAATCCCATTCAGCAAGGGGCTAGTATGTTCAAGGTATCCATAATTAAAGGGCGGGCTATCTCAATAGTAGCCCAACTTATCGCACTGAGCTTTGTAGTAGGCATTCTACTTGTATTCTCTCGCGCTCCAATGAATGATGAAGCATCATATTATATTGGAAGCGGCACTGATACGATTTCTTTACGTGATGTTGATATTAAACGTTTTAATGGCTGGTACTACAGCCCCGGTTGCTTATTAGAAGTTAATGGGCATCTCGTCACCGCCTCCCCTGACTCATGCAATCAGTTACTAAATGAAACGATAACTTTATTCGATAAATACTACCCAACCAAGCCGAGGGAGTTTATTATTTATGGTCGAAATATTGGGCGGTGCAGTGACTTAACAACGCCCCGTTGCCCTGCCTTAGAAGATAATAAATAACCCCATCTACCCGTGACATGTGAATTGCCCGTGTGAGATTGTACGGGCTAATTGAACCTCATGGGTGAGTTGCTCAAGGTTCTTCCCATGCTTACGCCACCGTTTCCCATTACCTTGGACTTGAGCACAATAAACCCCATTTGTTTTATTAACACTGATTCCCTTGGGGAGATTATTACCCGTAATACATTTACGTGCATTCTGGTTGTTCTGCGCTCTGGTAGCTAATCGCAGATTCAGGATATTGTTATTACTTTTATCTCCGTCTATATGGTCGATACAATGCCCAGCAGGAATAGCGCCATTGGTAAGAGACCAGATAATACGATGTACAGCGTACTTCTTTCCTTTTAATTGAACAGACCAATAACCATCTTTACCGAGAGTCCCAGCACAAGCACCGATTTTAACTCTCTGGGATAGGACACGCTTCCAAGTTAAACCGCTCGGAGATTCTGTATCGACTGCAAAGCAATTAAATATAATATCATTCTCCTTATCATTACTTATAATAAGACACTCCTTAAAATACATTGAGTTTATATTGAGCAACAAAAAACAAACCAACAATAGAAACCAATATCAGTCAACCTATGATGAACACCCTGCAATCTAAAACCATGTTAACCGCTCATAAATTTAAAAACACTGAACACCCATATTATGGAGCATTACTTTCATGAACGATTAACATGTACAAGAAGCATAGCAAGGTTAAATTTTTTTGATTGAGACTTAACAGCACGGTAATAGTATAGGGGGGGGGGGGGGGGGGGGTATTGGTGACAGCAGTATCGTACCACATTATACCAACTGATGATTTGAGTTAGAGGCACGATTGCTATTACCAACGTATAAGACGATATACCGGTACAAGTTTGATTGAATTTTAAATCAATGGAGTATATTATTTTTGAAGTTAAAATACGTTGCGGCGATATGTAGCCTCTTAATCGGCGCTCTGACCATTGAACCTAGATACTTTTTTAACGTCTTTTTTCTGCACTTGCTCTTTATCAGCCTCAACAATTCGCGTTAGCAACTGAATCTCACGCTCAAGCTCTAAGTGCTTCAAAGCAGCGCGAACCTCAGCAGCAGGGAATGTTTCTAGCAAAGGATTAACGTCCCACAAGCCTTCGCCTATCTCTTGGATATCCCAACCTGTTTGTACTGACACTTCATAATCTAACGGGTGCAAGTGCTGGCCTCTGAATGCCTCAGCCACATCAGGGGGCCACGACGTTTGGATTGTAGGCAACCCAGCGACACACGTTGGAATACGGGCACCGAGGGAGCCTTGCACGCTGTAACGTACACCGGACGGGGAATCATTGGCTAAGCAAAGCGACTCGTGAAGCGCTGGTACTTGCGTAGGCAGCGCCTTTTGTTTTGTACACAGCATCACACCTCCTTTTTGATTCGCTGGACAGATTCCAGACTCAGCAGAATTCGAACGGCGGCGGGAGCAGTCCACCGCTTCCCGTTCACCATGACTCGATAATCCCGCCCACCCGGGCTATTTAAACCGCCTGCTGGGTCGCCTTCCCGCTTATTCGCCTTACCTTTCCCAGAGCGTGCTCTCCACGCCAGCCCCGAAGGTGCATCGCTACACAGCTTTAAAACTCGGTTAAGGGCAATAGCCTCTTGTAATGAACAACCCAGATCACCGTTCATGGCCTTTCTCCTATAGTATTTTCGATATAATTCAAGATTTCCCGATACTCGGGATCATTCATAAACTCGGCATGTCGTTTCTGGTTGGGTTGCAAGTACCGCACGCCCTGAGTACGTCCCCCGGTACCGGGCTGGAACAGCACACCACGCTCAAGCAGCCACTGACCGCACTGGACACGTACCAGCATTAACTCACTACGGAACCAATCGAGGTACTGCTTCGCCTGCACACGCTCCTGATACCGCTCTGAGGCCGCCTCATCGGGGATATACCGGTACTCGGGATTCAGGATGTACGGCGATTCGAGAAGAACAAACACCGCCTTGCTACGTTTAATACAGCAACCACGGCAAGCCAGATTCCGGGTGTACTGCTCGACACCCCCACATTTCACACATCGGAAGTCACCACTATTGAAGAGTTTCTGCTTATCCATAATGGCGTTGTATCGAGCGGGGTTGTGCTGCTGAATGCTGCTGAGCCGTTGTTGGTACTCGGGGTAACCAAGCCGCATGAGATGGAGTTCTCTATTTGTGGGGTGTTTGCCAGACTGGAGGGGGGGTATGCTGACCTTACGCCAGCTCATCAGTGAATACCTTGCTTTGCATCTGCGGGCGTCGGCGGCCTAACAGAGTATCAATCTCTCGCTGTTGTGCACGCTCACGCTGCAAGGTGTCCAGCAGGTTCTCACTGCACTGGATAACCACCCAGCCGGGATTGTCACCATTACCGGTTTCAGCAGAGTTCCACCACGCCAGCACCCACCCACCATCACGGAACTGTACGGACACAGAATCACCTGTATCCTTTGTCCCGATACTGGCGGTAATGCTACGGCTACCGGGAATCTTAGCCATCGCATCGGCCTTGGCTTTCCAGTTGGTATCTGCAATCAGGAACTGTACATCCTGCCCGGCCATGCTCTTGGCGATGTTCATGCGCCCAGCCTGAGCATGCTCACGGATTAGCTGCACTTCATCCGGGCTGAACTTCTCCCGCATCTTCTGAGTGAGCATACACGCTTGCACAGAGTGAGATAGCTCCTCCCCCAGCGCGTCAGCCTGTGCAGTATCCTTGTTGATCCTGGCTTGATTCAGGGCGCTGTGTTTGCTTCGGATGCTCAGATTCACCAGCTTAATCAGAAATCCACGCACCAGTAACTCGATATCCTCCGGCTTGCTGATGCGCACATCACGCAAAGCCTCGTCCATACCGCGTAGGATACTGCCGTAGTGTGCCTGTAGGTACGCGCCTGCCTGTGTCGCGTCTGGCTTGTACATCTGGATGCTCGGTAGCTCAGACGTATCTGTAGCGGCCTGTACAGCCTCCAGCAGTGTGTTCACTGTGGCCGTCAGTGAAAGATACTCGGTATCCTGTACGGTGTTCTGACTGGCCTCACAGGAAGCCTGTGCGGGGCCGGGTACAGGCAGGGTAATTGTCTCAGTGTTGGTACTTGTGTTCATACATTCTCCATTTGGTAGTTCTTAAGTGTTCAGTACAGGGGCTCAGTACGTGGGGCTACTCGTCGGAGGCATCGCGTACCATATCCAACATGCGCTGTGCATCTCCCGGTGCGTACCCATCCTGCTCTTGCATTGCCCCAGCTTTGGCATACGCCGCAATCATGCGTGAATCCGCTGCTGTAAATTCCTTGTTGTCGGATAAGTCCTCAAGTTCCTGCACCAGCCGGGCACGGTGCTGACCCCGTGCTGTGCGTAGTTCCTTTCCGATTGTCTGTAATCGGGATCGCTCGGCTGGGCTTAGGCTTGTCCCCTTCGGCTTAACGTCAAAAACGTTCTGGTAGCCTGTGCCCGATTTGCTACCGGGCTTGGAGTAATCATTCCATTTCATACTGTGTATCTCCTTGTTGGTGCATTCTGTTGATTAGTTGGTTTCGTACATCCCGGCAGAGATAGCCCTTGCCTTTGATAAAGCAGAGATACCCACGCACGAACAACCTCGCTCAGAAGCTGAACAAGCGTCTGTACGTGAATTCTGATAGACCAGCAAAGTGAATCCCCAGCAGAACACACACAGCACTGTTCTTTCAAACGTTCCACAGCCACCCAGCCCAGAGAGGCACACGGGGGAAAGGCTTCCTTTGAGTGGGGGACACCCCCTCGCCTGAGTGCAGTACTTTTCAGTCGTGGCCTTTTTGGTACTTTAGTAAATATCGAGAAGCCTTGAGAATTAACTCATTACAAGATTTCAGACAATACAAGCCATAAAGCCCGTTGGTGGTAAGACAACGTGCGGAGCGTAGCGACTTCATCGGGGGTTATGTCAGACAGTGAAGTTTATCAGGATCGCCGTGTACCCTTTCGGGAGCGTGGCTGAGACGCTGGCAGAGCTTGCATATGGTTTGCAAGTACCGTAACCACCATAAAACCTGTTTATTCCCTGCAACGTCATCTCGACGTGTGGCATGTGGGAGCATCGGCAAAAATGCGCTTCACTGAAAGCTGTAGGAGTTATGCCGGGTGCTCGGCTTTTTGTTCATTGTTGGGCTATCGCGGTAAGAACGTGGAACCACCGCCAGCTATTTGATATGCTCCCTAACCACATACCAGATCGCAGCAGCAATGAGTAGCCCCGTGGGTACCTTTAAAGGTAACACTGGTTACATCCGCTTTTAGCTTATTGATTCTAAAGAATATTTTAGAGTGGAAATAGCTGGAGCGGGCGAAGGGAATCGAACCCTCGTATAGAGCTTGGGAAGCTCTCGTTCTACCATTGAACTACGCCCGCTTTGAGGTGCGTAAGGCATTATAGACCTTACGCCTCTTCATACAAGCCTCTTTGCAACTAAATGGCGAATATATAATCACTTAGCACTTTGGCTTACTGCCTGGCGCCGGAAGATAACGCTGCGGATCGATGGCTGTGGCGCGATAGCGGATCTGGAAGTGTAACTTCACCGAGTCCGTACCGGTACTGCCCATGGTGGCAATCTTCTGCCCAGCCTTCACATTCTGCCCGTTGTTCACCAGCATCGTATCGTTGTGGGCATAGGCAGTGATGTAATCTTCCCCATGCTTAATCATGATCAGGTTACCGTAACCGCGCAGCTGGTTGCCGACGTAGACCACCTTCCCTGCCCCTGATGCATAGACTGGCGTGCCGCGCGCAGCAGCGATATCAATGCCTTTATTGCCCCCCTCAGACAAGGAGTAAGGCAACACGACTTTGCCGCTGGCAGGCCAGACCCAGCAACGCTGGCCGACCGGAGGCCATGAGGACTGCGGCACCGCGTAGGACGGCGTCACTTTGGCTGTTTTGCCTTTTGAGGATTTCTTCGTTGAAGACGCGCCACCGTTAACCTTCAGTTTCTGCCCCACCTCGATGGTGTAGGGTGGAGAGATGTTATTCAGACGCGCCAGATCCTTCACGCTGGTCCCCGTTGCGCGCGAAATCCGATACAGCGTATCCCCGCGCTTAACGGTATAGACCGCACCGGAATAGCTGCCCATATCCGACGACTTGCTTCCTGAACAGCCTGCCAGTAATAGCGTCAGCGTCAGACAAAAAACGGCGGTAATGGGATTTCTCGTCAGGCTTCCTGCAAACAAAACAGATCCTCGGTCAGCATGAATGGCGCACTATGATACCAGCCCAGACTGATATGGGTCAGCCCTTTTCCGCTCTTGAGAGCAAACGGCGCATGGAGGAATGCGGTATAATGCAGCTGCTGATGGTGCTGAGCCATCCGCATCGTTGGCACTGGAGCATCAATGAGTATTCAAGAACACGTTATTTTGGTAAATGACCAGGGAATGGTGATTGGCACTCAGGAAAAGTACGCCGCGCACACCGCCCACACCCCGCTGCACCTGGCTTTCTCATCGTGGCTTTTTAACGCCAGAGGTGAGTGTCTGGTTACCCGACGCGCCTTAAGCAAAAAAGCCTGGCCAGGGGTCTGGACCAACTCCGTTTGCGGACATCCTCAGTCCGGTGAAAAGACGGAACAGGCTATCATCCGCCGTTGCCGCTTTGAGGTTGGCGCGGAGATCGCCAATATTACCCCCATCGCCGCTGAATTCCGTTACCGTGAAGCCGATCCTTCGGGGATCGTGGAGAACGAGATTTGCCCGGTATTCGCAGCACGTGTCACCAGCGAACTGCATATTAATCACGATGAAGTGATGGAGTATGAATGGGTCGAGCTGGAAGCGTTGTTCCGCGCACTGGACGCTGCCCCCTGGAGCTTTAGCCCGTGGATGGTGCAGGAAGCGACGGTCGCCCGCGACGCGCTCAGGGCCTTCTCGGCGCAATAAAAAAGCCCCTTTCGGGGCTTTTTTTACTGTCTTAACGGCTTACTTCACCGGGCGCATCGCCGGGAACAGGATCACATCACGGATGGTGTGGCTGTTAGTGAACAGCATAACCATACGGTCGATACCAATCCCCAGACCTGCGGTTGGTGGCAGACCGTGCTCCAGCGCAGTCACATAGTCTTCGTCGAAGAACATCGCTTCGTCATCGCCCGCCGCTTTCGCGTTAACCTGATCCTGGAAGCGCTGAGCCTGATCTTCTGCATCGTTCAGCTCGCTAAAGCCGTTGCCGATTTCGCGGCCACCGATGAAGAACTCAAAGCGGTCAGTGATTTCCGGGTTCACATCATTACGACGTGCCAGCGGAGAAACTTCTGCCGGGTATTCGGTGATGAAGGTCGGCTGAATCAGGTGCGCTTCGGCCACTTCTTCGAAGATCTCGGTCACGATACGGCCCAGACCCCAGCTCTTCTCAACTTTGATACCGATGCTTTCCGCGATCGCTTTCGCAGAGTCGAAGTTATCCAGATCGGCCATGTTGGTTTCTGGACGGTATTTCATGATCGCTTCGCGCATGGTCAGTTTTTCGAACGGCTTGCCGAAGTCGAAGACTTCTTCACCGTAAGGCACTTTAGTGGTGCCCAGAATGTCCTGCGCCAGGGTACGGAACAGAGATTCGGTCAGCTCGATCAAATCTTTATAATCCGCATACGCCATATAGAGTTCCATCATGGTGAACTCTGGGTTATGACGCACGGAGATGCCTTCGTTACGGAAGTTACGGTTGATTTCGAACACGCGGTCAAAACCACCGACGACCAGACGCTTCAGGTACAATTCCGGCGCGATACGCAGGTACATGTCCAGATCGAGGGCGTTGTGATGGGTGATGAACGGGCGTGCAGACGCGCCGCCTGGGATCACCTGCATCATTGGGGTTTCCACTTCCATAAAGTCGCGGTTAACCATGAACTGGCGGATACCGGCCATGATCTGAGAGCGAATCTTGAAGGTCTTACGGGATTCATCGTTGGAGATGAGATCCAGGTAACGCTGACGGTAGCGCGCTTCCTGATCCTGCAGGCCATGGAATTTGTCCGGCAGCGGGCGCAGGGCTTTGGTCAGCAGACGCAGTTCGGTGCAGTGGATAGACAGCTCACCGGTCTTGGTTTTGAACAGCTTACCTTTCGCCCCCAGGATATCGCCCAGGTCCCACTTCTTGAACTGCTCGTTGTAGATGCCTTCCGGCAGGTCGTCGCGGGAGACGTACAGCTGAATACGGCCGCCAACGTCCTGCAGCGTCACGAAGGAGGCTTTACCCATGATACGACGGGTCATCATGCGGCCAGCAACGGCCACTTCGATGTTCAGCGCTTCCAGCTCTTCGTTCTCTTTACCGTCGAAGTCAGCGTGCAGTTGGTCTGAGGTATGGTCACGACGAAAATCGTTCGGGAACGGTACGCCCTGCTCGCGCAGTGCTGCCAGCTTCTCGCGGCGGGTTTTCAGTTCGTTATTAAGATCGACTACCGCGTCAGCGCCCTGTGCTTGTTGTTCAGACATGTTGGTTCCTCATAACCCTGCTTTCAAACTTGCTTCGATAAATTGGTCCAGGCTGCCGTCCAGCACCGCCTGCGTGTTACGGGTTTCAACCCCGGTACGCAGGTCTTTGATGCGGGAGTCATCAAGGACGTAAGAACGGATCTGGCTGCCCCAACCGATGTCAGATTTGTTATCTTCCATCGCCTGTTTCTCAGCATTTTTCTTCTGCATCTCCAGCTCATAAAGCTTCGCTTTCATCTGCTTCATGGCCTGGTCTTTGTTCTTATGCTGGGAACGGTCGTTCTGGCATTGCGTCACCAGCCCGGTTGGAATGTGGGTGATACGCACCGCAGATTCCGTACGGTTAACGTGCTGACCACCCGCGCCGGATGCGCGATAAACGTCGATACGCAGATCCGCCGGGTTGATGTCGATATCGATATCTTCGTCAACTTCCGGATAGACAAACGCGGAGCTGAAGGAGGTGTGACGACGGCCGCCGGAGTCGAACGGGCTCTTACGCACCAGGCGGTGAACCCCCGTCTCGGTACGCAGCCAGCCGTAGGCGTAATCGCCAATAATCTTGATGGTGACAGATTTAATACCGGCCACTTCACCTTCAGACTCTTCGATGATTTCGGTTTTGAAGCCGCGGGCTTCCGCCCAGCGCAGATACATGCGCATCAGCATGCTGGCCCAGTCCTGGGCTTCGGTACCGCCAGAACCTGCCTGAATATCGAGATAGCAGTCAGCGTTATCGTATTCACCGGAGAACATGCGACGGAATTCAAGCTGTGCCAGCTTCTCTTCGAGCACGTCGAGTTCAGCCACGGCTTCGTTAAAGGTTTCTTCGTCGTCAGCTTCGACGGCCAGCTCCAGTAAACCGGAAACATCTTCCAGCCCCTGAGCCATTTGATCCAGCGTATCTACGATAGCTTCGAGAGAGGAACGCTCTTTACCCAGCGCCTGCGCGCGTTCAGGTTCGTTCCAGACGTCCGGCTGTTCCAGCTCGGCGTTTACTTCTTCAAGACGCTCTTTCTTGGCATCGTAGTCAAAGATACCCCCTAAGAACGTCAGAGCGCTCCGTGAGGTCCTGAATACGGTTTTTTACCGGATTAATTTCAAACATGGTCTGTTTTCTTTTATGGACTTGTCAAAATGCGGTGATAAGAGCGGGATTGTACCGAATCCACGCCCTTTTTTATAGAGATTACTGCCGCTAAATTGGCCAGATATTGTCGATGATGATCTGAAGGGTGCGGTTACCGCGGAACTCGTTTATATCCAGTTTGTAAGCCAGCTCAACTTCGCGCACGCCGTTGTCCGGCCAGACAGCGGTATCGACGTTAAAGGCAATACCGTCCAGCAGCGGGCCACCGCCTACAGGCTCGACCATCACTTTCAGATGGCGCTCACCAACAATGCGCTGTTGCAGCAGACGGAAGCGGCCATCGAACAGGGGTTCCGGGAACATCTGCCCCCACGGCCCTGCATCCCGGAGCATCTGTGCCACTTCCATCGTCATCTCAACCGGCGTGAGTTCGCCGTCGGAAACCACTTCGCCCTGCAGCAGGGCCGGGTCAATCCAGTCGGTGACCAGCTCGCCGAACAGACGCTGGAACTCGTCGAACTTCGCCTCTTCCAGCGACAAACCTGCCGCCATGGCATGGCCGCCGAACTTGAGCATCAAACCCGGGTAGAGGGTATCCAGACGCTCCAGCGCATCGCGCATGTGCAGCCCCTGAATCGAACGCCCGGAGCCTTTGAGGGTGCCATCACCAGCCGGTGCAAACGCAATGACCGGGCGGTGGAAACGCTCTTTAATACGCGAAGCCAGAATGCCCACCACGCCCTGATGCCACTCAGGGTGATACATCGCCAGGCCGCCCGGCAGCGTATCGCCGCTGCGTTCCAGCTTTTCGCACAGGGTCAGCGCTTCAACCTGCATTCCCTGTTCAATTTCTTTACGGGTCTGGTTCAGGGCGTCCAGCTCATTAGCCAGCACGCGCGCTTCACCAATGTTGTCGCACAGCAGCAACGCGACGCCAACGGACATGTCGTCCAGTCTGCCGGCCGCGTTCAGGCGAGGCCCCAGGGCGAAGCCCAGATCGCTTGCCGCCAGCTTGAGCGGATCGCGGTTAGCAATCTCAAGCAGCGCTTTGATACCGGGACGGCATTTGCCCGCCCGGATGCGGCTTAAGCCCTGCCAGGTCAGAATACGGTTATTGGTATCGAGCGGCACCACGTCTGCGACGGTCCCCAGTGCGACCAGGTCGAGATACTCGGCCAGGTTCGGCACGGCAATACCGCGGGCGTCGAACCAGCCCTTATCACGCAGCAGCGTGCGTAACGCCAGCATCAGATAAAATGCCACGCCGACGCCTGCGAGTGATTTCGACGGGAAATCGCAGTCGCGCAGGTTCGGGTTGATGATCGCTTCCGCGGCAGGCAGCGTTTCACCCGGCAGGTGGTGATCGGTAACCAGCACCGGGATCCCCAGCTGATGCGCATGATCGACGCCCGCATGGGAAGAGATCCCGTTGTCTACGGTCAGGATCAGCTGTGCGCCGCGGGCATGGGCCTGATCGACCACTTCCGGGCTGAGGCCGTAACCATCTTCAAACCGGTTCGGCACCAGATATGTCACGTTGTCGCAGCCCAGCGCGCGCAGGCTCAGCACGCTCAGCGCGGTACTGGTTGCGCCATCAGCATCAAAATCCCCCACCACCACAATACGCGTACCTTCACACAGCGCGTTGTAGAGAATTTCTGTGGCTTTTTCGATGCCGTTTAACTGCTGCCATGGCAACATCCCTTTAACGCTGCGCTCAAGGTCGGCGGCGGTACGCACGCCACGGCTGGCGTAAAGCCGCTTTAACAGCGGCGGGAGGTCGTTAGGCAAATCAGCATGTTCAACCGCCTCGCGGCGGCGCAGTTTTATTGGGGCTTTCACGCGAATTATTTACCACCAAACTGTTTCTGGTGCGCGTCGAGGAACTCTTTCATCTCTTTAGGTCCCTGATAACCCGGAACAACATAGCCATTGCTCAGGACAATCGCTGGCGTACCGTTCACGCCAAACTGCACACCCAGCGCGTAGTGGTTAGCGATATCAATGTCGCAGGATGCAGGCTGCACGCCTTTGCCATTCATCGCGTCATCAAAGGCTTTGTTGCGGTCTTTCGCACACCAGATAGCTTTCATATCCTGCTCTGGCTTGCTCTCAACGCCCGCGCGCGGGAAGGCCAGATAACGCACGGTGATCCCCAGCGCGTTGTAATCTTTCATCTCTTCATGCAGCTTATGGCAGTAGCCACAAGTGATGTCGGTGAAGACGGTAATGACGTGTTTTTCCTGCGCCGCTTTATAAACGATCATCTCTTTTTCGAGCGCGTTCAGGTTTTTCATCAGCAGCTGGTTGGTTACGTTGACCGGCTGTGCACCGCTCACGTCGTACATTGGCCCCTGAATAATGTGTTTTCCGTCTTCGGTCACGTACAGCACGCCGCTGTTCGTCAGAACCGTTTTCATGCCGGCAACCGGTGCAGACTGGATATCACTGCTGGTGACGCCAAGCTTCGCCAGAGACTGTTTGATAGCGGCGTCATCCGCATGGGCAAAACCGGTAAATGAGGCTGCCAGCAGGGTGAACAGCGCGAAAGACTTTTTCATATAAGATCCTAATTCGTCGGCACTCACGCTCGTGGGTGGTGCTGTTGGTGTAGCTGCCGCAGCCGTTCCGTCGCGACATGGGTATAAATTTGGGTCGTGGAAAGATCGCTATGTCCCAGCAGCATCTGCACCACGCGCAGGTCGGCGCCGTGGTTCAGCAGATGCGTCGCAAAGGCATGACGCAAAACGTGTGGCGAAAGCTTTTCACTGTCGATACCCGCCAGTGTGGCGTAATGTTTGATGCGATGCCAGAACGTTTGCCGCGTCATCTGTTGTGCGCGCTGGCTGGGGAACAAGACGTCGATTGAAGCGCCATTAAGCAACCATGGACGACCGTGCTCCAGATACGTTTCCAGCCAGTACACCGCCTCTTCACCCAGCGGCACCAGCCTTTCCTTGTTTCCTTTACCGATTACGCGAACCACGCCCTGACGAAGGCTAATGTCGCTCATCGTCAGGCCGACCAGTTCAGAAACACGCAAACCGGTAGCATACAATAGCTCAAGCATGGCTTTATCGCGTAACTCCAGCGGCAGGTCAACTGCGGGTGACTGTAATAATCTCTCAACTTGTGCTTCGCTGAGATCTTTCGGCAGCCGCTGCGGGAGTTTCGGGGAGGCCAGGAGCGCGCTGGGATCGTCTCCGCGAATTTTTTCACGGTTGAGATGCTGGAACAGCCGACGCATTGCGCTGAGCAAACGTGCGGAACTGGTGGCCTTGTAGCCCCCTTCCATCCGCTCGCCCAGCAGCGCCTGCAGGTCGTCGCTTTGTGCGTTCGCCAGCGACAGCCCGCGGTGCGCCAGCCACTCCACCAGCATGGTGAGATCGCGCCGGTAGGCACTGAGCGTATTCTCGGCCAGGTTCTTCTCCAGCCACAGTGCATCGAGAAACTGTTCGATGAGTGCGAGATCCTTTTCCACATCAGCCCCTTTGATTCTGCAGTCAGGCCATTATGCCTGATTGCGATCGGTTTCTGGTACACTACGCGCAAAGTCAAAGCAAGAATTGAGATAGTCACGCGATGAATATTGGTCTGTTCTATGGTTCCAGCACCTGCTACACCGAAATGGCGGCAGAGAAAATTCGGGACATCATTGGCCCGGAACTGGTGACGTTGCATAACCTGAAAGATGACGCGCTTACGCTGATGGAGGAGTACGACGTGCTGATCCTCGGCATCCCGACCTGGGATTTTGGCGAAATACAGGAAGACTGGGAAGCCATCTGGGACCAGCTTGATACGCTTAACCTCGACGGCAAAATCATTGCCATGTACGGCATGGGAGATCAGCTGGGTTACGGTGAGTGGTTCCTGGACGCACTCGGCATGCTGCACGACAAACTGGCACCGAAGGGCGTCACGTTTATCGGTTACTGGCCAACCGAAGGGTACGAGTTCACCAGTAAGAAACCGATTATTGCCGATGGGCAGCTGTTTGTCGGGCTGGCACTGGATGAAACCAACCAGTACGATCTCAGCGATGAGCGCCTGCAAAGCTGGTGTGAGCAGATTCTGGGCGAAATGGCAGAAAAGTTCAGCTAACGCGAATTACTCCTGCGTCAGCTGCTGTAATAACATCCGACGCAGGTCCCGCCACTCAGCGCTATCCATACTGTCCGCGGCCAGCCACAGATGCTGGCGACGCCCGCTGTCCACGCTACGTAGCCGCAGCATCATGCCGGAAGCGATCATCCAGGGCATACCGAGAATTTCCCACTCTTTTCCCTGCCAGCGCAGGCGGGAATCCATCAGTAATTTGATCTCCCCCTGACGGGCATGAATGCGGCGCTGGCTGCGCACGCTGTCAAACACCACAAACGACAGCAACAGCAGCCACAGAGGCGTATAGCTAAGCGGCCACGGCATCAGTAACACAAAGGCCGCGACCAGGCCGTGGAGCAACAACGACATCCACTGCGAGCGCCACGAGACGCGAAGGTCAGATTGCCACAGGACCACGTTCCTGATTCCGTGTTTGAATTAATTGCACCATCCGTTGCAACTCGGTGTCGGCGGGTTTGCCGTGATTCATCAGCCAGTTAAATAAATCAGGATCGTCAGACTCAAGCAGGCGAACAAACAGACGCTTATCATCATCGCTTAAGCTGTCATACTCATATTCGAAGAAAGGCATGATGGAAATATCAAGTTCACGCATGCCGCGACGGCACGCCCAGTGAATACGGGCCTTGTTGTTAATATCCATGTTCTGTTTCCTGCATTACGTTTGGCACAGTCGGCACCCCGTCCAGTGTTCTTGATTTCTCTGCGGGGACACCAGCTAGTGTAACGTGTTTTTGACCGTTTCTTTACTGGAATATTGCGAACCACGAGCGCGCTTCCACAATAAACCCTATAAAGACAGCGGATTACACTATTTTGCGTGGCACTACGCATAACCGGGTTATGGCACAAATGGCCTGTTGAAAGCGCTTGCAATGCCAGCAGGCTCTTTTACCATTAGGCATTATCAAAGCGTTAAGCAATTCAGGATATCGTTATGGCCTTTACACCATTTTCTCCTCGCCAGCCCGCCGCCTCTGCGCGTCTGCCGCTGACGCTTATTACTCTTGATGACTGGGCGCTGGCGACACTCACCGGTGCAGACAGCGAAAAATACCTGCAGGGCCAGGTAACCGCCGACGTCAGCCAGATGGACGAACATCAGCATCTGCTGGTCGCACACTGCGATCCAAAAGGGAAGATGTGGAGCAACCTGCGCCTGTTCCGTCGTCAGGAGGGTTTTGCCTTTATTGAGCGCCGCAGCCTGCGGGACGCGCAGCTCACCGAGCTGAAAAAATACGCGGTCTTCTCAAAAGTCACTATCGCCGCGGATGATGAACACGTTCTGCTGGGCGTGGCAGGCTTCCAGGCCCGTGCGGCGCTGAAAAATCTGTTCAGTGAACTCCCGGATGCCCAGAAACAGGTCGTCAGCGAAGGCGCAACGTCTATCCTGTGGTTTGAACACCCGGCGGAACGCTTTCTGTTAGTCACGGATACCGCGACCGCCGAACGCGTCACCGAGGCGCTGCGTGGTGAAGCCCAGTTTAATAACAGCCAACAGTGGCTGGCGCTGAACATTGAAGCCGGGCTGCCGGTGATTGACGCCGCAAACAGCGGGCAGTTCATTCCTCAGGCCACCAACCTGCAGGCGCTGGGTGGCATTAGCTTTAAGAAAGGGTGCTATACCGGCCAGGAGATGGTGGCACGCGCCAAATTCCGCGGAGCCAACAAACGCGCACTATGGACCCTGGCGGGCCACGCCAGCCGCGTGCCTGACGCTGGTGAAGATTTAGAGCTGAAGATGGGCGAGAACTGGCGCCGTACCGGCACGGTGTTAGCCGCAGTTCAACTGGATGATGGCCGCCTTCTGGTTCAGGCCGTCATGAACAACGATATGGAAGCCGACAGCGTGTTCCGCGTGCGTGACGATGCTAATACACTGAGCATTGAGCCACTGCCGTATTCGCTGGAAGAGTAAGGCGTCATTGCCCGGCGACGAGATAAAAAAACGGTAACCTGACGGTTACCGTTTTTTTTGCTTACTCTCACGAAGAGAGGGCGGAGGCAAGAAAATCAACGTTCTGAAATTAAACCTGCCCCACATAGAGATAAATCGCTAAAAAGTGGCACACGCTACCGCCCAGCACAAACCCATGCCAGATAGCATGATTGTACGGGATACGCTTGCAGACATAGAAAATGACGCCCAGCGAGTAGACGATGCCCCCAACGGCCAGAAGCGTCACGCCCCCTACCGCCAGCTTGATCGCCAGTTGATAAACCACAATCAGCGAAAGCCAGCCCATCGTGAGATAGGTCACCAGCGACAGCACCTTAAACCGGTGCGCAATGGTCAGCTTAAACAGGATCCCCAGCAGCGCCAGGCTCCAGATAACAATCATCAGGCCACGCGACAGCGGCGAGTTAAGGCCCACCAGCAGGAAAGGCGTGTAGGTCCCTGCAATAAGAAGATAGATAGCGCAGTGGTCGAATTTCTTGAGCCAGATCTTGGCCCGTTGATGCGGGATAGCGTGGTACAGCGTCGACGCCAGGAACAGCAGGATCATACTCCCGCCATACAGACTGTAGCTGGTAATGGCCATTGCGCTGGCATTCGTATCCACCGCCTGCACCAGCAATAACACTAAACCGACAATCCCAAAAACCAGGCCAATACCGTGGCTAATACTGTTGGCTATTTCCTCAGCCAGCGAATATCCCTGTGCAATTAATGGTCTGCTCACCATACAAAACTCCGGGAAAACTAACGATGAATATTCATCACCTGTCTATGCTAACTGAGAATGATTCCAGTGAACACCTGTTAGCTAAAATAATTTCACAAACATAATTTTTATCTATAAATCATGAACATAAACAAATTATTCACCTAACATTTGTTCACATTAAAATTTAATCATTAAGAATCAAGGGCATAAAATTGGATCCTGCCGACTTGCTGCATGTTATGATGGATAAATGAGGTCTGAATGAGAGTTTCGCCATTGTGAGTATGTTCACCCACGCCGCCATTGCCAGTCTCAATAATCTGGAAATGATGGTCTACAACTATGTCATTAAAAATCGTGACAAAGTCATGTACATGACCATCCGCGAGCTGGCGGATGCGGCCGGCGTCTCAACGACCACTATCCTGCGCTTTTGCCGCAAACTCAACTGCGAAGGCTACTCTGAATTCCGCGTGCGCTTTAAGCTCTATTTAGAGCAGAACGAACCTCAGCAGGCAAATTTTGGTGCCAGCGAAATTATCAGCTTCTTTAAAGGCGTTAATAACGAAGAGTTCGATGCTTTATTAGATGAGGCGGTCGATATTATTTTATCTTCCGAACGTATTATATTTGTCGGCGCGGGCACGTCTGGCTCGCTGGCAAAATATGGCGCACGCTTCTTTTCGAATATCGGTAAATTCAGCAACCACATCGACGATCCTTATTTCCCGGTCACCAATGATATGGCGAAAAACGCGCTGGCGATTGTGCTGTCGGTATCCGGTGAAACCGAAGAGATCCTGCGCTTTGCCAGCCAGTTTAGCCTGCATCGCTGCAAAGTGCTCTCCATTACCAGCCACGAGCACTCGCGCCTGGCAAAGCTCGCGGACTTTAACCTCTCCTGGCATGTCCCTCAGATGCGGATAGGCGGCGTGTACGATATCACCACACAAATACCCGTCATCTATATTCTCGAATCGCTTGGCCGGAAACTGGCGAAGAAACTGACAGAATAAAACACCCTGTTTTTTCGATGTGACAAATTACATTTTCAGCGAATTGTTATATCGTGACATTTAATTCCGCTTTGCTAGACTCGAACGCAATATGTCATTAACTGAGAATAGCAGCGATGAAAAAACTTACCCTACCAAAAGACTTTTTATGGGGCGGCGCAGTGGCCGCTCACCAGGTTGAAGGCGGCTGGAACAAAGGCGGTAAAGGGCCGAGCATCTGCGATGTCTTAACGGGCGGTGCGCACGGCGTGCCGCGCGAAATCACGCAGGAAGTCGTGCCGGGGAAGTACTATCCGAACCACGAAGCTATCGACTTCCATGGCCATTACAAAGAAGACATCAAGCTGTTTGCTGAGATGGGCTTCAAATGTTTCCGCACCTCTATCGCCTGGACGCGTATCTTCCCGAAAGGGGATGAAACACAGCCGAATGAAGAAGGCCTGAAGTTCTACGACGACATGTTCGATGAGCTGCTGAAATACAATATTGAACCGGTCATCACCCTCTCCCACTTCGAAATGCCGCTCCACCTGGTGCAGGAGTACGGCGGCTGGACCAACCGTAAAGTGGTGGATTTCTTTGTGCGCTTCGCGGAAGTGGTGTTTGAGCGTTACAAAAATAAGGTCAAATACTGGATGACCTTTAACGAGATCAACAACCAGCGTAACTGGCGTGCGCCGCTGTTTGGCTACTGCTGCTCAGGCGTGGTTTATACCGAGCATGACAATCCGGAAGAGACCATGTACCAGGTGCTGCACCACCAGTTCGTTGCCAGCGCGCTGGCGGTGAAAGCGGCGCGTCGCATTAACCCGGAAATGAAAGTCGGCTGTATGCTGGCAATGGTGGCGCTCTACCCGTTCTCCTGTAAACCAGAGGACGTGATGTTTGCACAGGAATCCATGCGTGAACGCTATGTCTTTACCGATGTCCAGCTGCGCGGTTACTACCCATCCTATGTGCTTAATGAATGGGAACGCCGTGGCTTCACCATCCATATGGAAGCGGGTGACGAGCAGATCCTGCGTGAAGGCACCTGTGACTATCTGGGCTTCAGCTATTACATGACCAACGCCGTGAAAGCGGAAGGCGGTACTGGCGATGCTATCTCAGGCTTTGAAGGCAGCGTACCGAACCCGCATGTGAAAGCCTCTGACTGGGGCTGGCAGATTGACCCGGTGGGTCTGCGCTATTCCCTGTGCGAATTGTACGAGCGTTATCAGAAACCGCTGTTTATCGTGGAAAACGGCTTTGGCGCCTACGACAAAGTAGAAGAAGACGGCAGCATCAACGATGACTACCGCATCGACTACCTGCGTGCGCACGTGGAAGAGATGATGAAAGCCGTCACGTATGATGGCGTGGATCTGATGGGTTATACCCCGTGGGGCTGCATCGACTGCGTGTCGTTCACTACCGGCCAGTACAGCAAGCGCTACGGCTTTATTTATGTGAACAAGCACGACGACGGTACCGGCGATATGTCACGCTCGCGGAAAAAGAGCTTTAACTGGTACAAAGACGTGATTGCCAGCAACGGCGAGACGCTTTAACGCTTTTCTCCTCTCCCCGATGGGGAGAGGAGATGTTTATTTCCCACCCGCCAGTTCAATAAAACTTCCCGTCACATACGAGGCTTTCTCGCTCAGCAGCCAGACAATCGCCTGCGCCACCTCTTCCGGCTGACCGCCACGCTGCATAGGCAGCATGGATTTGACCCTATCCACCCGGCCCGGCTCACCGCCAGATGCATGAATCTCGGTGTAAATCAGCCCGGGACGCACGCAGTTTACGCGGATCCCTTGCGCTGCCACTTCCAGCGATAATCCCGTCGTCAACGAATCGACAGCACCTTTGGACGCGGCGTAATCCACATATTCACCCGGAGCACCGAGGCGCGATGCCGCGGATGACACGTTCACGATCGCGCCGCCTTTGCCACCATGTTTGAACGACATGCGTTTTACCGCTTCGCGGCAGCAGAGGAAATAACCGGTCACGTTCGTGGCTAACACGCGGTTGATCCGTTCAGCGGAGAGGTGTTCAATCGTGGATTGTTCAAACAGGATCCCGGCGTTGTTCACCAGTGCGGTAAGCGGTCCGGCTTCACGATCGATACTGTCGAACATCGCCAGCACCTGAGCTTCATCACTGATATCTGCGCGCACGGCAAACGCGTTACCCCCCGCGTCGGTAATCATCGTGATCACATCCGTCGCGGCTTTAATGTTGTGGTGATAGTTTACCGCCACGGTGTAGCCTTCGCGCGCCAGCTGCAGCGCGGTGGCTTTACCAATACCGCGGCTGGCGCCGGTGACCAGTGCAATTGCCATCTATGTCTCCTTATAAAAAAAGCCGGGTAGCGTTAACGCTGACCCGGCCTGTACACATTATAACCGTGGAACGATTACTGGTATTCGCTCATTGGCACACACGAGCAGAACAGATTACGGTCACCGTAGACGTCATCGAGACGTTTCACGGTCGGCCAGTATTTGTTTGCTATGCCAGCCGGGAACACCGCCTGCTCACGGGTATAATCGTGCTCCCACCCGGAGACCAGCTCATTCTGGGTGTGCGGTGCGTTAACCAGCGGGTTATCAGCCAGCGTCCACTCACCGGCTTTCACGCGGTCGATTTCAGCGCGGATAGCCAGCATCGCGTCAATAAAGCGGTCCAGCTCAACTTTGCTTTCAGATTCGGTGGGTTCAACCATCAGCGTACCCGCCACCGGGAACGACATGGTTGGCGCATGGAATCCGTAGTCAATCAGACGCTTAGCAATATCCAGTTCGCTGATACCTGTCTCTTCTTTCAAAGGACGGATATCGAGGATGCACTCGTGCGCCACGCGACCATCACGGCCCGTGTAGAGCACCGGATACGCTTCTTTCAGACGCGTTGCGATGTAGTTAGCATTGAGGATAGCCACCTGGCTTGCCTGCTTCAGCCCTTCCGCGCCCATCATGCGGATATACATCCAGCTGATGGGCAGGATTGAGGCGCTACCGAACGGTGCCGCAGAGACCGCGCCCTGACGGGTCAACATGCCTTCAATCTGCACTACGCTGTGGCCTGGGACAAACGGCGCCAGGTGTGCTTTCACACCGATTGGGCCCATACCCGGACCACCACCGCCGTGTGGAATACAGAAAGTTTTATGCAGGTTCAGGTGCGACACATCCGCGCCGATAAAGCCCGGAGAGGTAATGCCAACCTGTGCGTTCATGTTCGCACCGTCGAGATAAACCTGACCGCCGAACTGATGGACCACTTCACATACTTCACGGATGGTCTCTTCGTACACACCGTGGGTGGACGGGTAGGTCACCATGATGCAGGAGAGTTTTTCGCCCGCCTGCTCGGCTTTCGCACGCAGATCGGCCAGGTCAATGTTGCCGTTCTTGTCGCAGGCCACCACCACCACTTCCATACCCGCCATCTGGGCAGACGCCGGGTTGGTGCCATGCGCAGAACTTGGGATCAGGCAAATATCGCGATGCCCTTCATTGCGGCTTTCGTGATAGTGACGAATTGCCAGCAGGCCCGCGTATTCCCCCTGCGCCCCGGAGTTTGGCTGCATGCAGAGTGCATCGTAACCGGTCAGCTTCACCAGCCAGTCGGAGAGCTGGTTGATCATCAGATGGTAACCTTCGGCCTGCTCTGGTGGGCAGAACGGGTGCAGCTCGGAAAATTCAGGCCAGGTGATTGGGATCATCTCTGCCGCAGCGTTCAGCTTCATGGTGCAGGAGCCCAGCGGGATCATCGCCTGGTTCAGCGCCAGGTCTTTGCGCTCCAGAGAGTGCATATAGCGCATCATCTCGGTTTCGCTGTGGTAGCGATTGAACACCGGGTGAGTCAGGATCGCATCATCACGCAGCATGCTTTCCTGGATAGAGCGGCTGTCGAGCGCGACATCTTTATCGAGCGTATCAATATCCAGGCCGTGCGCATCGCCCAGCAAGACGTTAAACAGGTTTACGATATCTTCGCGGGTAGTGCTTTCATCCAGGGTAATGCCTACCGCGTTATGGATGTCGCTACGCAGGTTGATCTCTGCCGCGTCAGCACGAGCCAGCACCACGGCTTTGTCAGCCACTTCAACGCACAGCGTGTCAAAGTAATGGGCGTGGCGCAGTTTCAGGCCTTTCTGCTGCAGACCACAGGCCAGAATATCCGCCAGACGGTGAATACGGCTGGCAATGCGTTTCAGGCCAACCGGACCGTGGAAGACAGCGTACAGGCTGGCGATATTGGCCAGCAGGACCTGCGAGGTACAGATGTTGGAGTTCGCTTTCTCACGACGAATATGCTGCTCGCGAGTCTGCATTGCCATGCGCAGCGCGGTGTTACCGGCGGCATCTTTTGATACGCCGATGATACGGCCAGGCATGGAGCGTTTGAATTCATCTTTTGCGGCAAAGAACGCCGCATGTGGGCCACCGTAGCCCATCGGGACACCAAAGCGTTGTGCAGAACCGAAAACAATATCCGCGCCCTGTTTACCTGGAGCCGTCAGCAGGACCAGCGCCATAAAATCAGCCGCGACGCTGACAACCACTTTGCGGGCTTTCAGCTCAGCAATCAGTGCGCTGTAGTCGTGAACGTCACCGGTGGTGCCGACCTGTTGCAGCAGCACGCCAAACACATCCTGATGATCGAGGACTTTGTCGGCGTCGTCGACAATCACGTCAAAACCAAAGGTTTCGGCACGGGTACGAACCACATCAAGCGTTTGCGGATGCACGTCCGCTGCCACGAAGAAGCGGTTGGCATTTTTCAGTTTGCTCACGCGCTTCGCCATTGCCATTGCTTCGGCGGCTGCGGTGGCTTCATCCAGCAGTGAAGCGGACGCGATATCCAGGCCGGTCAAATCCAGCGTAACCTGCTGGAAGTTCAGCAGCGCTTCCAGACGGCCCTGAGAAACTTCTGGCTGATACGGGGTGTAGGCGGTGTACCAGCCCGGGTTTTCCAGCATATTACGCAGAATAACCGGGGGTAACTGCACGTTGGTGTAGCCCATGCCAATATAAGACTTATAGCGCTTGTTCAGGCCGGCAATCGCCTTCAGCTCCGCCAGAGCGGCGAATTCAGTGGTGGCTTCACCCACCTGAGGCGGCGTGGCAAGCTGGATGTCTTTTGGCACAATCTGGCCGATCAGTGCATTTAATGAATCCGCGCCAACTGTCTTCAGCATCTCCTGCTGTTGCTGAGCATCCGGCCCAATGTGACGTTCAATGAAGGCGCCACGGTTTTCAAGCTGGCTTAAAGTCTGTGTCATGAGCGATGGTTCCTGAAACGTGCAGTGAATGTGTTTTCTCCCTCTCCCGGAGTGAGAGGGCTGGGGTGAGGGTGTCGTCTGTTCCCCTCACCCTACCCTCCCCCCAAAGGGGAGAGGGTTAAGGCTTACTCGTTTTCTAACAGCGCTTCGTACGCGGTGGCATCCAGCAGCGCGGCGACCTGCGATTCGTCGCTGGCTTTGATCTTGAAGATCCAGCCGCCTTCATAAGGCTCGCTGTTCACCAGCTCCGGGGAGTCGCTCAGGGCGTCGTTCACGGCAACAATTTCACCGCTTACCGGGGCGTAGATATCAGAAGCCGCTTTTACGGACTCGGCCACGGCGCAGTCATCGCCTGCTTCCACGGATGCGCCGACTTCAGGCAGGTCAACAAACACCATGTCGCCCAGCAGCTCCTGCGCATGCTCGGTGATCCCTACGGTGTAAGTGCCGTCCGCCTCTTTGCGCAGCCACTCGTGTTCTTTGCTGTATTTCAGTTCTGCTGGCACATTGCTCATTGAAGTTCTCCTGATAAAAATGATTAGGCGACCGGCTTACCGGCGCGAACAAAAATCGGTTTGGTCACGTTGACCGGCATTTCACGGTTGCGGATTTGCACCACTGCCGTTTCGCCAATGCCCGCCGGAACACGCGCCAGTGCAATACTGTAGCCCAGCGTCGGGGAGAAGGTACCGCTGGTGATCACGCCTTCACGCGGGTTGCCGTCAGCATCTGTAAAACGCACCGGCAGCTCGCCGCGCAGCACGCCTTTCTCGGTCATCACCAGGCCTACCAGTTGTTCAGTGCCCTTTTCACGCTGCATTTCCAGCGCTTCACGGCCAATAAACTCACGGTCAGCCGGTTCCCAGGCGATGGTCCAGCCCATGTTGGCCGCCAGCGGTGACACGCCTTCATCCATCTCTTGCCCGTAGAGGTTCATACCGGCTTCCAGACGCAGCGTATCGCGCGCGCCCAGACCTGCCGGCTTAACGCCGGCTTCCACCAGCGCACGCCAGAAATCGGCGGCTTTCTCATTCGGCATGGCAATTTCATAGCCCGCTTCACCGGTGTAGCCGGTGGTCGCGATAAACAGATCGCCCGCCTGTACGCCGAAGAACGGCTTCATGCCGTCGGTGGCTTTACGCTGCTCATCGCTGAACAGAGAGGCGGCTTTAGACTGCGCGTTCGGCCCCTGCACGGCGATCAGCGACAGATCATCGCGGACGGTGATGTCGATGGCGTAAGGTTCAGCGTGTTGGGTAATCCAGGAGAGGTCTTTTTCGCGGGTGGCGGAGTTTACAACGAGGCGGAAGAAATCTTCAGAGAAGTAATAGACGATGAGGTCATCAATTACGCCGCCGGAGGCATTCAGCATGCCGGTGTAGAGCGCTTTGCCTGGCGTCTTCAGTTTGGCGACGTCGTTTGCCAGCAGATAACGTAAAAACTCCCGGGTGCGGCTGCCATGCAGGTCGACAATCGTCATGTGTGACACGTCGAACATACCGGCATCGGTGCGCACCGCGTGGTGCTCATCAATCTGCGAGCCGTAGTGCAGCGGCATCATCCAGCCATGGAAGTCCACCATGCGTGCGCCGCATAACACGTGTTGTTCGTACAAAGGAGTCTGTTGAGCCATCTTTTCCTCGTTGAATAAGCAGGGCTGTCTTGCGTTTCGCACACCTGAACAGTGCCACGAAACCCGGCGCCGCGATCGCTTTCTGGACCCCGACGCAAACGTTCTCTTTTACCTGAACTTACCACCGAAACCGGCGATTAACCATAAGGTAAAACGGGTCATCACATTAGCTTATGACCTAAAAACACGAAAAAGCTTACAGAGTTATTCACTGGCAAACTGCGATTAAACCCGCATAAAATTAACATTGCTCTAACAGGATTTAGCAGATGGTGATATTTCATGCGGAAAAACGGGCGGAATTTACGTAACAAAAAAATAGTAAGATTATATTTTCTAATGCGAAAAATGCGGTGAAATTAGATTATTTCAAACGAGCGAATTTCCCCGGCGCAGAGGCCGGGAAAATAAAGTGTGACGGGGGTCTATATTAGCGCAGCCAGTCCGGCAGGTCGTTAAGACCCATCGCCTGGCGAAGGAGTTGAGGTTTTACGCCCGGAAGGGTATCGGCAAGTTTAAGGCCGAGGTCGCGCAGCAGTTTTTTCGCTGGATTCGCGCCGGCAAACAGCTCACGGAAACCCTGCATGCCTGCCAGCATCAGCGCTGCACTGTGCTTACGGCTGCGTTCGTAGCGACGCAGATAGAGATGCTGGCCGATATCTTTGCCTTCGCGATGCAGGCGACGCAACTCTTCTACCAGCTCTGCCGCGTCCATAAAGCCAAGGTTCACGCCCTGCCCGGCCAGCGGATGGATCGTATGCGCCGCGTCACCCACCAGCGCCAGACGGTGCGCCGCAAACTGACGCGCATAGCGTCCGGTTAACGGGAACACCAGCCGCTCGCTCTCAAGGGTGCATAGCCCAAGACGGTTATCAAACGCGACGCACAGCGCCTGGTTAAACGCCTCGGGAGTCGCCTCCTGCATCTGTTGCGCTTTATCAGGAACCAGAGACCAGACAATCGAACACAGGTGCGGATCGCTCAACGGCAGGAATGCCAGAATGCCGTCATTGTGGAAGATTTGGCGTGCCACCCCACCGTGCGGCTCTTCAGTGCGAATCGTTGCCACCAGAGCATGATGGCGATAGTCCCAGAACGTCAGCGGAATATCCGCCTTGTTACGCAGCCAGGAGTTGGCACCGTCAGCGCCCACAACCAGTCGCGCGGTCAGCATGTCACCGCTTTGCAGGGTGATAAAGGCGTCGTTTTCTCCCCAGGCGACCTGCTGGATTTGCGCCGGTGCCAGCAGCGTGACATCGCTGCAGGACTGCGCTTTTTGCCACAGAGCATGGTGGATAACGGCATTTTCGATGATGTGTCCCAGATGGCTGTAGCCCATGCTTTCATCATCAAACGCGATATGTCCAAAGCTGTCTTTGTCCCACACTTCCATGCCGTGATAACAGCTGGCACGCTGCGCCACGATATCTGACCAGACGCCAAGGTGCGTCAGCAACTTTTCACTGGCCGCATTGATTGCCGAGACGCGCAGTTCCGGCGGCGCGTCCTGCGCGACAGGCTGAGGTACGTTTTGCTCCAGTACCGCAACGCGCAGGCCGCTGCCCTGTAAACCACAGGCCAGCGCCAGTCCTACCATTCCGCCGCCAACGATGGCGACATCAACATTTTGCACGGTGATAACTCCTTAACGCGCGACCCAACCAAGAGTCCGCTGCGCCAGCACGTCACGTGCCGGAATGAATAATTCCATCGCCATCAGCCCAAGATTGCGGCCTGCAACCAGGGGTGCCCAGCGATTGGCAAACAGGTGCACCAGACCATCCGTCACACCAATCGTCGCCTCTTTATCTGCCCGGCGTCGCTTCTGGTAATGGCTGAGCACCGACCAGGCACCACAGTCTTTTTGCTCGCTCCACGCCTGTGAAAGCGTTTCTGCCAGGCTCATCACGTCGCGAAGCCCGAGGTTAAACCCCTGCCCGGCGATGGGATGCAATGTCTGCGCGGCATTGCCGACCAGCGCCATGCGATGGGAGATAGACTGCGAGGCGGTGGTCAGCGACAACGGGTATACGCTCCGCTTTCCCGCGTGGGTAATACGTCCCAGCCGCCAGCCAAAGGCTTTTTGCAGCTCGGTACAAAAACGTTCGTCAGACCAGGTCTGTATCTCAGCCGCGTTGTCCTGCGGATGGCACCATACCAGCGAACTGCGATCGTGGGACATGGGCAGCATCGCCAGCGGGCCATGCTGGGTGAAACGCTCAAAAGCGCGGCCGTTGTGAGCGCCCGCTGTCGAAACGTTAGCAATGACGGCCACCTGCCCGTAGGGCTGTTGTCGCCACTCCACGCCGCACTGCGTGCCGAGCGAAGAGCGCGAACCGTTTGCCGCTACCAGAAGCTGGCCTTCAAGGACGGTACCGTTTTCCAGCACCACGTTGACCGACGCTTCACTGCGGCTAAAGCTGGCCACACGCGCCGGGCAATGCAGGGTCACGCCTGGCGCATCCTTAAGCAGGCGGAACAGGCGTAACCCGACGTCGTGCAGCTCCACAACCCGGCCCAGCGCATCTATACGGTAATCATGCGCATCCAGGGTAACGAAACCGGCATGACCGCGATCGCTGACGTGAACGGTTTTAATCGCCGTCGCGCAGTCGGCTATCGCCTGCCAGATGCCAATGCGTGAGAGTTGCTGACAGGTACCCTGCGCCAGTGCAATGGCGCGGGCATCAAAACCGGGGTGATCAGAGGCCTCTGGCGCAACGGCCTCCACCAGATGCACCGGCAGTTTTCCCTGCGTAAAATGCGAGATGGCCAGTGCCAGCGTGGCTCCGGTCATCCCGCCGCCAACGATAATCACGCTCATACGCGTGCCGCTGCCATCAGCGCCTCGATATCGTCAGCATTTTTCACGACGCTGGCGGTCAGGTTTTCGTTGCCGGTTTCGGTAATGACGATGTCATCTTCGATACGAATGCCAATCCCACGGTATGCTTCCGGCACGTCGGCATCCGGCGCGATATACAGCCCCGGCTCAACGGTTAATACCATGCCTGGCTCCAGCACGCGGGAACGATCGGCACCGTATGCCCCCACGTCATGCACATCCAGCCCTAGCCAGTGGCTCAGGCCGTGCATAAAGTACGGACGATGCGCGTTCTCGGTAATCAGGGTATCCACGTCGCCTTTCAGGATACCGAGCTTCACCAGACCGGTGATCATGATGCGCACCACTTCGCCGGTCACTTCCTGAATGGACGTGCCTGGACGGTACAGCCTGAGCGCCGTCTCGAGCGATTCGAGGACGATGTCATACACCGCGCGCTGTGCGGGGGTGAATTTACCGTTCACCGGGAACGTACGGGTAATATCGCCCGCATACCCCTGGAATTCGCATCCGGCGTCAATCAACACCAGATCGCCATCGCGCAGCGCACTTTCGTTTTCGGTGTAGTGCAGAATGCAGCCGTTTTCACCGCCGCCGACAATGGTGTTGTAAGAAGGATAACGCGCGCCGTGGCGGTTAAATTCGTGATGAATCTCCCCTTCCAGCTGGTATTCAAACATTCCCGGGCGGCATTTCTCCATGGCGCGGGTGTGCGCCAGCGCGCTGATTTCACCCGCACGGCGCATCACGTCCAGCTCTTCCGGCGATTTGAACAGACGCATCTCATGCACCACCGGACGCCAGTCCGTCAGGGTGGCTGGCGCGGACAGATTCTGCCTCGAACCTTTGCGCAGCTTATCCAGAGCGGTAAAGACAATCTCATCGGCATACGCATACTCGCCCTGCGCGTGGTAAAGCACATCCAGGCCATTGAGCAGTTGATAGAGCTGCTGGTTGATTTCACTGAATGCCAGCGCCCGATCCACCCCCAGCTTCTCTGGCGCAGCCTCTTGCCCTAAGCGGCGGCCAAACCAGATTTCGGCTGTGAGATCGCGAACGCGGTTAAAAATCACGCTGTGGTTGTGGGTGTCATGACTCTTAATCAGCACCAGTACCGCTTCCGGCTCGTTGAAGCCGGTGAAGTACCAGAAATCGCTGCTCTGGCGATAGGGGTATTCGCTGTCGGCGCTGCGCGTCACTTCTGGCGCAGCAAAAATCAGCGCGGCGCTGCCCGGCTGCATATTGGCCAGCAGCGCCTGACGACGGCGCGAATACTCTTGATTTGAGATAACCATGACACCCTCCTGTGCGTTATTTTTCTTAATGTAAGGTTGGCTTGCGGACTTCCGGCGCGGTCGGCTGCGAACGCGTAAAGTGGTCGTGGCACAGCAAAGCAGCAACGCGAACGTATTCGATGATCTCTTCGAGAGACATTTCCAGCTCTTCCTGGTCTTCGTCTTCATCGTAGCCCAACTGCGCAATGTTACGCAGATCGTCGATCGCCTCACCCGCTTCGCCGGTCACTTTATCGAGTTTCGGCTGCGTGACGCCCAGCCCCAACAGGTAGTGGTTGACCCAACCTGCGAGCGCATCGGCACGATCGAAGACGCTGACGTCATCACCTTCAGGCAGATAAAGCTGAAAAAGGAAGCCATCGTCTTCCAGCGAATCGCTGATCGCGGAGTGCATTTTACGCACGGCTTCCGCCAGCTCGTGACCAAACGCCAGCCCTTCGTTCGTCAGGTCGTGGATCAGCGGCTGCCATGAGCTGTCGCTGTTTCCGCCGCACAGCATGCCACTGATCAGACCGTGCATTTCCGCAGAGGTTAAACCGACTCCCTGCTGGTTCAGTAACTGGTTTAAATCCTTGTAACCAGGCATTTCGTTCTGTATAGACATGCGCATTCGTCATCGTTGGGAGGAATATTCATGATATGCTACCACTTTGGACCCTGGTGATACCAGAAAAGGGCTTGTATCTTCACATCAGGGTAGCTATAGTGTCGCCCCTTCGCAGCCCCCGGGGCAGTAAGCGAAGGCAGCGCAGTCAATCAGCAGGAAGGTGGCATGTCTGCACAACCCGTCGATCTCCAGATTTTTGGCCGTTCACTGCGAGTGAATTGTCCGCCTGAACAAAGGGATGCCTTGAATCAGGCTGCGGACGATTTGAATCAGCGGTTGCAAGATCTCAAAGAACGCACTAGAGTCACAAATACTGAGCAGCTGGTTTTCATCGCCGCGTTGAACATCAGTTATGAACTGACTCAGGAAAAAGCGAAGACCCGCGATTACGCGGCAAGCATGGAGCAGCGCATTAAAATGCTCCAGCAGACCATTGAACAGGCATTGCTTGATCAAGGTCGCAATCCCGAAAGACCGGGACCAAAGTTTGAATAACACTTCTCAGTTGACTATGGTAGAGTAACTGTGAAGACAAAATTTCTCTGAGATGTTCGCAAGCGGGCCAGTCCCCTGAGCCGATATTTCATACCACAAGAATGTGGCGCTCCATGGTTGGTGAGCATGCTCGGTTCGTCCGAGAAGCCTTAAAACTATGACGACACATTCACCTTGAACCAAGGGTTCAAGGGTTACAGCCTGCGGCGGCATCTCGGAGATTCCCTCTCTTTTTCTTCTACCGACTACCATGACCCAACTCCCTGAAGTATCTTCCTCACGCCAGGACATCCGTCAGCTCATGCGTCAACGCCGTCGTGCGTTAACTCCCGAACAGCAAGCACAGTTTGCCCAGCAAGGCGCAGCCCGTATGATGGCCTATCCCCCTGTTGTGATGGCGCGTACCGTCGCCCTGTTCCTCTCGTTTGATGGCGAGCTGGATACTCAACCGCTGATAGAACAGCTGTGGCGCGCCGGGAAAAGAGTGTACCTGCCGGTGCTGCATCCGTTTAGCCAGGGAAATCTGCTGTTTTTACACTACCATCCGCACAGCGAACTGGTGGTGAATCGTCTGAAAATCACCGAACCAAAACTCGACGTCCGCGACGTCCTCCCCCTCTCAGAACTGGATGTACTGATCACGCCGCTGGTGGCGTTTGATGAGCAGGGTCAGCGCTTAGGGATGGGGGGCGGTTTTTATGACAGGACGCTGCAAAACTGGCAGCAGTATCATTTACAGCCTGTGGGGTACGCACATGACTGTCAGGGCGTCGAAGCCTTGCCGGTAGAGAAGTGGGATATTCCGCTGCCGGCGGTAGTGACGCCGGGCAAAACCTGGCGCTGGTAAAATAAAGCCGGGTAGCGACCCGGCTTTATGCTCACAGAAACAGAATCAGTACAGCAGACGGGCGCGAATGGTACCCGGAATGGCCTTCATGCTCTGCAGCGCTTTTTCCGCTACATCTTCGTCCGCTTCAATATCAATTACCACGTAACCCATCTGAGAGTTCGTTTGCAGATACTGCGCGGCAATGTTGACGCTCTGCTCGGCAAAGATCTGGTTGATTGCAGTCAGCACGCCCGGACGGTTTTCATGGATGTGCAGCAGACGACGGCCACCGTGCAACGGCAGAGACACTTCCGGGAAGTTCACGGCAGAGAGCGTAGAACCGTTGTCGGAGTATTTGCTCAGCTTGCCCGCGACTTCCAGACCGATATTTTCCTGCGCTTCCTGCGTCGAGCCGCCGATGTGCGGCGTCAGGATCACGTTGTCGAATTCGCACAGCGGAGAGGTGAACGGATCGCTGTTGGTAGCAGGCTCAGTCGGGAAGACGTCGATTGCCGCCCCCGCCAGATGCTTACGCTTCAGCGCATCGCACAGCGCCGGAATATCGACAACCGTACCGCGCGCGGCGTTGATCAGCAGTGACCCCGGCTTCATCAGCGCCAGTTCCTCAGCACCCATCATGTTTTTCGTCGACGCATTTTCCGGCACATGCAGGCTGACCACGTCGCTCATGTTCAGCAGGTCAGAGAGGTGTTGAACCTGAGTGGCGTTGCCCAACGGCAGTTTGCTTTCGATATCATAAAAATAGACATGCATCCCCAGGGATTCAGCCAGGATCCCCAGCTGAGTACCGATGTGACCATAGCCGATGATACCGAGTTTTTTACCACGGGCTTCGTATGAACCCGCAGCCAGTTTGTTCCACACGCCGCGGTGCGCTTTGGCGTTAGCTTCCGGAATACCACGCAGCAACAGCAGCAGCTCGCCAATCACTAACTCCGCCACGGAACGGGTGTTGGAGAACGGGGCGTTAAAGACAGGCACACCGCGTTTTGCGGCGGCATTCAGATCAACCTGGTTGGTACCGATGCAGAAACAGCCGATGGCAACCAACTTTTCCGCCGCGGCAATCACGTCTTCAGTCAGTTGGGTACGGGATCGCAGGCCAATGAAATGGGCATCACGGATGGACGCTTTCAGCTCTTCGGTGTCCAGCGCGCCTTTGTGAAATTCGATGTTGGTGTAACCTGCTGCACGAAGGCTATCAAGCGCTTTCTGATGCACGCCCTCAACCAGCAGGAATTTAATCTTGTCTTTCTCCAGTGATACCTTTGCCATTTACCTTACCCGACCCTGTTTTTGTCTGAACTGATGTTGTGCTGGATTAAAATCCGCTGTAGCCAACATATCAAAAAAAACTATTGCAGCAATATGAACGTTTGCGTCGGCACTCTGAAGAAAAGTCATACAGAGCAAAATGACAGAGGAAAATGCTGTAGAAATTTGCGAATGCGGCAGGATCGGCAAACGAGAGGTAAAAAGCGTGACACAAGTCACCGAATTTAGCTTTTCAAAATTTTTTTAGCGGGGGGAGGGCTCCCCCCATCAGATCATTTTACGATGGTTTGCACGCCATCTGCCGTGCCGATCAGCGCGACATCCGCGCCACGGTTGGCGAATAACCCCACAGTCACTACGCCTGGAATACCGTTAATGGCATTTTCCAGCGCAATGGCGTCGAGAATTTCCAGACCGTGAACGTCGAGGATCACGTTGCCGTTATCAGTGATGACGCCCTGACGATATTCCGGGCGTCCACCCAGTCTCACCAGTTCACGCGCCACAGCGCTACGCGCCATTGGGATCACTTCTACCGGCAGCGGGAATTTACCCAGGATATCAACCTG
Organism: Enterobacter sp. PTB; assembly: GCF_051130085.1. NCBI lineage: Bacteria > Pseudomonadati > Pseudomonadota > Gammaproteobacteria > Enterobacterales > Enterobacteriaceae > Enterobacter > Enterobacter sp. PTB. Next base: position 115,258 of record NZ_JBDKEE010000010.1, read on the forward strand.
CTTTGACGCATCGGCGATACAGATGAATTTATCCGCCACGGAGGCGATGATTTTTTCACGCGTCAGCGCCGCACCGCCGCCTTTGATCATCTGCATATGGCCGTTGATTTCATCCGCGCCATCAACGTAGATGCCAAGACGGTCAACTTCATTCAGATCGAAAACGGTGATGCCAAGGCTTTTCAGCTTTTCCGTGGAAGCGTCGGAGCTGGAAACTGCGCCCTCGATCTGCCCTTTCATCGTGCCCAGCGCATCGATAAAGTGTGCCGCCGTCGAGCCCGTACCAACACCGACAATGGTACCCGGTTGCACATACTGGAGAGCGGCCCATCCTACTGCTTTTTTCAGTTCATCCTGCGTCATGATCGTTTAGCCTGTGGTGTGAAAACGTAGGCCGCATTATAGAACACGTCGGATGGATTTCGTCTGCCACGAAGGGAAAATTGTGTCATAGTGCAGATTAAGCAAAATTAAGGAGTCAGCCAGAGCAATGAAACGTCCGGACTACAGAACACTACAGGCACTTGATGCAGTTATTCGTGAACGCGGTTTTGAGCGCGCAGCGCAAAAGCTTTGTATCACTCAGTCCGCCGTATCACAACGCATCAAGCAGCTGGAAAACATGTTCGGGCAGCCTCTGCTGGTACGTACTGTTCCACCGCGTCCAACGGAGCAAGGGCAAAAGCTCCTCGCCCTGCTGCGCCAGGTTGAACTGCTCGAAGATGAGTGGCTGGGTGACGAACAGACCGGCTCAACGCCGCTGCTGCTCTCGCTGGCGGTGAACGCCGACAGTCTGGCAACCTGGCTGTTGCCGGCCCTTGCGCCGGTGTTAGCGGACTCCCCGATTCGCCTGAATCTGCAGGTTGAAGATGAAACCCGTACGCAGGAGCGCCTGCGTCGCGGTGAAGTGGTTGGGGCGGTCAGTATCCAGCCTCAGGCGCTGCCGAGCTGTCTTGTCGATCAGCTGGGCGCACTGGACTATCTGTTTGTCGGCTCAAAAGCGTTTGCCGAGCGCTACTTCCCGAACGGCGTCACCCGCGCCGCGCTGCTGAAAGCCCCTGCGGTAGCGTTCGACCATCTGGACGATATGCATCAGGCCTTCCTGCAGCAAAACTTCGATCTGCCGCCGGGCAGCGTGCCATGTCATATCGTGAACTCGTCTGAAGCGTTTGTGCAGCTCGCACGTCAGGGCACGACCTGCTGTATGATCCCGCACCTGCAGATAGAGAAAGAGTTGAAAAGCGGTGAGCTGATTGACTTAACGCCGGGGCTGTATCAGCGCCGGATGCTCTACTGGCACCGTTTTTCGCCAGAAAGCCGCATGATGCGCAACGTCACCGACGCGCTGCTGGCGTATGGGCATAAGGTGTTGAGACAGGATTAAGGAACAATTCCCCTCTCCTGACGGGAGAGGGGAATTGTGAAGACAGATTACTGCGCTTTTGCCGGCTCAGTCTGCTGACTTTGGGTCGGCTGCAGCTGGAACACCACATCAACCTGATCGTCGAACTGAATCGTCGGCTGCTCATAAGTTTCCTGAGCAGACACCGGCGCCGCGTCGGCCTTCATCATCCGTACCATCGGGCTTGGCTGATAATTTGAGACGTGGTAACGCACGCTGTATACCGGACCGAGCTTACTGTTGAACCCGGACGCCAGCTGTTGCGCCTGATGGATTGCATCATCAATGGCGGCTTTACGCGCCTGGTCTTTGTATTTTTCCGGTTGCGCAACGCCCAGTGAGACGGAACGAATTTCGTTCAGACCCGCTTTCAGCGCGCCATCCAGCAGCGAGTTCAGTTTATCGAGCTGACGCACGGTCACTTCAACGGTGCGCACGGCACGGTAGCCTTTCAGGATGCTTTTACCGTTCTGGTAGTCGTAATCAGGCTGGGTACGCAGGTTGGCAGAGCTGATGTCTTTTTTAGCGACACCGTTCTGCTCCAGGAAAGAGAGATATTGCGCAACACGATCGTCAGCCTGCTTCTTGGCAGAAGCGGCATCTTTCGCGGCCACGTTCACTTCAATTGCCAGCGTTGCAACATCGGGTACCGCATCCACGCTTGCGGTGCCTGAAGTGACGATGTGCGGGCCATCAGGCAATTCACTTGCCTGCACCGACACCGCACCTAAACTCACTAATGCCGCCAGGGCCATCACTTTAAACTTCACTGTCATTCCTCCATGTTGCGAAGAGTGCCCAACAACAGGGCGCATGCCAGCAAGCTTAGCGGCTCTCGCTCAGTTGTCCATAAGACAACGCTTAGTTGAGCAATTCCTGAACATGATGAATCCCCTCTTTTGCCAGCTGAAAGGCAATAAACCACATCACCACGCCCACCAGCGTGTTGATGATCCGCTGGGCTTTAGCGGTACGCAGACGCGGGGCCAGCCATGCCGCCAGAATCGCGAGACCGAAGAACCACAGGAATGAGGCGCTGACGGTACCCAGGGCAAACCAGCGTTTTGGCTCAACGTCGAGCTGCCCACCCAGGCTGCCCAGCACCACAAAGGTATCCAGATAAACGTGCGGGTTGAGCCAGGTGACCGCCAGCATGGTGACGATAATCTTCCAGCGGCCCTGCTTCATGACCTCGGCGCTCGCCAGTTCGAGATTGCTGCTCATTGCCGTTTTCAGCGCCCCAAACCCATACCACAGCAGGAACGCTACCCCACCCCAGGTCACCAGCGCCAGAAGCCATGGAGACTGCATCAGCAGCGCACTGCCGCCAAAGATTCCGGCGCAGATCAGCAGCAAATCGCTCACCGCGCACAGCAGGGCAATCATGAGATGATACTGACGGCGAATGCCCTGGTTCATCACGAACGCGTTTTGCGGGCCAAGGGGAAGGATCATGGCCGCACCTAATGCAAGGCCTTGAAAATAATAAGATAACATGAATAAATTCTCAGCAAGTTGTCCTGGGAGCTGACTATACTGCGAGAACCTTATTAGAGGAAATTGATAATATTAATTGGTGATTAGTATTGCTAATAAAAAGGCCCGGTGGCGTTGCCGCTCACCGGGCCTGCTGAGGAAGAGGATTACTCGGCTTCTTTTTCGCGTTTAAGGTTCACGTCCATCTGTGGATACGGGAAGCTGATCCCGTTGGCATCAAAATCACGTTTGATACGTTCCAGAACATCCCAGTAAACGTTTTGCAGATCGCTGCTTTTGCTCCAGATGCGCACGACAAAGTTGATGGAGGATGCCCCCAACTCGTTCAGGCGAACGGTCTGCTCTTTATCTTTCAAAATACGATCGTCGGAGGCAATGATATTGGCGATCAGCGATTTCACCTGATCGATATCAGAGTCATACGCCACGCTGATAATCAGCTCGTTACGACGCACCGGCTCGCGGGAGAAGTTAATGATGTTGCCCGCGATAATTTTCCCGTTCGGTACCACCACGATACGGCCATCCACAGTTCGCAGGGTGGTTGAGAAAATCTGCACCTGCAGTACGGTGCCGGCAATACCGCCCAGGTCAACGTACTCGCCAGAGCGGAACGGACGGAAGGTTACCAGCAACACACCCGCTGCCAGGTTCGAGAGCGACCCCTGCAGTGCCAGACCAATGGCCAGACCGGCGGCACCGAGAACAGCAATCACCGAGGCAGTCTGTACGCCAACACGCCCCAGTGCAGCAATCAGCGTAAAGGCAATAATACCGTAGCGCACCAGTGCAGAGAGGAAGTCAGCCACAGTAGCGTCAATGTGACGCGCCAGCATCACGCGGTTTACGGCGTTTGATACGATACGCGCCACGATCATCCCGACAATGATGATGGCAATCGCCGCGACGATGTTAACGGCATAGCTCAACAGCAGCGCCTGGTTGCGCACCAGCCAGTTACCGGCATTATTGATGCTGTCTACAACATCGAGTTGTTCCATTTAGTCTTCCTTTTGTTATCCCAAAAACACAAAATCCATCCCCCATGGAGACAGGCAGGTCAGTAAAGGGTAAACAAAAAGGACCGGTTTTGCCAAACAGATCACATAAACGGGCCGGGCAGACCATTGAAAAAACATAAAAAAAGGCCCGCATTCGCGGGCCTTCTGATGCTATGAGGAGCTTAAATTACAGAACGTCAACCGCGTTCAGTTCTTTGAAAGCCTGCTCCAGACGCGCCACCATGGAAGTCTGCGCAGCACGCAGCCATACACGTGGATCGTAGTATTTCTTGTTCGGCTGGTCTTCGCCTTTCGGGTTGCCCAGCTGGCCCTGCAGGTAAGCTTCGTTCGTTTTGTAGTACTGCAGGATACCGTCCCATGTTGCCCACTGGGTGTCGGTATCGATGTTCATTTTCACTACGCCGTAGCTTACGGAGTCTTTGATTTCCTGAGCAGAAGAACCGGAACCGCCGTGGAAGACGAAGTTCAGGCTGTTGTGCGGCAGGTTGTGTTTCTTAGAAACGTATTCCTGAGAATCACGCAGGATAGTTGGGGTCAGAACCACGTTACCTGGTTTGTAAACGCCGTGTACGTTACCGAAGGACGCTGCGATGGTGAAGCGTGGGCTGATTTTGCTCAGCTCGGTGTAAGCGTAATCAACGTCTTCTGGCTGGGTGTACAGTGCAGAAGCGTCCATGTGGCTGTTGTCCACGCCGTCTTCTTCACCACCGGTGCAACCCAGTTCGATTTCCAGGGTCATGTCCATTTTGGCCATGCGCGCCAGGTACTTAGAGCAGATTTCGATGTTTTCGTGCAGGGACTCTTCAGACAGGTCGATCATGTGAGAAGAGAACAGTGGCTTACCGGTCGCTGCGAAGTGTTTTTCGCCCGCGTCCAGCAGACCGTCGATCCACGGCAGCAGTTTCTTCGCGCAGTGGTCAGTGTGCAGGATAACCGGAACACCGTAGTGTTCAGCCATCTGGTGTACATGGTGCGCACCAGAGATTGCGCCCAGGATTGCCGCGCCCTGAGGAACGTCAGTTTTCACGCCTTTACCAGCGATGAATGCTGCGCCACCGTTAGAGAACTGAACGATAACCGGTGCTTTAACTTTTGCAGCAGCTTCCAGTACGGCGTTAATGGAGTCGGTACCAACGCAGTTAACTGCTGGCAGAGCGAAGTTGTTTTCTTTAGCTACCTGGAACACTTTCTGAACGTCATCACCAGTGATCACGCCAGGTTTTACGAAATCAAAAATTTTAGACATGTTGCTTAGTCCTGTATCTTCGGCCGTTAGAAAAGGTGCGAGCTCTTAAAGCGCGCTGAAAATTGGGCAGGTTTCCCTGCCCTTGAATGGCTTACTTCTTAGCGCGCTCTTCGAGCATTGCTACTGCTGGCAGTACTTTGCCTTCCACGAACTCGAGGAATGCGCCGCCACCAGTGGAGATGTAGGAGATCTTGTCAGAAATACCGAACAGGTCGATTGCTGCCAGCGTATCACCGCCGCCTGCGATAGAGAACGCTTCGCTGTCTGCGATAGCGTTAGCAACGATTTCAGTACCTTTGCGGAAGTTCGGGAATTCGAACACGCCAACAGGACCATTCCACAGGATAGTTTTTGCGTTTTTCAGGATTTCAGCCAGTTTCTGTGCAGAAACGTCGCCCAGGTCCAGAATCTGCTCATCATCTTTGATGTCGTTAACAGATTTCAGGGTCGCTGTCGCTGTTTCAGAGAACTCAGTCGCGACGCGAACATCCGTTGGAACCGGGATATCGCAGGTGGTCAGCAGACGTTTTGCTTCGTCAACCAGATCCGCTTCGTACAGGGATTTACCGACGTTATGGCCTTGTGCCGCCACGAAGGTGTTCGCGATACCACCGCCAACGATCAGCTGGTCAGCGATTTTAGACAGCGAATCCAGTACGGTCAGTTTGGTAGAAACTTTAGAACCACCAACGATTGCAACCATTGGACGAGCAGGTTCTTTCAGCGCTTTACCCAGTGCGTCCAGCTCAGCAGCCAGCAGAGGACCGGCACACGCAACGTCTGCGAATTTACCGATACCGTGGGTTGAAGCCTGCGCACGGTGAGCAGTACCGAAAGCGTCCATCACGAATACGTCACACAGTGCAGCGTATTTTTTGGACAGCGCTTCGTCGTCTTTCTTTTCGCCTTTGTTGAAGCGAACGTTTTCCAGAACAACCAGTTCACCGGCAGCGATGTCTACGCCGTCCAGGTAATCTTTTACCAGGCGAACCGGGTTGGACAGTTTGTCTTTCAGGTAATTAACAACTGGCAGCAGAGAGAACTCTTCATTGTACTCGCCTTCAGTTGGACGACCCAGGTGGGAGGTCACCATCACTTTAGCGCCCTGCTTCAGAGCCAGTTCGATGGTTGGCAGAGATGCACGGATACGCGCGTCGCTGGTCACTTTGCCATCTTTAACCGGTACGTTCAGATCAGCACGGATGAAAACGCGTTTACCAGCCAGATCCAGATCGGTCATCTTAATTACAGACATGGTGAATCCTCTCGTTGATTCTTAAAGTTTTGCAGACGCACGATGCGTCTTACCTGAAACCTTGAGCGGCCATTGCTAACGTGGTGTCGAGCATTCGGTTAGCAAAGCCCCATTCGTTATCACACCAGACCAGCGTCTTGATAAGGTGTGCGCCACTGACGCGCGTTTGAGTGCCATCGACAATGGCGCTGTGCGGGTCGTGGTTAAAATCTACTGAGACCAACGGTAATTCCGTATAGTCAACTATACCATGAAATGCCCCCTGTGCCGCTTTTTGCAGCAACAGGTTGACTTCACAGGCTTTTACCGGTTTTTTCACCGTCACGCTCAGGTCAATTGCGGTGACGTTAATCGTCGGTACACGTACGGCAATTGCTTCAAAACGATCGTTAAACTGCGGGAAAAAACGGGTGATACCTGCCGCCAGTTTTGTGTCCACCGGAATGATTGACTGGCTCGCGGCTCGCGTGCGTCGTAAGTCCGGATGGTAGGCGTCAATCACCTGCTGATCGTGCATCGCTGAATGAATCGTGGTTACGGTGCCGGATTCAATGCCATACGCATCGTCTAACAGTTTGATGACCGGAATAATGCAGTTGGTGGTGCAGGAGGCGTTGGAAACAATGCGGTGTTCGGCTTGCAGCTCATGCTGATTCACGCCAAATACGACGGTCGCGTCGAGGTCGTTGCTGCCAGGATGGGAAAACAGGACTTTTTTCGCACCTGCTGTCAGATGCGCTTCGCCATGCTCGCGGTTACCGTATACGCCAGTACAGTCAAGTACGATATCCACACCCAGTTCACGCCACGGTAGCCCGGCAATACTGCTCTCATGCAGCACGCGGATGGCATCGTCGCCGACAAACAGCTGATCTCTTTCCTGGCGAACATCCCAGGCAAAGCGTCCGTGGCTGGTGTCATATTTCAACAAATGCGCCATGCCCGCAGCATCCGCCAGTTCGTTGATAGCCACCACGGTTATTTCCGCCCGACGCCCGGATTCATATAAAGCACGAACCACGTTACGCCCGATGCGACCGAAGCCATTAATCGCTACGCGTACGGTCATAGATCTCCTGCAAAGCTATCCCTGAGTTTGAGGTGGCTGAAAGAGTAATCCAGCTACGCCCGAAGGGGAATCCTTGCTGTCACAAACTGCGATTGATTGGTCAATTGTCGAACATTTAATCGACTGAAACGCTTCAGCTAGAATAAGCGAATCAGGGAATAAAAGGAATGTCTGTCCAGAGCAATAAGCGCGCTATATGACTTGCGTCACATTTTGGATGGAATAATTCACAGGAACGTTACATGTTTGAGGAATAGTGGACATATAAGGCGGATTGCGTGAAAAAAACAAAACGGTAACCCAAAGGTTACCGTTTAGGGTGTTTGCGCCCTCTTCTCAGTGGGAGCACGGACAGGGGCTCGCGCCCCTACCCTACAAACGATTACAGCAGTTCTTTTGCTTTCGCGACAACGTTTTCAACGGTGAAGCCGAACTCTTCGAACAGCAGCTCTGCCGGAGCAGATTCACCAAAGGTGGTCATGCCGACGATTGCACCGTTCAGGCCCACATATTTGAACCAGTAGTCAGCGATACCCGCTTCTACTGCCACGCGCGCGGTAACGGCTTTAGGCAGTACGGATTCGCGGTAGGCGTCATCCTGCTTGTCGAACGCATCGGTAGACGGCATGGAAACCACGCGCGCTTTAACGCCTTCGGCAGACAGTTTTTCCCATGCGGCAACAGCCAGCTCAACTTCAGAACCGGTCGCGATGAAGATCAGCTCTGGCTGACCCGCGCAATCTTTCAGCACGTAACCACCACGGGCGATGTTCGCCAGCTGCTCTGGAGTACGCTCCTGCTGTGCCAGGTTCTGACGGGAGAGGATCAGTGCGGTTGGACCGTCCTGACGCTCAACACCGTATTTCCACGCCACGGCGGACTCAACCTGGTCACATGGACGCCATGTGCTCATGTTTGGCGTCACGCGCAGGGAAGCCACCTGCTCTACCGGCTGGTGAGTTGGACCATCTTCGCCCAGACCGATGGAGTCGTGGGTGTAGACCATCACCTGACGCTGTTTCATCAGCGCAGCCATACGCACGGCGTTACGCGCGTACTCGACAAACATCAGGAAGGTAGAGGTGTACGGCAGGAAACCACCGTGCAGGGAGATACCGTTCGCAATCGCGGTCATACCGAATTCACGCACACCGTAGTGGATGTAGTTACCGGCAGTGTCTTCGTTGATTGCTTTAGAACCAGACCAGATTGTCAGGTTAGATGGCGCCAGGTCAGCGGAGCCGCCCAGGAATTCTGGCAGCAGCGGACCGAACGCTTCAATCGCATTCTGAGAGGCTTTACGGCTGGCGATTTTGGATGGGTTCGCCTGCAGTTTAGCAATGAACTCGTTCGCTTTGGCGTCGAAGTCAGACGGCATGTCACCCTTCATACGACGGGTAAATTCAGCCGCTTCCTGTGGGAAGGCTTTCGCATAGGCAGCGAACTTCTCGTTCCATGCGGATTCTTTCGCCTGACCCACTTCTTTAGCATCCCACTGCGCGTAAATTTCAGATGGGATTTCGAAAGCAGGATATTTCCAGCCCAGCGCTTCGCGCGTCAGAGCGATTTCCGCGTCGCCCAGTGGCGCACCGTGGGAATCGTGGGTACCCGCTTTGTTCGGAGAACCGAAACCAATGATGGTTTTGCACATCAGCAGTGACGGCTTGTCCGTCACAGCGCGCGCTTCTTCTACTGCACGTTTAATCGAGTCAGCATCGTGACCGTCAACGCCACGCACAACGTGCCAGCCGTAAGCTTCGAAACGCTTCGCGGTGTCGTCAGTGAACCAGCCTTCAACGTGACCGTCGATGGAGATGCCGTTGTCGTCATAGAACGCAACCAGTTTGCCCAGCTTCAGGGTACCTGCCAGGGAGCACACTTCGTGAGAAATGCCTTCCATCATGCAGCCGTCGCCCATGAATGCGTAGGTGAAGTGGTCAACAATGTCATGGCCTGGACGGTTGAACTGCGCGGCCAGGGTTTTCTCGGCAATCGCCATACCCACCGCGTTAGCAATACCCTGACCCAGCGGGCCGGTGGTGGTTTCTACACCTGCGGTGTAACCCACTTCCGGGTGACCTGGCGTTTTGGAGTGCAGCTGGCGGAAGTTTTTCAGCTCTTCAATTGGCAGATCGTAGCCAGTGAGGTGCAACAGGCTATAGATCAGCATTGAGCCGTGGCCATTAGACAGCACGAAACGGTCGCGGTCAGCCCAGGAAGGGTTCTGCGGGTTGTGGTTCAGGAAATCGCGCCACAGGACTTCGGCGATATCAGCCATCCCCATAGGGGCGCCCGGGTGGCCGGATTTGGCTTTCTGTACTGCGTCCATGCTCAGCGCACGAATAGCATTAGCAAGCTCTTTACGTGAGGACATTTTAACTCCAGATCGGACTGTTAAAGGCCATGCCCTTGACGACAGCGCGTTTTGGGCTACGCCGGAAAAAAGTGCCAACAATGTAACCCAAGCGGCATGTCATGTACATGGAGCATTCTTTTGCAGCTTAAGAAATCTCTGGATCATGCTCGCATGTTGCGCAATCTGCTCGCCCGGCCCCGTAGATATTCCTTATACTTAGCCCGACCCCGGCTTCGTTGCCGGTGCACTTTTCAGATTTTATTCAGATTAACGAGTACGGAAGCGACATCATGAAAATGCGTGCAATAGTGCTGGCCCTGGGTACAACGCTCCTGCTGAGCGGCTGTCAGAATATGGATTCTAACGGCCTGATGTCCTCAGGCGCAGAAGCCTTTCAGGCCTACTCCCTGAGCGACGCACAGGTTAAAGCGCTGAGCGACCAGGCCTGTAAAGATATGGACGGAAAAGCCACGCTTGCCCCGGCCAATAGTACCTACACGCAGCGTCTGAATAAGATAGCCTCCGCGCTGGGTGATAACATTAATGGCCAGCCGGTGAACTATAAGGTGTACATGGCCAAAGATGTAAACGCCTTCGCGATGGCGAACGGCTGCATCCGCGTTTACAGCGGGCTGATGGATATGATGACCGACAACGAAGTTGAAGCGGTTATCGGCCATGAAATGGGCCACGTTGCACTTGGCCACGTGAAGAAAGGCATGCAGGTTGCGTTAGGCACTAACGCCATCCGCGCCGCGGCGGCGTCTACGGGCGGTATCGTCGGCAGCCTGTCACAGTCGCAGCTTGGCGATGTGGGTGAAAAGCTGGTTAACTCTCAGTTCTCGCAGCGTCAGGAATCCGAAGCGGATGACTACTCCTACGATCTGTTGCGCAAACGCGGCATTAATCCATCAGGTTTAGCCACCAGCTTCGAAAAACTGGCCAAACTGGAAGCCGGTCGCCAGAGTTCTATGTTTGATGACCACCCGGCGTCAGAAGAGCGCGCACAGCATATTCGCGACCGTATGGCCGCAGACGGAATTAAATAATTCGAAAGGAGGCATATTTGCCTCCTTTTTATTTCGCATGAATTGTTAATTTAACCGCACATATCGGTAATAGCGCTTGAGTACCTTTCTAAGCCGCGCAAACACTGGCTTATTGCCCTGAAACGTCTCGTCACATAATTATTGCAATCATTTACCATTCGGGTAATTATCGAGCTCGCAGTAATTCAATTTACAATATTAAGACAGAGACGTTCCCTCCGTGAAAAAAGAATTATCATTAATTGCGTTAAGTTTATTCGCCGCATTACCCGCCGTTGCAAGCCAGCAATCCGACAGCAAAGGGTTTGTTGACGACAGCCATTTAGATCTGTTTTTACGCAATGCGTATATCAGCCGTGATTATCATCAGGGCCAGCAGGACAAAGCCGAATGGGGTCAGGGTATCGTTGCCACGTTTGAATCCGGCTATACCGAAGGGCTGGTTGGCTTTGGTGTGGACGGCATTGCCCAGTATGGCGTGCGTCTGGACGGCGGTCGTGGAAAGAGCGGCGCGGGCGGCATTGACTTCTTTAAACAGGAAGACGATGGCCGGGCTAAATCCGATCTGGCGAAATTTGGCGCCACAGCAAAAATGCGTATTTCCAATACCGTGCTGAGCTACGGTAACCAGCGTCCGGAATTACCGATTGTTAATGCCGACAATTCCCGTCTGCTGTTTGAAAGCTTTACCGGCACCATGCTGACCTCAAAAGAGATCGCGGGTCTGGAAGTGAACGCCGGTTACTTCACCGATGAGCAGCGCAAAAGTGACGACCGTCACGACAGCGGCCTGAAGAGCCTCTCCTTCGGCGGTGCGAGCTACCAGTTCAACGACCAGTTCAGCGGTGCGCTGTATGCCTCTCATGTGGAAGAGGTGATGAACAAGCAGTACCTGGGAATGAACTTCAAACAGCCGTTCAGCACCGGGCAACAGCTGGTGCTCGATTTCAACGGCTATAACTCACGCCTGGATCAGCGCTACGCAGACAGCCTTGATACCGGACGCAGCAATAGCATCTGGAGCCTGGCGGCAAGCTACATCTGGGATATTCATACCTTCAAGGTGGCGTATCAGCAGAGCAGCGGCAGCACCGGCTATCACTATGGCAGCTATCGCGATCAGGGTGGCGTAGGTGACGGCGGCAATACCATCTGGCTGGCGAACTCTTACTGGTCTGATTTCAACGGCGAAGATGAGCGCTCATGGCAGGCTTCTTACGCACTGGACTTCGGCGGTCTGGGTTTACCGGGCCTGAGCTGGACCACAGCTTACGTGCGTGGCGACAATATCAAGACCTCTGAAACCAGCAACGGTAAAGAGCATGAGTGGTTTAACCAGATCCAGTATCAGGTGCAGGACGGCCCGGCTAAAGATCTGAAACTGAAACTCCGTTACTCCGTCCTGCGCGTGTCCAGCAACGCCAGCGACTATAACGTGGGCGGGGATGAGATCCGCGCGTACGTGGAATACCCGTTTAACGTGTTCTGATTAAGCCCCTCACCCGCCCTTCTCCCTAAGGGAGAGGGCGGAAGTGAGGGTAAACACGCTTAGTACAACGTCTTCTGCGGCGGCCCGGCAAACTTCAGCGCGCCAATCTGTCCCATCCGCACTTCCACTACCGACGGTCCTGGCATGGCAAGCGCTTCGTTCATCACCGCGTCAAAATCCTCCGCCCGTTCGACGCTCCACGCCTGTAACCCCATCGCATGCGCCAGCTGCGTAAAGTCCGGGGTATGCAGCTCGTTATAATACTGACGCCCGCCGAAATACTTATCCTGAATGCCGCGCATGACGCCGTAACCGCCGTCATTCATCACCAGCAGCGTCACGTTGGCCTTCTCCTGCGCCAGCGTTGCCATCTCGCCCAGATTCAGGCTTACGCCACCATCGCCCACCAGCCCCACCACTTTGCGTTGCGGGTTGGCAATCGCCGTGCCAATCGCCATCGGTAGCCCCATGCCGATGGCGCCTGCCAGCGAGTGAATGTTCATCAGCGGTCCGTTGGCGCGGAACAAACGGCTGCCCCACAGGCTTCCGGATACGGTGATATCACGGACCAGCAGGCCATCTTGCGGCAGCGCGTTCTCGATGGCGTCGTTGAGCTTCGCATAAGCACCGCACTGCTCACGCAGTCCCGCAACGGCTTTCGCCAGCGCCTGCTGCACCTGTGTATCCCACTGTGCATCGCCCCATTCACGCCCCTGAGTTTTAGCCGCCAGCGCGGTTAACAGCGCCGCGCAGTCGGCCACAAGGGTTGTGTCCATCAGATAGTTGCGGCTCGCCGCCGCGGGGTCGATATCAATCTGGACGCGGGGATGCGGTAATTCAAGCGTCCACGAGCGGGTTTCGTTGCTGCGCAGGCGTGAGCCAGCGACCAGCGTAAAGTCGCACTGGGCAATCAACGCCTCAACTGACGGCGAGTTATGAAACGCCCGCAGGCTGGCGCGATGGCTGTCCGGCAGCACGCCGCGCGCGTGGGTGCTGGAGATAACCGTCACTCCCGCATCCGCCAGTTTTTTTACCGCATCAGCGCTACCGAGCGCTCCGCCCCCCAGCCACAGCAGCGGCTGTCTGGCCTGTTTAAGCTGCGCCCACAGCGTGTCGACCACTGCCGTATCAACCGCAGAAACCGACGTCGGTTTCACCGGAGCGGTGATCAGCGACACGGGGATTTTCGCCCCCTGAATATCAATCGGGATCTCCACGGAGACCGGCCCGCACGGCGGAGTTTGCGCCTCCTGAATGGCCTTGTGAAGGATCGCTATCGCCTGGTTTGCATTGCTAATGCGGTATGCCCGTTTTGAGCTGGCCTTCAGGAAGGTCAGCTGGTCGCGGGTTTCGTGGATAAAACCGGTGTCGGCATCCAGCCAGGCTTTTTCCACCTGACCGGTGATGTGCAGCAGCGGCGTGCAGGCATTCATGGCTTCCACCAGCGCGCCGACGGCGTTACCCGCCCCGGCGCCGGTACTGGTCAGCGCCACACCGAGCCCGGAAAAACGGCCGTGGGCATCGGCCATGGTGACCGACCCCGCTTCGCCACGTGCGGGCACAAAGCGAATATTCCCGCGCTGCCCTACCGCATCGGCGATGGGTAAATTGTGGATGGAGATGACGCCGTAGATGGCCTCAACCTGATACTGCTCCAGCGTTCTGGCGATGGCGTCGCCGACGGTTATCATTTCGCTCATTACTCACCCTTTCTCAGTCGCACCAGTGGTTGACGCTATTACCCGTCGCCAGATAAATGCTCTTTTGCTGCATCCAGGCTTTCAGCCCCTGAATGCCCTTTTCGCGGCCCAGACCGCTCTCTTTAAAGCCCCCGAACGGGGTCGAAATTGCAAACACTTTGTAGGTGTTTATCCACACCGTGCCCGCTTCAAGCTGCTCGCTCAGGCGCAGGGCGCGCCCGGTATCCCGCGTCCAGATCCCGGCAGCCAGGCCATAAACGGAGTCATTCGCCTCACGGATCAACGCGGCTTCATCGCTAAAAGGCATCGCCACCAGCACCGGGCCGAAGATCTCCTCCTGACAGGCGCGCGCGCTGTTGGTCAGGCCTTCAATGATGGTGGGCTGGAAGTAACTGCCGTTTGCCAGCAGTGGATCGGCAGGACTCTCCCCGCCACACAGCACGCGGCCCCCTTCACGCTTTGCCAGTTCAACGTAAGCCTGCACGCTCTGGCGGTGCGCGTCGTTAATCAGCGGTCCCACATGGGTGCCGTCGGTAAAGGGATGCCCGACCCGCAGGCCGCGCGTTAATTCGAGCAGCCTCGCCATCAGTGGGGCGTAAAGGCGCTCATGGATAAAAAGTCGCGAACCGGCAATACAGGCCTGACCCGCCGAGCTGAAAATGCCGTAGCAGATCCCGCGCGCAGCCAGCTCAACGTCGGCATCTTCCAGCACAATGGTCGGGGATTTACCGCCCAGTTCCAGCGAGGCCGGGATCAATTTTTCCGCCGCCACGTGCGCCAGATGACGGCCCGTGGTGGTGCCACCGGTAAAGGAGATTTTTCGCACTTTCGGGTGACGCGCCAGCGCATCGCCAATCACCGAGCCTTTGCCCGGCAGCACGCTCAGCAGCCCGGCGGGTAAGCCTGCCTGATCAAAAATACGCGCCAGCTCCAGCGCCATCAGCGGGGTGGCTTCGGCTGGTTTGAGAACCACCGCGTTACCGGCAGCAATGGCCGGCGCCACTTTCTGCATTTCGCTGGCAATGGGGGAATTCCAGGGCGTGATAGCCGCCACCACGCCGAGCGGTTCATATCGGCTGAGGGTAAGCACATCAGGCTGGCGTGGGGTCGGCAGTTCACCTTCCAGCAGCTCGCAGGCAGCGGCAAAATAACGCGCCGTGCCTGCCGCGCTCATCACCAGCCCCCGCGCTTCCGCCAGCGGTTTACCGTTGTCGCGACTCTGCATGCGGGCCAGTTCATCGACGCGGGATTCGATCAGATCCGCCACCTTATGCAGGATCTTCGCACGCGTATGCGGCAGGCTGTTACGCCAGGCAGGATCGCGCCACGCGCGCTCTCCGGCGTCGATAGCCTCCTGCAGATCGTCCAGGCTTGCCGCGTGGAGCGTGGCGTTCACCGCACCGTCTGCCGGGAAATGGCTCTGCATCAGGTTACCACCGCCACGCCGCCAGTTGCCGCCAATGAAAATGTTAAGATCGTCCATCGTCGCTCCTCAGCGCTGCGTCAGTTCACGGCAGGCGCGAACCGCGCTGAGTGCCGCCAGGGTGGAGGTTTTGGGGTTGCTGGCAAGCGGTAGCCCGCTCAGCTCCAGATGGAACTCGCCAAACATCCCTTCGACGTGCAGCGTGTGGGTATTGCGTTGAGTGGCCGGGTCCACCATCAGTTGCACGCGGGTATCATCCATCCCCACGCCGCCAAGTGCCACGGTCGCCGCCACGTTGGCGTTGGCCGGAAACAGTCGTGCAGCTTCACGTGCGCTGCCTTCAAAGAAGATCTGCGCCTCGGACACGGCGTTAAGATCGATAAGCTGCTCGGCATAGCTGCCGCGCCAGCTGGCCGGGCTTTTACGCGACTGGTAGGTCACCTTCTCAAGCCCGCCCTCTTTTGCTGCTGCCAGGCCATCAATGCCCGCCACCGCACCGGAGAGCAACGTCAGCTTTCCGCCTGCGTTAAGCAGACGCTGTTCCAGCGCGCTGTCTGCCAGCGCGCCGGTGGAGATCACCGCCAGATGCCATCCACGGCGTAAAATCGCTTCCCCGTACTGCGCCACCGCCTGCTGGCTGGCACATTCCAGCACCAGATCGGGAGTATCCGTACATAATGCGGGCGAGGTCAGTGCCACCACCGCATCGCCAAACTGCTGGCGAATCGCGGCATGATGCGTCTCGCGCGCCACGATCCAGCCGATGGCAACCTGCTCGGGCAGACGCTCAATGACCGCCTGCGCCATGGCACCGTAGCCGATTAACATGATTTTTTTCATGATGTGTCCTTACAGATGACGGCAGAAGCCGCCGGAAACGTCCAGCGCCGCACCGGTGGTAAACGAAGCCAGCGGCGACGCGAGGAACAGCAGAGCCTGCGCAGGCTCCTGCGGCTTACCGAGACGCGCCATCGGAATGCCGCGTTTGCGGGCGATATCCGCCGTCCACTGCGGCCAACTCTGACTTTTATCCGACCGGTTCTCAAAGCGACGCCGCCACTGGCCGGATTCCACCATGCCAAGCAAAATGGAATTCACGCGGATGCCCTTACTCACCAGCTCTTTCGAGAGCGTGAGCGTCATGTTGAGCAGCGCGGCACGTGCTGCGGAGGTGGCAATCATGTGTTCCTCTGGCTGCAGCGCCAGCAGCGAGTTCACGCAGGTAATGGAGGCAATGTCCGATTGCTCCAGCTGCGTCTGAAAAGCCTGCACGGGGTTAATCACCCCAAACAGTTTCAGTTCGGCTTCATGCAGCCAGGCCTCGCGCGGGGTGTCATTGAAGTGCGCCACATACCCCTGTCCGGCGTTATTAATCAGCAAGTCTGTCCCGCCAAAGCGGGACTTAACGGCCTGGGCAAAGGTCTGAACCTGGTCTGCGTCCAGCACGTCGCAGCGGTGAGAGAAAATCTCGCCATCAGGGAATTCGTTTTGCAGCGACGCATGCGCGCTGGCAAGCCGGTCCGGGTCGCGGCCACAGAACGCCACTTTTGCCCCCTCGCCCAGCAGCAAGCGCAGTGTTTCAAAACCAATGCCAGAAGAACCGCCGGTGACTACCGCTACGCGCCCGTCAATTTGTGCATTCATCGCGCACCTCTTCGTTGATACGTAAAAGCTGTTGATTAAAAAACGCGTCGTTATCGAGATAGCTGGCGTGCCCGGCCAGGGGAATCGCGGTAAACGGCATGCCGTAACGTAGCGCCAGCCCCTGAACCAGCTCAGGCTGGGTAATGGCGTCCTGCTCGCCGCACCAGACTTCAAAGTCACCGGCGTAACGCTTCAGCCAGCCGTGAATATCGTCATGTGCCAGCATCCATGCGGCAGCGAGGTAGCCTTCCGGGCGCAGTTTGCGCATGCCCGCCGCAACGGTGGCAATATCGTCCTCACGCGCGCCCGGGCGTAATAATTTAGCGGCCCGGGTTTGCGCCAGGGTCTCGCCCCCAAGCGCCATCTGCTGCTCCCGGTTACGCCAGACCTGTTCGCGCTGAGCCGGCTCGGCCTGGCCGTAACCCTGCGCGGCATCGGCCAGTACCAGATGCAGTACGCGTTCGGGATACTTCGCCGCAAAGGCGCTTGCCACCAGGGCCCCAAGCGAATGCCCGACCAGAACGACCTGCCAGACGCCCGCGCGATCCAGCATGGCCGCCAGCGCGTCGGCGTAATCCCCCGCGTTGGCGCGCTCAACCGCCAGCATCGGGCTTTCGCCATAACCGGGCATGTCCCACGCCAGCACGCGAAAACCGTTCAGCGCCATCTGTTTATGCCAGGAGGCAGCACCGGAGCTGATGCCGTGGAGCAGCATCAGCGGGATGCCGCTTCCCTGTTCACGAAAGCCCGTCATCGCGCCCCCTTAGTTCCGCTTCACTTTCGACAGCGGGTGATCGGCCGGATAGGTCGGGATTTCCGGCTTGTTGGTGCCGAGCATCACGCACATCAGCGCCTCTTCTTCACCATGATTGAACAGACCGCGATAGATGCCCGGCGGAACGGAGATCAGATCGCGTTCGCGCAGCACGGTTTCGGTGTAGTGATCGCCGTCCTGGATCATCAGCGTGATCTGCCCTTTAAGCATGAAGAACACCTCTTCCACGTCGTCATGCAGATGCAATGGTCCCTCGCACTTCGACGGCAGCACCATGGTGGAGAAGGTAAAGTGCTCAGCCGGCACGGTATTGGTATCGCTTGCCACACCCGTTGCCCCAGTACCGATGTAGCGCATCTGCGCACGGCGGTATTTAGGATCGAAATCGGCCTGGAACTTCAGCGCGTTCCAGTCATATTTACGCCCTTCAAAGCGCGCAATGCGCGACTCGACCCACTCTTCCATGGTCAGATGGTCAGGTTTAATGCCTGGTTTTGCAGTTACGGTTGAATCAGTCATGACACTCTCCTCAGTAACGTCTCAGCAGCGGCAGTAACAGGACGCAGCCCACCGCCGCCATCACCGCCAGAAAAATCAGCCCGGAATCCATGCTGTGGGTGAAGGCGATCAACGCGCCCATCACCGCCGGCGACAGCGCGCCCGCAAAGTTTCCCAGCCCGTTGAAAATACCGCCCGCCGTCGCGCTCACCCGGGGATGGGTAGCCTTCGCCAGCAGTGCGAAAATGTTCGGCGCACCGGTGCCCCACATAAAGGTGCTAAAGCTCATCGCCGCGATAACGGCCAGCGGGGTATCAAGATGCATGACCGCCGTCAGGCCTAACCCCGCGCCAGCCATCGAGATAAAGCAGGCCGCCGCGCGTTTATCGACCCGGTCAGAAAGCCATGCGCCAATCACCTCACCCGCCAGCATGGCGATAAACGGCATCGACGACAGCCAGCCCGCGTGTTCAAGATGAATGCCTTTCCCTTTAATCAGGTAGCCCGGCAGCCAGCCGTTGATCCCCCACAGGTAGGTGAGAAACGCGATGTTAAAGATGCAGATAATCCAGAAGTGCGGACTGACAAACAGCTCGCGCCGCGCGGCACGTCGTTCCTCCTGTGATTCGCGATCCGCAGCCGGTTTGGCACCCAGACGGATCCCGCGCAGGCCAATGCGCACGAACACCAGCACCGGCACGGTGAGCATCGCCATCACAAAGAAGGTGCTCTGCCAGCCGAAGGCATTCAGCAGCCAGATAGAGAGAGGGAAACCAATCGCCGCGCCTACCGGGGTACCCAGCAGCCACAACATGGTGGCTCGCGCCTGCAGATGCTGCGGGAAGTTATGCCGCACAATGGCAAACGCCAGCGGAAACAGCGGCCCTTCTGCCACGCCCAGCAAAATGCGCAGGACGATCATGACCGTGTAGTTATGGGTAAACCCCATGGCTACCATCAGCACGCACCACACCACCATCATGCCGGTGAGCAGGCGAAGCGGTGCAATCTTGTCCCCCAGTCCGCTTAAAAAGACCGATGAGAAGCCGTAGCTCAGCAGGAAGGCGCTCATCAGAATGCCGAGGCGCGTGGTGTCAAAATCAATGCCCATCGCCTGCTGAAAATGGCTGTCGGAAAAGAGCGCCGCAATGCTGATTTTGTCGAAAAATGCCAGCAGCACGCAGGCCAGCAATGACAGCGGGATGGCCCAGCGCACCGCTTTTTCGGGCGTGCGGGTGCCCTCACCGCTTGCCTCAACCGGCGCGGTGTTAGTCTCAAATGTGGTCATGTCTCCCCCTACGGGTGCGGGTTAGCTATCGCAATGACATCAGTGAAAAAGTCGGGTCAGCCAGCGGCACATCGGACAGATCCCTTCCGGCAGCCATCCAGCGCTTCGCCAGCTTGACGGTACGCGCATCGTTGAACGCCACCAGCTGGGTCAACCGTCCGTTTTCATCCAGTGAGAAAAACAGCGCATTATCCCGGGCAAGGGTTGTGCAGCCGGCCTGCGGAATACCGAGGATCTGAATGTTGTGCTGGTATTGATCCGACCACAGCCACGGCGCGTCGTCATAGCCGGGGGCATCGGGATTGAGCATCGCCTTTGCCGTGGCAACCGCCTGATTCTGGGCAAAGGCCCACGACTGAATACACAGCCCATAGTGATGGTGCTGGGCCACATCACCGGCAGCAAAAATAAACGGATCCGACGTTCGCCCCTGAGCGTCCACCACGATCCCGCGCTCAGTCTGCAGACCCGCATCGCGCGCCAGCTCCAGATTGAGATCAACACCGATCCCGACGACCACGGCATCAAAGGTTTCACGCTTGCCGTCACAGTGAATGACCGGCAGACCATTGTTATCTTCCAGCTCCAGCGTTCCGCAGCCGGTGCGGATATCCACGCCCTGTTCGCGGTGAAGTGTTTCCAGCTGCTGCGATACCTCGGCACTCACCGAACGCATGCACAGCGCGGGCTGCTGCTCAAACAGCGTCACGTCGACGCCACATTTACGCGCGGAGGCCGCAATCTCCAGGCCAATCCAGCCTCCGCCGATAATCGCCAGGTTTTGACTCTCTGCCAGGCGCGCCTTCAGCCGCTGTGCGTCCTGCCAGTGGCGCAGGGTATAGACCTGCGGGTGGGCCGCCCACGCGTCGCCCGGCAGACGCGCCCGACCACCGGTAGCGATTAAAAGAATGTTGTAACTAAGGCATTCACCGTTGCTTAAGCGCACCGTTTTCGCGTGACGATCGAGAGATTCCGCGCGCACCGGCCGGCGCCATGTCAGGTTCAATGCCTGTTGCGCCGCTTCAGGAAAGAGACGCGGTAGCGGCGCGTCCGGCTCCAGTAACGCAGCCTTGGACAGCGGCGGGCGTTCGTAGAAATCCCACGCCTCTTCCGCCACGACGCAAATCTCGCCGTCGAAGCCTTCGTCACGCAGGGTTTTCGCCGCCCAGCCACCTGCCTGACCGCCGCCAATAATGACAATGCGCGAGGTCATACCGCCTCCGGCTTTTTCTGCTGACGGCGCGTGTCGTGGTCAATCCCACCCTCTACCGCCCACTCGGTGAACGACACCAGCGAATGTTCCAGCTCGCGCGGCTGCCAGTTTTCGGTGAGGTAATCATCGTTGGTGTAGTATTCAAACGCCCCGCCGGTTGGGCTGTTGACGTACCAGAAATAGGCCGAGGAGACCGGATGACGCCCCGGGCCAATAAAGGTGCTCCAGGCGTTTTTGTTCATCGCTATCCCACCGCCGATCACCTCGTGAATGTCGCGTACGGTAAAGGCCACGTGGTTCAGACCCCGCTTACGGTTAGGCAGCTGAAGAAGGAACAGGTTGTGATGCCCGCCGCGCACGCCACAGCGCAGGAACACCGCACGGTTGATGTAGCGGTCAGACACCTGAAACCCAAGCACCTCACGGTAGAACGTCTCCACCGCCGCCAGCTCCTCCACGAAGAACACCACGTGGCCCACGTTAATAGGCTGGGCACGATCGTAGACCGGGCTTGGCGTGTCGATACGGCGGGCATCGCCCCACTGGTTAATCGGCTCGACGTTCAGCTCCACCGGCACCTGATGGCTGACCTGTACGCGCAGGGTCATGCCGTTCGGATCGCGGCACTCCAGCGCGTCGCCCACCTCACGAAAACCGGGCTGCTTCTCAAGCTTCGGGCGCAGCGCCTCCAGATCGTCCCGGGTGGCGACTGCCCAGGTCATCCGGCGCAACGTATTTCCTGCTTCAAACGCTGGCGGCAGGTCAGGGCTGTCGACAGGATTAAGCTCCACGCGCGCGCCGCTCAGGGTAGTAAAACGCTGGCCGCTGGCATCGCCCGTCAGGCCAAAATCACGCATAAATTTGGCGCAGTGCGTCAGGTTTTCGACGCCAAATTCCAGCTTTTCAATTCCGGTTATACACATCGTTCGTTGCCTCGTCTGGCCCAGATTGGGCGTAAAACATGCCCGACGCAATGAAGCGCCTGGCGTTAACCTGATGATTTAACTGGCCTGTGACAAATACCCTAAGAAGCCAGAAATTTTATCCGCCGCCATGCGGACATCGTTTTGCAGGCGCTCGCGATCGGTCTGCGGGATCTCCTCCGAAGGCACCAGAATGCTCACCACGGCCGCCACCCTTCCGCTGCGGTCATACACCGGATAAACGATGGAGGAGATGCCATGACGGAAGAAGGATTCGCCGATCACATAGCCGCGTGCTTTGTCCTGCTGCACCATCTGCCACAACGCTTCACGGTCGTGGATCTGGCCCGGCGTGTTGCCCGGCAGACGCTCGTGCGGGAACAGCTGTTCGAAATCGGCTCGCGAAATATCGGTCAGCAGCATGCGCCCCAGCGACGTGCAGTGCACCGGCAAACGGGTACCAATGCTCACCTGATTGATGCGAGAACCGGCGGCGCTGACGCGGGCGATATAGATGATGTCGCGCCCGTCACGGATCGCCAGATGACTGCTGCACTGGCTGACGTCACGCAGCTGCTCGATGACCGGCTGACCGACCTGCGCCACATCCAGTGAGGCGATGTATTCAAAGCCCAGACGCAGGACGTTCATGCCAAGCGAGAAGGTATTGGTTCGCGTGTTGCGCTCCAGAAAACCCATGTATTCCAGCGTTTGTACCACGCGGTAGGCGGTGGCTTTCGGCATATCGACCAGCCTGTGCAGCTCGGCAAAGGTCAGTTCACGGTGCTGCTCGCCAAAAGCCAGCAGCAGCTGTAAGCCTCGCTCCAGCCCCGGCACCAGGTACTTCACTTCGTGATCGCTTGCCATATTTGCTTTACCTCAGTTAAAGACAAAACCGCCGTTGACCGGAATCAGCTGTCCGGTGATAAACCGCGACAGATCGCTTAACAGCCAGACCACGCTGCCGGTGACGTCTTCCGGCTGCTGCGCCCCGGTGAGCGCCCGGCCGTTTTCGTAAAGCTGATGCCGCTCTGCAGGGACATATTCCGTCGCTTCGACGCGGGTTAAGCCCGGGGCGATGGCGTTAATACGAATGCGTTTTTCACCCAGCTCACGTGCCATTGAACGGGTCATGGCAATCACGGCGCCCTTGCTGGCTACGTAGGCCATCAGACGCGGCGCGCCCCACAGCGCGGTATCGGAAGCCACATTGACAATGGCTGCCCCTTCGCGCAGCAGCGGTACCGCATCCCGGGTAACCAGCCAGGTGCCTTTGACGTTAACGCTCATCACCCGATCCCACAGATCCGGATCGTAATCAAGCATGTCCTTGCCGCCGACCCCGGTCGCCATCGCCGCGTTATTGACCAGACCGTCGATCGGTCCCTGTTTGCCAATGGTGCTGAACACCCGCGAAATGGAGAGCGGATCGGCCAGATCGATAACGTGTGATTCAATCGCATAGCCCTTCTCACTTAAGCCATGCGCGCTTTCAGCCAGCTCGCCCTGAAGGATGTCGCACATCACCACCGCTGCGCCCTGCTCTGCGCAGGCTTTCGCGAAATGAAAGCCCAGCCCACGCGCGGCACCGGTCACCACGATGCGTTTCCCGTTCAGCAGCCCATTCATCAGGCGGCTCCCTGCTGAGCTTCACGCGCCGCCAGCTGCTCTTTCGCCGCTTTTTGCATCATGCGGCGCAGGCGCGAAAGGCCCACATCATGCTGGTAAAGGTATTCATGTTCCCGTGCATCTGGCGCCATGCTCTCCAGCACCACGCGGTCCTGCTCAAGGACTTCCCAGTGTAGTTTTTCCAGACGGTTACGGTACATGAAACGCCACATATCGCGCTGCCAGCCCTGCACACGGCGGATACGCCAGAAGAAGACGCGGCAGTTATCGTTATCTTCCGGCACCACCATGCCAACAATGAAGAAGTGACCGCCCGGCCCGAAACGCTTCTTATAAGGAATGGACAAACGCATCCAGTAGGTGCCGCTGTTGCCCAGCTCAACCCAGTCGAAGTTGACGCCGCTCTGGCCTTTTTTCTCGAAGATAAACCCGGTTTTCGTCGGCTGCAGAACCATATCCGCTTTGCGATCCCCTTCCGCCATGGAGTGCGACGAAGAGTGCAGATAGGTGCCGTGCATCGGGTCCATCACATTTTCCAGTGCGTACTGGTAATTGCATTTCCACGCGGCGGTGCAGAGAAAATTGCTGTAGGCGTCGGTGTCAGCCAGTTCGTCCGGGAAGCTCAGTTCGTCGGGTTGCTGATCGGCGGTAACGCCAAACCAAAGGAAGATGGCCCCGTGTACTTCCTGCACGTTGTAGCTGCGCACACACTGCTGGCCGACCAGCGGACATTTGTCCACCGCAGGCACATCCTTCACTTCGCCGTTGCCCGCCACTTCCACGCCGTGATACCAGCAGGCGATACGATCGCCCAGATTCCAGCCCATCGACAGACGCGCGCCACGGTGCGGACAACGATCTTCCAGCGCCTGCACCTGGCCATCCTTGTTGCGCCAGACCACAATCTGTTCGCCCAGACGGGTGATCCCCACGGGCGCAGACTGAACTTCCCAGCTGGCCAGCACCGGGTACCAGAGGCCGCGCAGACCTTTATCAAGATAGTTTTGTACGGTAGTCGTCATCGCATTGCCCTCAGTAGCCGTTAACCTGTAAGAAAGCCTGGAAGCTGGCATCGCTCCATGGCTCGCCCTGCTGATCGTGCATACGTACCGCGTTCAGCCCGTTGACCAGTTCCGGCACGGTTTCAGCGCCCTGTTCGAAAAGGTCTTCCAGCGTGGAGATAAGCGTGATTTCCCAGTTTTCCGGTACGCGGCTGCGGGTCTGCCAGATCAGGTTCTGGTAATCACCGGGCTTATGGATGGCGCCGTTACCGCCCTCAGCCGGAGGGGTAAACTGACGGCTTTCCGGCAGCGCCGGGTTGAAGTTCAGACTTTCGCTCATGCCACTGTCTCCTCGACGAAGGTAATCTGGATCTGGTTTTCAAATACCCGAACCGGGTAACGATTGAGGTTACGTCCGCCAGGGCCGTGCAGGCACTGGCCGGTTTTGACATCGAAAACCGCCTCATGCAGCGGACATTCCACTTTACCGTCCTCGACGAAACCCTGACTCAGCAGCGCGTAAGCGTGCGGGCATACGTCTTCCAGCGCGAAATATTCGCCATCAATCAAATAAACGCCGATCTCTTTGCCCTCGACGTTACCGCTAAAAGGGAAATCTTCCTGTACTTGTTCTGCGTCACATACGCCTATCCAGCTCATCACGATCCTCCAGGCTTTTGTTTCATATATGAAACTCTGTTTCTTATTTAATACGGTCAATATAAAAGCGAAGAATGTTTCGTCAAGCGCGAATGTGACGAATTTGTTAATCAGTAGAGGTTTAATTAGCTAAGTGTGCAAGCGATCACGAAAAAATGCAGCGATATGAAATTTTCATTATTCAGGCGTGAATGAATACATTTTTTTGATGATCTTTTATTTTTTAAATAGAGATTGACTTCTTTTATTTTTATTCCTTAAAAATTATATGTGCGCATACCTCTGGTGTTTCACCTGTGAAACTTTAATTTAATTTATCTCATTAAAACAATGAGTTTCACAGGTGAATCATTTTAGTTACGTGACAATAACGTTCATAAAAAATATAAACAGACAGCACGATTAAGGCGGATTAAATGACGGCAAGATGGCAAGGCACGTTGGCACTTCTGGTGCTCATTATTATTTCCTACGTTGACCGCGTAAATATCTCGGTGATGATTTTAAACCCTGAATTTGCCGAACATTTTCAGCTAAATGAAAACAGAATGTTACAAGGAATGCTCATGACCTGCTTTTTGCTGGGTTATGGTTTTTCCGCTTTACTATTGACCCCAGTTATCGAAAGCAAATTACATTACCGACAGGGATTGTTAACCAGCATTGCGATATGGGCCGTGGTCTGCGCCATCTCGCCACTGCTGGGGTCGCTGATGGGCATGCTCATCGCCCGACTGATTTTGGGCATTGCCGAAGGCCCACTCTTTTCACTGAAAACACGCTTTATCAGCGATAACTTTAGCGCCGGGGAAATTGGTAAGCCCAACGCCATTACCGCGCTGGGCGTTTCACTGGGGCTGGCGGTAGGCTTTCCGCTGATCACCTGGCTGATGGCACACCTTGGCTGGGCGGGCTCATTTTATGCCCTCGCGGCGATCAATCTGGCGCTGGGTGGAGGGTTAATCTGGCGTTTCCTGCCGGCCCCTCAACATACGGAAAAGCGCCGAACGTCCGGGTTTGTGCAGACCTTTACGCTTGCCTGGCAGACGCCGCTTCTGGGCTGGATCCTGCTGGTTGAAATCGCCACGCTGAGTTATCTCTGGGGCAGCAGCGCCTGGCTTCCGGCCTGGCTGCGCGATGAACACCACTTCTCCCTGCACGCGACCGGCTTTCTCGCGGCTATCCCCTTTCTGCTGAGTCTTGGCTCAAAGTTTCTGGGCGGTGTGCTGCTCGACAAAATGCGCCCGGACAAGGCACCGCTGCTGTTTGTGGTGGGCGGGATCTTAACGGCGAGTTCCGTCGTCATGCTGATGCTGAGCCACCAGCCCGGCTGGCTGGCGCTGTTTATGCTCTCGGCCAATATTTTCTGGGGACTTCAGGGGGCGGCCATTCCGGCGGTTATCCAGCATCATGCGGTGCGGGAAGCCGTTGGCAGTGCCTACGGGATCATCAACGGGATTGGGAATATTTGCGCGGCGTTTATTCCGCTGCTGATGGGGATGGTGATGAAATCGGTGGGTTCAGTCAGCTCCGGTTTTTCGGTGCTGGTCGTCTCGCAGGTTATCACCCTGCTGGCAGGAGGCATGTTGCTGCTGCGCATGCGTCGCGCAGCAGCAATCCGGGCGTAAGGCTTATTCGCCTTTTTTCGCGGCCTGGATGTAGAGCATTTCCAGCGCGAGGGTGGCCGCTGCCAGAGCAGTGATCTCTGACTGGTCGTAAGCCGGAGCCACTTCCACCACGTCCATACCCACGATGTTCAGATCCTTCAGGCCGCGCACCAGTTTGATGGCGCGGTCAGAGGTCAGGCCGCCGATCACCGGCGTGCCGGTGCCCGGGGCAAACGCCGGATCCAGACAGTCGATATCGAAGGTCAGGTAAACCGGCATATCGCCGACAATCTGTTTTACCTGAGCGATGATGTCATCCACGCCGCGATCGTTCACCTGGCCGGCATCCAGCACGGTGAAGCCATTGTCTTTATCAAACTCGGTACGGATACCGATCTGCACAGAGTGGTTTGGATCGATCAGACCTTCGTTTGGCGCGGTGAAGAACATGGTGCCATGGTCGAATTCACAGCCGTTCGCGTAGGTGTCGGTATGGGCATCAAAATGCACCAGCGCCATCTTACCGAAATGCTTCGCGTGAGCACGCAGCAGCGGCAGCGTGACGAAGTGGTCACCCCCGAAAGAGAGCATGCGTTTACCGGCAGCCAGCAGTTTTTCGGCATGGGCCTGCAGTTTTTCACTCATCTCGCGCGCGTCGCCAAAGGCGTACACCAGGTCACCGCAGTCAACCACGTTCAGGCGCTCGCGCATGTCGAAGTTCCACGGGAAGCGGTTGTGCTCCCAGGCCAGGTTAGTGGAGACCTGACGAATAGCTGCCGGACCATGACGGCCACCAGCACGGCCTGACGTGGCCATATCAAACGGCACGCCGGTGATCACCCAGTCAGCGTCACTGTCGTACGGCTGGAAGTTCATCGGGAGACGTAAAAAACCAAACGCGTTAGATACCAGAGAGTTATCGTACTGATGGCCTAAAGTGCTCATGTCCTGACCTCTTTAAAGTCGATACATTAAAAACAGATGAAAAAAAATCCCCTCCGCGTCGTTAAACCCGACGAGGAAGGGATTGATTTGTAAATCGCTTATTGGGGCGAATTATCGCCGCTAATTCATACGGGTTCAAGTGAGTATAGGCGAGGGTATTGCCCCTTGCCCTCACGCCGCCCCTCTCCAACAGAGAGAGGCAGGTTTACTTACTCGTCTTCCAGATAGGTATATCCGTAAAGACCCGCTTCAAACTCTTCCAGGAACTGCTGCTGCAGCGCGTCGTCCAGACCGGTATTTTTCACCTGGTCACGAAACTGGGTCAGCAGCTTTTTCGGATCCAGCTGAACGTATTCGAGCATATCCGCCACGGTGTCCCCTTCGTCGGACAGCTCAACTTCTACGCTGCCGTCAGGGAAGACAAACACGTCAACCGCTTCGGTGTCACCGAACAGGTTATGCATGTTGCCGAGGATCTCCTGATAAGCACCGACCATGAAGAAGCCCAGCATCGGCGGGTTCTCCGGATCGTACTCTGGCATAGGCATCGTGGTCGCGATACCGTCGCCGTCAACGTAGTGATCGATAGCACCGTCGGAGTCGCAGGTGATGTCCAGCAGCACCGCACGACGTTCCGGGGCGTGGTTCAGCCCTTCCAGCGGCAGAACCGGGAACAGCTGATCGATACCCCAGGCATCCGGCATCGACTGGAACAGCGAGAAGTTGACGTACATTTTGTCCGCCATGCGCTCCTGCAGTTCGTCAATAATCGGACGGTGAGCACGGTTGCTCGGGTCCAGCTGCTGCTGTACGTCGTGGCACATGTTCAGATAAAGCTGTTCTGCCCATGCGCGTTCCTGCAGGCTGAACGTGCCCGATGAATACCCCACATGAATATCATGCAGATCCATCTGGCTGTCGTGCAGCCACTCGCGCAGCGAACGGCGGGTACCCGGCTCGTGCATCTCCTGCCAGGTCTCCCACATGCTTTGCAGCGCACGAGGCGCGTCCTCAGCCGGTGGGGTTACCTCGGAAATTTCACTGCGTTCAACGCCGATAATGTTCGATACCAGCACGGTGTGGTGTGCGGTAACCGCGCGACCAGACTCGGTGATCACCGTTGGGTGCGGCAGGCCGTGCTCTTCACAGGCATCGCCAATCGCCCAGATGATGTTATTGGCATATTCGTTCAGGCCGTAGTTCACGGAGCAGTCGGACTGCGAGCGGGTACCTTCATAATCCACGCCCAGACCACCGCCCACGTCGAAGCACTGAATGTTTACGCCAAGCTTGTGCAGCTCAACGTAAAAACGTGCTGATTCGCGTACGCCGGTGGCGATGTCGCGAATGTTGGCCATCTGCGAGCCGAGGTGGAAGTGCAACAGCTGAATGCTGTCCAGACGACCACGCTCACGCAGAATCTCAACCAGCTGCAGAACCTGGGTCGCCGCGAGACCAAATTTGGATTTTTCGCCGCCTGAGGACTGCCACTTACCGGAACCCTGCGACGCCAGACGCGCACGCACGCCCAGACGCGGGATAACGTTCAGACGCTCTGCCTCTTCCAGCACGATAGCGATCTCTGTCATCTTCTCGATAACCAGATAGACCTTGTGGCCCATCTTTTCGCCAATCAGCGCCAGACGAATGTATTCACGGTCTTTATAACCGTTGCAGACGATCACCGAACGGGTCATGCCAGCATGTGCCAGCACGGCCATCAGCTCCGCTTTGGAACCCGCTTCCAGGCCCAGCGGTTCACCGGAGTGGATCAATGATTCAATCACGCGGCGGTGCTGGTTCACCTTGATAGGGTAAACCAGGAAGTAATCGCCTTTATAGCCGTAAGATTCACGCGCGCGTTTAAACGCGGCGTTAATGGAACGCAGACGATGTTGCAGGATCTGCGGGAAGCAGAACAGTGCAGGCAAACGCTGGCCCTGCGCCTCGCGTGCTTTCACCAGTTTGGCGAGATCCACGCGCGCTTCAGGAACGTCAGGATCCGGGCAAACGCTGATATGGCCCAGTTCGTTGACGTCGTAGTAGTTATTGCCCCACCAGGCAATATTGTAAGTGCGCAGCATCTTGCTGGCTTCCTGGGAGCTCATCGCAACCTCCTGCATGGAACGTAGTACACCCTGTTCGCCCGCTGACGAAGGCGAAAGCGAAGACATGTCGTCAGACATAGCGAACCTCAACTCTTTGTATTAAGTGTAAAACAGTTGACTACTATCGCAGCGTTATACGGCGATAACAACCCATAAACGGATCCATTTCCCAGCAGACTATGCTGAAAACCAGACCGTGCGACCGGTTTCATATTCATATCATTGTAAACACGTGTCCGAACTTAATTATGACAACGTTCGGCGAAACCACGAGAAAACTCTTGTCTTAACAAGAGCGCCCTTGTTCAGTTTTCACAAAGCGTGACCGGCCCTGGAATCCTGAGAAGCCCCGAGATGGGTATAACATCGGCAGGTTTGCAGATTAGAAATGCGGGTTGCGGGAATCAAATACGCGCCAGAACGGCTGCGCTGAATTAGCGGAAAACACTGGTTCATTATCTCGTATCACCTCCACGGCCGCTCCTGCTGAAACGGACCACAAGCCAAAGCTAAAAGTTCACTGCTTAACCCGGCTGGAAGTGGCGACACGATGAGTTCATCGAGCGCTTATTGGTATGAGCCGCGCGCCGCGTTTTATACCGAGAACAGGGGTAAATTGCAAAAGATAAATGCGCGGGTTGCCAGCGCCGTCAGGAAAAATTTCCAGCAGCGAATTCAACTCAGTGAGAGGTTAGTCAAAAAAAACTGGAAATCGGGCGAAGAACTGACCTAAAATAGCCATCCAGATGTTAATCCATCCATACTGATTAACACTCAGACTGCCAGTGTCATTAACCTGCAGGCCTTGGTAGAATTATCTCCTTTGGCTATTCCACACAGCAGCTTGAGCTAAACAAATTCCTTTTAGGTGAAATAAAACATGGCAAAACACCTGTTTACGTCCGAGTCCGTATCAGAAGGACATCCAGATAAAATTGCTGACCAAATCTCCGATGCGGTGCTTGATGCGATCCTGACGCAGGATCCAAAAGCGCGCGTCGCGTGTGAAACCTACGTCAAAACCGGCATGGTTCTGGTTGGCGGTGAGATCACCACCAGCGCATGGGTGGATATCGAAGAGATCACCCGTAACACGGTTCGTGAGATCGGTTATGTCCATTCTGATATGGGCTTTGATGCCAACTCTTGCGCGGTACTGAGCGCAATTGGCAAACAGTCTCCGGACATCAACCAGGGCGTTGACCGTGCCGATCCGCTGGAACAGGGCGCGGGCGACCAGGGCCTGATGTTTGGTTATGCAACCAACGAAACTGACGTGCTGATGCCAGCGCCAGTGACCTACGCACACCGTCTGGTGCAGCGTCAGGCTGAAGTGCGCAAGAATGGCACCCTGCCGTGGCTGCGTCCTGATGCGAAAAGCCAGGTGACCTTCCAGTACGACGACGGCAAAATCGTCGGTATTGACGCGGTCGTTCTGTCTACTCAGCATTCCGAAGAGATCGACCAGAAATCCCTGCAGGAAGCAGTGATGGAAGAGATCATCAAGCCGGTTCTGCCAACTGAATGGCTGAGTTCCGCAACCAAATACTTCATCAACCCAACCGGACGCTTTGTTATCGGCGGCCCAATGGGTGACTGCGGTCTGACCGGCCGTAAAATCATCGTTGATACCTACGGCGGCATGGCGCGTCACGGTGGCGGAGCCTTCTCCGGTAAAGACCCGTCTAAAGTTGACCGTTCTGCTGCGTACGCTGCGCGTTATGTTGCGAAAAACATCGTTGCTGCTGGCCTGGCTGACCGCTGTGAGATTCAGGTTTCCTACGCTATCGGCGTGGCTGAACCGACCTCCATCATGGTTGAAACCTTTGGTACCGAGAAAGTGCCATCCGAGCAACTGACGCTGCTGGTGCGCGAGTTCTTCGACCTGCGCCCATACGGTCTGATTCAGATGCTGGATCTGCTGCACCCAATCTACAAAGAAACCGCTGCATACGGTCACTTTGGTCGTGAACATTTCCCATGGGAAAAAACCGACAAAGCCGCTCTGCTGCGTGAAGCTGCCGGTCTGAAATAATCGACTGACAGCGAATGTTAAAAAGGCCAGCCCCGTGCTGGCCTTTTGCTTTTGTCAGCCAGAGAGCCTGACATTGCGCTTTGCGTGAAACCGATTACACCCCACCCGATATACCTCGCTTTCAGAATAATCTCTTTGCATGATCGCATGTCTTATGCTGTTACATTTCCTTTCAGTTAAGTCTGAAATTCATTCAAACGCGATGCACATCAACTAATTTACCTCTATATTTTCAAAGCTTTAATTTTATTTACGGTTGCACACCAGTGTAACCGATTACACCAATGTGATTTATCTCACATATTTATACGGGTTGCTCACTTACCCTTAACATCGATAAAACTGATAACCCAACTGGAGGGCATAATGCCTGACAATAAAAAACAGGGGCGTACGTCCAATAAGGCGATGACATTTTTCGTCTGCTTCCTCGCCGCCCTGGCAGGATTACTTTTTGGCCTGGACATTGGCGTGATTGCCGGTGCGTTACCCTTTATCACTGAAGAGTTCCAGATAAGCGCTCACACCCAGGAGTGGGTAGTAAGTTCCATGATGTTTGGTGCGGCCGTGGGTGCCGTGGGCAGCGGCTGGCTCTCTTTCAGGCTGGGCCGCAAAAAGAGCCTGATGATCGGTGCAATCCTGTTTGTTGCAGGTTCGCTCTTCTCAGCAGCGGCTCCAAACGTTGAGGTATTGCTGCTTTCTCGCGTGCTGCTTGGTCTGGCCGTGGGTGTGGCATCGTATACCGCCCCACTCTATCTCTCTGAAATCGCACCCGAGAAAATCCGTGGCAGTATGATTTCGATGTACCAGTTGATGATCACCATCGGCATCCTCGGAGCTTACCTTTCCGATACCGCGTTCAGCTACAGCGGCGCATGGCGCTGGATGCTTGGCGTGATCATTATCCCTGCCATTCTGCTGCTGATTGGCGTTTTCTTCCTGCCGGACAGCCCACGCTGGTTTGCAGCGAAGCGTCGTTTCGTCGATGCCGAGCGCGTGCTGCTGCGACTGCGCGATACCAGCGCGGAAGCCAAAAACGAACTGGAAGAGATCCGCGAGAGCCTGAAGGTAAAACAGTCAGGCTGGGCGCTGTTTAAAGAGAACAGCAACTTCCGTCGTGCGGTATTCCTGGGCGTGCTCCTGCAGGTGATGCAGCAGTTCACCGGGATGAACGTCATCATGTACTACGCACCAAAAATCTTTGAACTGGCGGGGTATACCAATACCACCGAGCAGATGTGGGGGACCGTCATCGTTGGGCTGACCAACGTTCTGGCGACCTTTATCGCTATCGGTCTGGTGGACCGCTGGGGCCGTAAGCCAACCCTGACGCTGGGCTTCCTGGTGATGGCCGCCGGTATGGGGGTTCTCGGCACGATGATGCACGTGGGGATTCACTCTCCAACCGCCCAGTATTTCGCTGTGGGGATGTTGCTGATGTTTATCGTCGGGTTTGCGATGAGCGCCGGTCCGCTGATTTGGGTGCTGTGCTCTGAAATCCAGCCGCTGAAAGGGCGTGATTTCGGTATCACCTGCTCCACCGCGACCAACTGGATTGCCAACATGATTGTCGGTGCGACGTTCCTGACCATGCTCAATACGCTGGGCAACGCGAACACCTTCTGGGTCTACTCCGGCCTGAACATCTTCTTTATTGTTCTGACGCTGTGGCTGGTTCCTGAAACCAAACACGTGTCACTGGAACATATTGAACGTAACCTGATGAAGGGTCGTCCACTGCGCGAGATTGGCGCACACGACTAATTCTCTGGCGGGAGGTGCCTCTTGCACCTCCCCGCTTCGCGCTTTATGCTCTGCCCCTATGAAAGCACCCCGTCTCCCCATCGCCCTTCAGCAAGCCGTTATGCGCAGCCTGCGGGAAAAACTCGCCCAGGCCAACCTGAAACTCGGCCGGAATTACCCTGAGCCGAAACTCGTCTACCAACAGCGTGGCACGGCGGCGGGCACGGCGTGGCTCGAATCCTATGAGATCCGTCTGAACCCGGTGCTGATGCTGGAAAATCAGCAGGCGTTTATTGAGGAAGTGGTGCCGCACGAGCTGGCGCACCTGCTGGTATGGAAACACTTTGGCCGCGTGGCACCCCACGGCAAAGAGTGGAAGTGGATGATGGAAGCCGTGCTGGGCGTTCCGGCACGCAGAACCCATCAGTTTGAACTTGAGTCGGTACGCCGCAATACCTTCCCCTACCGCTGCCAGTGTCAGCAGCATCAGCTTACCGTCCGCCGTCATAATCGCGTGGTGCGCGGCGAGGCCACCTACCGTTGCGTCAAATGTGGTGAACCGCTGGTCGCGGAATAACCAACTGAACTTTCAGGAACTTTCCTGATCTGACTGATTGCATACAGGAACAACATTCGTTACGTTGCGGGCTCGTTTTGACACGGAGTGTAAGATGTCCCGTAATTTTTCTCTCGCGGTCGCCTTTCTGGCGACAGCACTCTCCGGCCAGGCTCTGGCCGACGGTATTAACAGTTTCTCCCAGGCAAAAGCGGCGGGCGTAAAGGTCAACGCGGATGTTCCCGGTGATTTTTATTGCGGCTGTAAAATTAACTGGCAGGGTAAAAAAGGGATCGTTGATCTCGAATCCTGCGGCTATAAAGTGCGTAAGAATGAAAACCGCGCCAGCCGCATCGAGTGGGAACACGTGGTGCCGGCATGGCAGTTTGGCCACCAGCGTCAGTGCTGGCAGGATGGCGGTCGTAAAAATTGCGCCAAAGATCCGGTCTATCGCCAGATGGAAAGCGATATGCACAACCTGCAACCCGCGGTTGGCGAGGTGAATGGCGATCGCGGCAACTTTATGTACAGCCAGTGGAACGGCGGAGAGGGTCAGTACGGCCAGTGCGGCATGAAGGTTGATTTTAAAGAGAAAGTCGCTGAGCCTCCGGCCCGCGCGCGCGGCAGTATCGCCCGCACCTATTTCTATATGCGTGACCGTTACGACCTCAACCTTTCCCGCCAGCAGACGCAGCTGTTCAACGCATGGGACAAGCAATATCCGGTGACGGAATGGGAATGCCAGCGTGACGCGCGCATCGCGAAAGTTCAGGGTAATCACAACCCTTACGTCCAGCGGGCTTGCCAGGCGCAAAAGAGCTAACCTACACTAGCGGCAATTCGCTTACACCGCATGACATATGGAATTTCTGACTATGCGCATTCCTCGCATCTACCACCCTGAGCTGATTACCGTCGGCCGCGAAATTGCCCTCTCTGACGATGCCGCCAACCATGTTGGTCGCGTACTGCGCATGGGAGCAGGACAAGCTATTCAGCTGTTTGATGGTTCTAATCAGGTTTTCGACGCGGAAATTACGCGTGCTGATAAAAAAAGCGTGCATGTAACGATATTGCGCGGCGAAGTGGATGACCGTGAATCTCCGCTGCACATACACCTGGGACAGGTGATGTCGCGCGGAGAAAAGATGGAGTTCACCATCCAGAAATCCATTGAACTGGGTGTAAGCCTCATTACGCCACTTTTTTCTGAGCGCTGTGGCGTTAAACTGGATGCGGAACGTCTGAATAAAAAGATCCAGCAGTGGCAGAAAATTGCCATTGCTGCCTGTGAACAGAGTGGCCGCAACCGTATTCCGGAGATCCGCCCGGCGATGGATCTGGAGGACTGGTGTGCTGAAGAGGAAAGCGGGCTGAAGCTCAATCTCCATCCACGCGCCAGCGCCAGCATCAATACGCTGCCGCTACCCGTTGAACGTGTTCGCCTGCTAATTGGTCCGGAAGGCGGCTTGTCCGCTGACGAAATTGCCATGACGGCGCGTTACCAGTTTACTGATATTCTGTTGGGACCTCGCGTTCTGCGTACTGAGACAACGGCACTCACAGCCATTACCGCGCTACAGGTGCGTTTTGGCGATCTGGGTTAACGCTAAGCCTGAGCCCTCAGGCTTTTAACGGAGATGAAAATGATCAAGCTCGGCATCGTGATGGATCCCATCGCAAACATTAACATCAAGAAAGATTCCAGCTTCGCGATGCTGCTGGAAGCGCAGCGTCGCGGCTATGAACTCCACTACATGGAGATGAACGATCTTTACCTGATCAACGGTGAAGCCCGCGCACGCACCCGCATCGTTAACGTCGAGCAGAATTACGACAAATGGTATGAATTCGGCACCGAGCAGGATATTGCCCTTGCCGACCTCAATGTCATTCTGATGCGTAAAGATCCTCCGTTCGACACCGAATACATTTACTGCACCTATATCCTTGAGCGCGCGGAAGAGAAAGGAACGCTGATCGTCAACAAACCGCAAAGCCTGCGCGACTGTAACGAGAAGCTCTATACCGCATGGTTCTCTGACCTGACGCCTGAAACGCTGGTGACCCGCAACAAGGCACAGCTGAAAGCGTTCTGGCAGAAACACGGCGACATCATCATGAAACCGCTGGACGGCATGGGTGGCGCATCTATTTTCCGCGTGAAAGAGAGCGACCCGAATATTGGGGTGATTGCCGAAACGCTGACCGAGCTGGGCACGCGTTACTGCATGGCACAAAACTACCTCCCGGCCATTAAAGATGGCGATAAACGCGTTCTGGTGGTGGATGGTGAACCGGTGCCGTATTGCCTCGCGCGTATCCCGCAGGGCGGCGAAACCCGCGGTAACCTGGCGGCCGGTGGCCGCGGTGAGCCGCGCCCGTTAAGTGAAAGCGACTGGGAAATTGCCCGCCGCGTTGGCCCGACACTGAAAGCCAAGGGCCTGATTTTTGTCGGCCTGGATATCATCGGCGATCGCCTGACCGAAGTGAACGTGACCAGCCCAACCTGTATTCGTGAAATCGAAGCGGAATTCCCGATTTCGATCACCGGAATGCTGATGGACGCCATCGAGAAACGTTTACAGAAATAACCTTTCAATACTATTAGTGACAGCACCCCGGTTTGTCCGCATACTGGGGCTGTCGCTTTTTAAACCAGGAAACAGTACCTCTGACAATGAATTTACAGCATCACTTTCTTATTGCCATGCCTGCTCTCCAGGATCCGATTTTTCGCCGCGCCGTGGTTTATATTTGTGAATACAATGAAGACGGCGCGATGGGCATTATCATCAACAAACCGCTGGAAAACCTGCAGGTTGAAGGGATTCTGGACAAGCTGAAAATTTCGGCTGAAGAGCGTCTGCCGGAAATCAGGCTTGATAAACCGGTGATGCTGGGCGGGCCACTCGCAGAGGATCGCGGTTTTATCCTGCATACGCCGCCGGTCTTCTCTTCCAGTATTCGCATCTCTGACAACACCGTCATTACGACCTCTCGCGACGTGCTCGAAACGCTGGGTACCGCTGAGCAGCCGTCGGAAGTGCTGGTGGCCCTGGGCTACTCCTCCTGGGAGAAAGGCCAGCTTGAGCAAGAGATCCTCGATAACGCCTGGCTGACCGCGCCTGCGGACATGAACATTCTGTTTAAAACCCCTATTGCCGATCGCTGGCGTGACGCCGCAAAACTGATCGGCATTGATATCCTGACTATGCCTGGCGTAGCGGGGCATGCCTGATGAGCGGAACACTTCTGGCCTTCGATTTTGGCACCAAAAGCATAGGCGTCGCCGTGGGTCAGCGAATCACGGGTACCGCACGCCCACTCACGGCCCTGAAGGCCAGTGACGGCACACCGGACTGGAACCTCATCGAGCGCCTGCTAAAAGAGTGGCAGCCGGATGACGTCATCGTTGGGTTACCGCTGAACATGGATGGCACTGAACAACCGCTTACCGCCCGAGCGCGGAAGTTCGCCAATAAAATCCATGGCCGCTTTGGCGTCTCCGTGAAGCTCCACGACGAGCGTCTGAGCACCGTTGAAGCACGTGCAGGTCTTTTTGAACACGGCGGCTTCAGGGCTCTCAACAAAGGCAGCGTTGACTCCGCGTCCGCTGTCATCATTCTCGAAAGCTATTTCGAACAGGGTTATTGAGCGCCGGGGCCTGGAGTTGCCCCTGCGCCCGTCTTTCAGCCAGGCTCTGGTCAAAGTTCTGCATCCCCGCCTGCTGGCCGGTTTGAATAATACCGGGCAATTGCCACGTTTTTCCTTCGCGAATGAGATTCGCCGCCGCCGGAGTATTCACCAGCAGCTCATAAAGCGCCACGCGCCCGCCCTGCGCATCGGGGAGGAGCTTTTGCGCCAGCACCGCCCGCAGGCTGCCGGCCAGCTGATTACGCACCGGATCTTTCTCCTGCGCCGGAAACGTATCAACCAGCCGCTCAATCGCCTGCGCTGCCCCGCGAGTATGCAGTGTCGCGAGCACCAGATGTCCGGTTTCTGCCGCCGTCAGCGCGAGGCGGATTGTTTCACTGTCGCGCAGCTCACCCAGCAGTATGACATCAGGATCCTGGCGTAACGCCCCGCGCAGCGCGTCGGCAAATGACGGGCTGTGTTGGCCAATCTCGCGCTGCTGGATCAGGCAACGTTCGCTCTGGTACAGAAACTCCACCGGGTCTTCGAGCGTCAGAATATGCCCGTCAGTATGGTGATTAAGAAAATCTACCATCGCTGCCAGCGTAGTGGACTTACCGCTGCCGGTTGCCCCGGTGACCAGGATCAACCCGTTGTCACTGGATAACAGCTCAGGAACAACCCGGGGCACCCCCAACGCGGAGAGTTGCGGGCAGACCCCGGGCAACAGCCGCAGCGTCATAGAGACGCCGCTTGTCTGTTTAAACGCGCTTCCGCGCAGGCGCTGATTGCCCGCCAGGGTGACGGCAAAATCCACCTGCCCGTTCGCCCACCACGTTCCCTGCTGTTCGTCGTTAAGCCACGCTTTTAATAGCGTATCGACTTCGGGAGGCGGAAACGGCGCGGGTTCAAGACGACCTGATCTGCGCCAGCGCGGTGGCGAATCACTGCACAGGTGTAGATCGGAGACATTATGCTTTACACTAAGGGCCACAATTTCTTCCACATCCATACAATACTCCTCGGAAAATGAACGACATTGCGCACAACCTGGCACAGGTCCGGGACAAAATCTCAGCTGCAGCAACACGTTGCGGCCGTGCTTCAGAAGAAATTACGTTACTTGCAGTGAGTAAAACCAAGCCTGCGAGCGCCATCGCAGATGCGATTGAGGCGGGTCAGCATGCGTTTGGTGAAAACTACGTGCAGGAGGGCGTGGATAAAATTCGCTTCTTCCAGGAACAGGGGAAGACGGATCTGCAATGGCACTTTATTGGCCCCTTGCAGTCGAACAAAAGCCGTCTGGTCGCTGAACATTTCGACTGGTGCCATACCATTGACCGTTTGCGTATTGCTTCGCGCCTGAACGACCAGCGCCCTGAAGCGTTACCGCCGCTGAATGTGCTGATTCAGGTCAACATCAGTGACGAAAACAGCAAGTCCGGTATTGCGCTGGAAGAACTGGATGCGCTGGCAGCAGACGTCGCGGCACTGCCGCGCTTAACCCTGCGCGGGTTGATGGCCATCCCGGCACCGGAGTCAAGTTATGAAAGGCAGTTTGCCGTGGCACAGCAAATGGCTGTAGCATTTGAGGCGCTTAAAGCGCGCTATCAAACGGTAGACACGCTTTCTCTGGGCATGTCGGATGATATGGAAGCCGCCATCGCGGCAGGCAGCACTATGGTGCGCATCGGCACGGCAATTTTCGGTGCGCGCGATTACACCCAATAATAAGGAAACCTGAGGAACGCCATGAAGACGTTGACTTTCCTGCTTTCAACGGTCATTGAGCTGTATACGATGGCGCTGTTACTGCGCGTCTGGATGCAGTGGGCCCGCTGTGATTTTTACAATCCGTTCTCGCAGTTTGTCGTGAAAATCACGCAACCTATCGTAGGACCGCTGCGTCGCGTCATTCCGGCGATGGGCCCCATTGACAGTGCTTCTCTGCTGGTCGCGTTTATTCTGAGCGTTATCAAAGCGATTGTGCTGTTTATGGTTATCACCTTCCAGCCGATAATCTGGATTGCCGCTGTTCTGATCCTGATAAAAACCGTCGGTCTGCTGATCTTCTGGGTACTGCTGGTCATGGCGATCATGAGCTGGGTGAGCCAGGGCCGTAGCCCGGTGGAGTACGCGTTAATTCAGCTGGCTGAACCGCTGCTGCGTCCAATCCGTAACCTGCTTCCGTCTATGGGCGGCATCGATTTCTCTCCGATGATCCTGGTTCTGCTGCTGTACGTCGTGAATATGGGGATCGCTGAGCTGTTACAGTCCACGGGCGATATGCTGCTGCCGGGGCTGTGGATGGCGCTATGAGTGCAGTGAGCACCTGCGCTGACGGGCTGGTTTTACGGCTGTATATTCAGCCGAAAGCCAGCCGTGACAGTATTGTTGGACTGCATGGCGACGAGCTAAAAGTCGCCATCACTGCCCCACCGGTTGATGGCCAGGCGAATGCGCATCTGACCAAATATCTGGCAAAACAGTTTCGTGTCGCCAAAAGCCAGGTGATCATCGAGAAAGGTGAACTTGGGCGGCATAAACAGGTAAAAATTCTCAACCCGCAATCTATCCCGACGGAAGTCGCGGCGCTGACAGAGCAGGATTAAACCATGCAGAAAGTTGTTCTCGCTACCGGTAACGCCGGTAAAGTGCGCGAGCTGGCCTCGCTATTAAATGATTTTGGACTGGATGTCGTTGCACAGACCGAACTGGGTGTGGATTCCGCCGAAGAGACAGGGCTGACGTTTATCGAAAACGCGATCCTGAAAGCGCGCCATGCCGCACAGATTGCCGGTTTGCCCGCGATTGCCGACGACTCCGGTCTGGCGGTAGATGCCCTTGGCGGTGCGCCGGGTATCTACTCCGCACGCTATTCAGGTATCGATGCCACCGACCAGCAGAATCTGGAAAAGCTGCTTGTCGCGCTGAAAGACGTGCCAGATGATAAACGCCAGGCTCAGTTCCACTGCGTACTGGTCTATCTGCGTCATGCCGAAGACCCTACACCAGTCGTCTGCCACGGCAGCTGGCCGGGTGTGATTACCCGTGAAGCGGCAGGCAGTGGTGGCTTTGGCTACGACCCGGTTTTCTTTGTCCCGTCTGAGGGCAAAACCGCTGCGGAACTGTCCCGCGAAGAGAAAAGCGCGATTTCCCACCGTGGACGCGCCCTGAAACTGTTACTGGAAGCACTGCGTAATGGCTAATTTGCCGCCTCTGAGTCTTTATATTCACATCCCGTGGTGCGTGCAGAAATGCCCGTACTGCGATTTCAACTCGCACGCGCTGAAAGGTGAAGTGCCGCATGATGACTACGTTGCGCATCTGCTGGCCGACCTCGATGCCGATGTACCTTACGCACAGGGACGTGAAGTTAAGACCATTTTCATTGGTGGCGGTACGCCGAGCCTGCTTTCTGGCCCGGCGATGCAAACGCTGCTGGACGGCGTGCGTGCGCGCCTGAACCTGGCCGCGGATGCTGAAATAACAATGGAAGCCAACCCCGGCACCGTTGAAGCCGACCGTTTTGTCGATTATCAACGTGCAGGCGTAAACCGCATCTCGATCGGTGTCCAGAGCTTTAGCGAGCCGAAGCTGAAACGTCTGGGGCGCATTCACGGCCCGGAAGAGGCAAAGCGCGCGGCAAACCTGGCCACTGGCTTAGGCCTGCGCAGCTTTAACCTGGATTTGATGCACGGCCTGCCGGACCAGTCGCTGGAGGAAGCGCTGGACGATCTGCGTCAGGCGATCGCGCTTAACCCACCGCATCTCTCCTGGTATCAGTTGACTATTGAGCCAAACACGCTGTTTGGTTCCCGTCCGCCGGTGCTGCCGGATGATGACGCCCTGTGGGATATCTTTGAGCAAGGTCATCAGCTTTTGACCGCGGCAGGGTATCAGCAATACGAAACCTCCGCATACGCGAAGCCGGGTTACCAGTGTCAGCACAACCTGAACTACTGGCGCTTTGGTGATTATCTGGGGATTGGCTGTGGCGCACACGGTAAAGTGACCTTCCCTGACGGGCGCATCCTGCGTACCGCCAAAACGCGTCATCCGCGTGGTTACATGGAAGGCCGCTACC
Source organism: Enterobacter sp. PTB (assembly GCF_051130085.1). Lineage (NCBI taxonomy): Bacteria > Pseudomonadati > Pseudomonadota > Gammaproteobacteria > Enterobacterales > Enterobacteriaceae > Enterobacter > Enterobacter sp. PTB. Next base: position 157,114 of record NZ_JBDKEE010000010.1, read on the forward strand.
TTGAACGTCAGCATGATGTTGAGGCGGCGGATAAACCGTTTGAGTTCTTTATGAACCGCTTCCGCTTGCTGGAACCCGCACCACGTGCGGAGTTTGCGCGTTATACCGGATTGCCGGAAGCCACGATTCGTCCGCAGATTGACGAGGCGCTGGCGCAGGGATATCTCACCGAGTGTGAGGATTACTGGCAAATCACCGAGCACGGCAAACTGTTTTTAAACTCCCTGCTTGAGTTGTTCCTCGCAGATGATTCCTGAAGGCTTATTCAGGATTTTGCACCCCATTCTGCCGGCTGAGGAAAAGGCTGGCAGAGTGTGGGGATGGATATTACTCGTACTTATGCAAAACAGCTCAAACGGGAGCTGACAAAAGAAGAAAGACGGCTTTGGTATCTACTGCGCAGCCGCCGCTTCGAAAATTATAAATTTCGTCGACAACATCCTGTAGATCACTACATTCTGGATTTCGCCTGCTGTGCGGCTCATCTGGCTATTGAACTGGATGGCGGGCAACATGATGAAAAGCAGGAATACGATCGTCAAAGAACGTGCTGGCTTAACGAGAAAGGCTGGTATGTCATTCGATTTTGGAACAACGAACTCTGGAATAACGAAGAAGCGGTGTTAGAAAAGATCCTTGAAACACTGCAAATGCTGCAACCCTCACCCCGGCCCTCTCCCTGAAAGGGAGAGGGCGCAAACCATCCCCTCGCCCCTTTGGGGAGAGGGTTAGGGTGAGGGGAAATTACTTCAGCGTTCCCACCAGCGCCTTGCGGCTATCTTCCAGCGACACCACGCGCTTACAGACGTCTTTGCCGAACTGCTGGAAATCGTCTTCCTGGTTCTTCCACTCGTTCTGAATCGAGGTCTGCAGCCCACCCAAACTACCGAGCACGCCCTGCAGTGGGTTACCGCCGCCTTTCAGCACCGCTTTAGCCCCCATCTCGTTAATACTGTCCTGCAGGATGCCACCCATTGCCTGGTTCACCAGCTGCTGACCGTCGGCACGAACCTGATCGATTGCCTTGTAATGGAACGTCAGGCCGTCGGAGCGATGCTCAATAATGCGGTTCATCTGCTCTTTCAGCTGTTTGTCGAGCTTCGTCAGGCGGGTGCGCATGTTACTGCTCTCTCCCACCTCTTTGGTGATGATCTTATCCAGCGCGACGCGGCTCTTCTCTACGCGCGTCAGGGCACCTTCATCAATCCACGGCAGCGCGGTACGCAAATCGGCCTGGTAGTCTTTCGCCTGCTCACGCTGAGCGGGGGTCAGGTTGTACTGTTTACCGTTAAATGTGACGTTCCCGTCCGGCGTAATCACCAGATGACCGTTCTCGCCTTTGACCTGCACGGTTTGCGGGCTTAACACCACGTCATCACGCGGGGTGACGCTACATTTATACTCCGCATGAGCGGTGAATCCGGTTGCCATTAAGGCAACAGCCAGCAACGTTTTGCGCATCTTAAACACTCCCTCAGACAAAATGGGCCAGCTAATGCTGGCCCCTTACTGCTTAATTAGTCCCACCAAACGTCAAAAAGTTCGCTGACGCGGACATCTTCCAGTTTGTGGTCTTCAAGCCATTTGCGCACAAGCGCCTGATGTTCTTCGGTGCATTTACCGACTTCCTGGGTGCAGATCAGACCTTCCCATGCCAGGTAACCGCTACCATCAAAGGCCAGCTTGTTTGGCTCGATCACTTCATTAATGAACGCATCTACGTCCTGATCGATCTGGTCTACGCTGGTGCCTTCCGGGAAACGCCACGCAACGGAGAAGCCCACTTCCTGGAATTCTTCGATGTGCATTTTTTTACGCAGACGACGGCTACGATTCTTTGCCATTATTTCACCCTCTCGAACATTAAGTCCCATACGCCGTGACCAAGACGATGGCCACGCTGTTCAAATTTTGTCACCGGACGTGAATCCGGACGCGGTACATAGTCGTTGCTTGCAGACTGGTTTTTATACCCGTCCAGAGACGACATGACTTCCAGCATATGTTCCGCATAAGGTTCCCAGTCGGTCGCCATATGGAAGACACCGCCCAGTTTCAGCTTACTTTTTACCAGCTCAGCAAACGGCGCCTGAACGATACGGCGTTTATTATGCCGTGCTTTGTGCCACGGGTCAGGGAAAAAGAGCTGAACCATGGTCAAAGAATTGTCAGGAATCATTTTGTGCAGCACTTCAACCGCGTCGTGACACATAACGCGCAGGTTCTCAACGCCCTCTTCATGAGCCGTTGCCAGACATGCGCCTACGCCTGGTGAGTGCACCTCAATGCCGAGGAAATTTTGCTCCGGGCGCGCGTGGGCCATGGTAACCAGTGAAGACCCCATACCGAAGCCAATCTCCAGTGTTACCGGCGCGTCGCGGCCAAACAGCTCGGTAAAGTCCAGAGGCTGCTCGCTGAACTCAACGCCCATCACCGGCCAGTAGTTGTCCAGCGCATGTTGCTGCCCTTTGGTCAGGCGACCCTGACGGCGGACAAAGCTGCGAATACGGCGCAGCGGGCGACCGTTTTCATCAAATTCCGGTGAAATGACGTCGTTTTTCATAAAAGAGTTGTCTGCTTGTGAGAATGTTCGGGAAACGGGCATTATCCAAAGTTAAGGCTTCTATGCAAGCATGGGAAAGATCCGGTTTACAGCAGATTGACGCTGTGCTGCAATCGGCGTCCCTGATTATGCGAATCGATGACCATGCAAGCCTCTCAATTTTCAGCCCAGGTGCTGGACTGGTACGACAAATACGGGCGTAAAACCCTGCCCTGGCAAATTGAAAAAACGCCTTACAAAGTATGGCTCTCCGAAGTGATGTTGCAACAAACGCAGGTTGCCACGGTGATTCCTTACTTCGAGCGCTTTATGGCACGTTTCCCAACGGTGACCGACCTGGCCAATGCGCCATTAGACGAGGTGCTGCACCTGTGGACCGGTCTCGGTTACTACGCCCGTGCGCGCAATTTGCATAAAGCCGCGCAGCAGGTGGCGACCCGACACCACGGCACATTTCCGGAAACCTTCGATGAAGTGGCCGATTTGCCCGGCGTCGGACGTTCAACCGCTGGCGCAATCCTCTCCCTGTCTTTAGGTAAACATTTCCCGATCCTCGACGGCAACGTGAAGCGCGTCCTCGCACGATGCTATGCCGTTGACGGCTGGCCGGGAAAAAAAGAGGTCGAAAAACGGCTGTGGGAGATCAGCGAAGCGGTTACCCCGGCAAAAGGCGTGGAGCGCTTTAACCAGGCGATGATGGACCTGGGGGCCATGGTCTGCACGCGATCAAAACCGAAATGCGAACTTTGCCCGGTCAATAATCTCTGCGTGGCTTATGCGAACCACGCATGGGCGCAGTATCCGGGCAAAAAGCCAAAGCAGACGCTGCCAGAGCGCACCGGCTACATGCTGTTGATGCAGCATGGCGATGGCGTCTTTCTGGCGCAGCGGCCGCCGAGCGGCCTGTGGGGTGGTCTATACTGCTTCCCACAGTTTGAAGATGAAGAATTGTTACGGGAATGGCTTAAACAGCGCGGCATCGCTGCCGATAACCTGACGCAGCTGACCGCGTTTCGTCATACCTTTAGCCATTTCCATCTGGATATTGTACCGATGTGGCTTCCCGTGTCCTCAATCACCGCCTGCATGGATGAAGGAACGGCTCTCTGGTATAACTTAGCGCAACCGCCATCAGTCGGGCTGGCGGCTCCCGTGGAGCGCCTGTTACAGCAATTACGTGCCGGTGCAATGGTTTAGCATCAGCCACCAACAGAGGAATGAGTATGGCCAGAACTATTTTTTGTACTTTCCTGCAGCGTGACGCTGAAGGCCAGGATTTCCAGCTTTATCCGGGCGAACTGGGTAAGCGCATCTATAACGAAATTTCCAAAGAAGCCTGGGGACAGTGGCAGAAAAAACAGACCATGCTGATCAACGAGAAGAAACTCAGCATGATGAACCCGGAGCACCGCAAACTGCTTGAGCAGGAGATGGTGAACTTCCTGTTCGAAGGCAAAGACGTCCACATCGAAGGCTATACGCCGCCGGAAAAATAACAGCGTGCGGGGGCAACTCCGCCGTACAAGCAAACACAACACGCACTCCCGGAATGATGAAAAAATTTTTAGCGCTAGCCCTTGTTGCGCCGTTGCTTGTCTCTTGTTCTTCCAAAAAAGGCGATGATTACAACGAAGCCTGGATAAAGGACACCAACGGTTTTGACATTTTGATGGGGCAGTTTGCCCATAACATCGAAAATATATGGGGATTTAACGAAGTTCTTATTGCCGGACCTAAGGACTACGTTAAGTACACCGACGCCTATCAGACCCGTAGCCACATCAACTTTGATGAGGGGACTATCACGGTTGAAACCATCGCAGGCACCGAACCTGCCGCACGGTTACGTCAGGCGATCGTGAAAACCTTGCTGATGGGTGATGATCCAGGCTCAATCGATCTCTACTCCGACGCCGATGACATCACCATCTCCAAAGAACCGTTCCTGTACGGCCAGGTTGTCGATCAGACCGGACAGGCCATCCGCTGGGAAGGGCGTGCCACAAAATTTGCCGATTATCTGCTGCAGACGCGCCTGAAAAGCCGCTCTAACGGCCTGAAGATCATCTACAGCGTCACCATCAACCTCGTGCCGAACCACCTCGACAAACGTGCGCATAAGTACATTGGCATGGTGCGTCAGGCCTCGCGTAAGTACGGCGTGGATGAGTCGCTGATCCTGGCGATCATGCAGACCGAATCGTCGTTTAACCCGTACGCGGTAAGCCGTTCCGACGCGCTGGGGCTGATGCAGGTCGTGCAGCACAGCGCAGGTAAAGACGTCTTCCGCGCTCAGGGTAAATCCGGTACGCCGAGCCGCAGTTATCTGTTCGATCCGCAAAGCAACATTGATACCGGTACCGCCTACCTGGCGATGCTCAACAATGTCTACCTGGGTGGAATTGATAACCCGACATCACGTCGCTATGCGGTGATCACCGCGTATAACGGCGGTGCGGGCAGCGTCCTGCGCGTCTTCTCGAGTGACAAAGTGCAGGCGGCAAATATCATCAACAGTATGGCGCCGGGGGATGTCTATTCCACGCTCACCACCCGACACCCGTCTGCGGAATCCCGTCGTTATCTGTATAAAGTGAACACGGCGCAAAAAAACTACCGTCGACGCTAAACCCTTTACTCTGCCCTCTTCCTGTGGGAGAGGGCCAGGTGAGGACATCAGACCGCGCCCTCCCCGCTCCCACCCATACGAAAATGTTATTTGCATCACAATCCAAACTGCAAATTAATGTGGATTGCATTTTTTTGCGGGAGGTAACAAAACATAACCTCGCCTGCTGATAGAATTGCATCAAATAACAACCCTGAATGTTCCTATAACAACATATCTCCCGCTCACTTGTGAGGAAAGTAACATGAACCTTAAGCTGCAGCTTAAAATATTGTCGTTTCTGCAGTTCTGCCTGTGGGGTAGCTGGCTGACTACACTCGGCTCCTATATGTTTGTGACGCTCAAGTTCGATGGTGCGTCTATCGGTGCCGTCTACAGCTCGCTCGGTATTGCGGCTGTCTTTATGCCAACGCTGCTGGGTATCGTGGCGGATAAATGGTTAAGTGCGAAATGGCTGTACATGCTTTGCCATCTGGTGGGTGCGGGGACGCTGTTTATGGCAGCCCAGGTCACCACGCCGGGGGCGATGTTCATGGTGATCCTGTTTAACTCGCTGGCCTACATGCCAACGCTTGGCCTGATCAACACCATCTCCTACTACCGCCTGAAATCTGCCGGTATGGAAATCGTCACCGATTTCCCGCCAATCCGTATCTGGGGCACCATCGGCTTTATCATGGCAATGTGGGGCGTGAGCTTCGCAGGCTTCGAACTGAGCCATATGCAGCTCTACATCGGGGCGGCACTCTCCGTGGTGCTGGCGCTGTTCACCCTGACCCTGCCGCATATTCCGGTGTCTAACCAGCAGAAAAACCAAAGCTGGAGCACCATGCTCGGTCTGGACGCCTTTGCGCTGTTTAAAAACAAACGCATGGCGATCTTCTTTATCTTCTCCATGCTGCTGGGTGCGGAACTGCAGATCACCAACATGTTCGGCAACACCTTCCTGCACAGCTTCGACAATAACCCGCTGTTCTCTGGCAGCTTTATCGTTGAACATGCGTCAGTGATGATGTCCATCTCTCAGATCTCTGAGACGCTGTTCATCCTGACCATCCCGTTCTTCCTGAGCCGCTACGGCATCAAGAACGTCATGCTGATCAGTATCGCTGCATGGATGTTGCGCTTCGGTCTGTTTGCCTACGGCGACCCAAGCCCGTTCGGTACCGTGCTGCTGGTTCTGTCGATGATTGTTTACGGCTGCGCCTTCGACTTCTTCAACATCTCTGGTTCGGTGTTTGTGGAAAAAGAGGTGAAACCTGAAATCCGCGCCAGTGCTCAGGGTATGTTCCTGATGATGACCAACGGCTTCGGCTGTATTCTGGGCGGTGTGGTGAGCGGTAAAGTGGTTGAGATGTACACCACTAACGGCATCACCAACTGGCAGCCCGTGTGGCTTATCTTCGCCGCGTACTCGTTGGTACTGTTCTTCGCGTTTATCGCACTGTTCAAGTACAAGCACGTACGCGAACCGCACGCTGCGCAGCCTATCGCGCATTAATGATGATCCCCTCTCCTTTCAGGAGAGGGGTAATTTCGCCAGCACCCATCCTACCGACAATAAATCCGCACTGCCCCCCGGGCTTAAATTCCGTTCAATGAGCGCATTGTCCATCTGTATTAATGCATCACGATCCCAGCCACGCGTCAGTAATGCCCGCGCATAACCCTGCACATAGCGCAGCCCTTCCATACCGCCGCGCGACACCAGGTTACTGTCCTGATTCATCGCCATCAGGCGCAGCAGCAGGTCATGCAGCGCGTGCCCGTTCCATTGCGCCAGCGCTGCACGCACCGTAGCAAAACCGCTTTCCGCTTCGCCCCGCGCGCCGGTTAACCCATACCGCTGAAACTGCCGCTCCCCTGCCGTCGCCTGTCCACTGCGCGCTGCCAGCTCACGCGCTACCAGCCCGCGACAGAGGTGACTCACCTCACTACAAAGGCTCTCAGCCGTGGCGTGTTTCACACGTCCGGCGGCAAAGCACAGCAAACCGAGGGCAAAAATGCCGCCTTTATGCGTATTCACCCCGCACGTTGCAGCGTACATTGCCTGTTCACAGGCAATGCCCATCGGGCGAATGATCCGTAATTGTTCCGCCGCGGGTTTATCCGCATGGGTATGACCCAGTTCTGCAAAGCGCGCAAACCACGGGGTGATGGCCGCAATACTGCGGGCAAACAGCGCATGGTCCATATCGCGGTGTGCACCGTTGTTGAGCTTATCGACCAGACCCGGCTTGGGCGTCAACGTCAGCTCCTGCCATAACGCCTCTTCGGCGAGCCCTGGCACATCGCATGGCTGCGGGTTAGTCGCGAGCAAACCAGTCATCGATCATCTTCTCCACGCGAGCCACCACCTGCTCTACAGGATGCTCACGCGAACGGGAACAGGCGTGGGCAGGCTCATCACATAGCAGACAGCGCCGGAGGTGTGCCCCTAAAGACTGCCGCCCCACATGCCCCTGTGCCGGGCAGATCACATCCAAATCCCACAGCCTGCCGAGCGGGTGAGTCTGCTCCAGATCCGTACAGTGCGCTTTGATTTCCGCCGCCGGATGCGCCACGCACCAGATTGCTTCTGGCCCGGTGGGCAGCCACAGCACCTGGCGGTCCAGCACCTGCCAGCGGTTTTCCCACAGCAGCTGGTCGCACATCTGCAATGCCACGCCCATCGTATTGCGATAGCGCAGGCTGTCTTTGATCTCCCCGGGGGTGACGAGCGTGAGAGAAATCACCGGTTGTTGATAGTGCGTGAGCCAGTCAGTCTGGCGTGCTGCACGGCGCTCTTTCGCCGCCAGCAGCTCCTCCAGGCTGACACCCGCCCGCACGGGTGTCGCTACAGTCATCATTACTCCTTCACCTGTCGAACGGTGTCGATGACGCTGCCGTCGCGGTAGCGGATCACACCGACGATTTTGTCGGTAAACTCAATGGGTTTTGGTACGCCGGTCAGTGATATCGCCCGCTCGAAAAGCGCGTTGATATCGACAACGTTGAGGCCTGCGGCAAGCAGTCGTTCGCGGATTTCCGGGCGTGCCGGGTTAACCGCGATGCCGTGATCGGTAACCAGCACGTCGATGCTCTCCCCGGGCGTCAGCCGGGTGGTCACCCGCTTCACGACGGTTGGAATACGGCTACGCAGCAGGGGGGCGACCACGATGGTCAGGTTTGCCGCCGCGGCCACATCACAATGTCCGCCGGATGCCCCACGCATTACGCCGTCAGAGCCGGTAATAACATTGACGTTAAAATCGACGTCAATTTCCAGGGCGCTGAGGATCACCACATCAAGCTGGTCGCAGCTTGCTGCCTTGCTGCCGGGGTTGGCATAAACGTTGGTGGAGATCTCCACATGATTCGGATTTCGTGCCAGCGAGGCCGCGGCCTCGCCGTCGAAACACTGGGTATCGAGCAGCTTTTCGATCAGGCCTTTCTCGTGCAGATCCACCAGGCTGCCGGTAATGCCCCCGAGCGCGAAGCGCGCCTTCACGCCGCTGCGCTCCATTTTCTCCTCCATAAAGCGGGTACAGGCGGTAGCCGCCGCACCGGAGCCGGTCTGCATGGAAAAACCGGGTTTGAAATAGCCTGAATGTTCAATCACATCCGCCGCGTAGCGGGCAATCATCAGCTCACGCGGATTACTGGTCACGCGAGCTGCACCGACGCTGATTTTCGCCGGGTCACCCACGCTCTCCACCTGCACAATGTAATCCACCTGATCCTGCACCAGGCTGGCGGGCATATTCGGGAACGGCACCAGTTCTTCGGTCAGCAGCACCACCTTGCGGGCGAAATGCGCGTCCACCATTGCATAGCCAAGCGAGCCGCAGCACGATTTCCCGTGCGTGCCGTTGGCGTTGCCAAATTCATCGCTGCACGGCACGCCAAGAAACGCCACGTCAATATTCAGCTCGCCGTCCTGCAACAGCTTCACGCGCCCGCCGTGGGAGTGAATTTGTACCGGCTCGGCCATCAACCCGTGTGAGATAGCGTCCGCCAGCTTGCCCCGCATACCGGAGGTGTAAATCCGGGTGATAACGCCGCTTTCGATGTGTTCGATCAGCGCGTCGTTACAGGTCATCAGCGAGCTGGAAGCCAGCGTCAGGTTTTTAAAGCCCATACGCGCAAGCAGCGCCACGACGGTATTGATCACCCGGTCGCCTTCGCGAAACGCATGGTGGAAGGAGACGGTCATCCCGTCCTGTAACCCGCTGCGTAACACCGCCTCTTCGACCGAAGCACAGAGCTTACGGGTGTGTTTTTCGTCAGGGCTGTTCAGCCATGGCGTTGCGCTGTGGGCGGCATCAAACGGTTTTAAGTCCCGCAGATGGGGGAAATTCACATGGAGAAGTTCTGTCTGATTCATTGTGTAATCCTTAACGACGCACGCCGGAGGCCGCCGCGCGTTCCAGCACCATCTGCGCGTGGTTAATAATAGGGGCATCGACCATTTTGCCGTTGAGCGACACGACGCCCAGGCCGTTACGCTCCCCCTCTTCTGCCGCTTCAATCACCCGTTTCGCGTGATCCACTTCCTGCTGGGTTGGGGCATAGGCGTTATGTAACAGGTCAATCTGACGTGGGTTAATCAGCGATTTACCGTTAAAGCCCATCTTGCGGATCAAATCGACCTCGCGCAGGAAGCCGGCTTCATCGTTAACGTCCGACCACACCACGTCGAAAGCGTCGATACCCGCGGCGCGGGCGGCGTGCAGCACGGCACAGCGGGCATAAAACAGCTCAGTGCCATCCCCGCGTTCCGTCTGCATGTCCATCACATAGTCAAAGGCGGCCAGCGCGATCCCGATTAAGCGCGGAGAACTGCGGGCAATGGCCACGGCGTTAATCACCCCAATCGCCGATTCAATAGCCGCCATGACGCGGGTCGAGCCCGGCTCGCGCCCGCATTCACGCTCGATACGCGCCAGATGCCCTTCCAGCTCATCGATATCCTCCGGGGTGTCGGTTTTCGGCAATCGAATCACGTCCACCCCTGCCCGCACGGCGGCTTCCAGATCCAGCAAGCCAAACGGCGTGCTCAGCGGGTTAATGCGCACCACGGTTTCGATATCCTGATACATCGGGTGCTGCAGGGCATGAAACACCAGCATGCGCGCGGTATCCTTCTCGCGCAGGGCGACGGCGTCTTCAAGGTCAAACATGATGGAGTCCGGGCGGTAGATAAATGCCGTAGAGAGCATGGCGGCGTTTGCGCCCGGCAGGAACAGCATACTGCGGCGGAGTTTGCTCATTTCAGCGCCCCCCAGTTAAGTGTTGGCTCATCGGCTGCGCGCAGGAGCGCGCTTTGCAGGCGGGCGCGGATCACACAGTCCAGCGCCCCTTTGTCTTCAACAATAATTAATCCCTGGTGCACGTTCATGGCGCGCAATGTGTCGTTAACGACCTGGCGAATATGTTCGCCAAACTGCTTAATCACTTCACTGTGGATGATAATTTCCAGCTCACCCTGAGCGGGGGCAATTTTTACCATCAGGTCGCTGGACTCCTGCGTACCGGCCAGCGCCTCCCTTACAATTTTCATGATAAATTCCTGATAGTTATGCGACTTCCGCACTCGCACGGTAATGCGTTTCGAGGTGCGCGAAGGTGGAGTCCGGGACAATCTCCCGGATCCGGGAAAACTGCTGTGTCTTAAGCAAGCGGCGGACTTCCGACGCGGAAATAGCGTTGCCGGTGACCTTGATGCGCGGCATTTCCACCACGTCAATCTGTGAGGCCAGCAGGTCGTGCAGGGTCTGGTTGTACTGGCGGGTGATATCGCAAAACGGCTCCGAGCCGATAAAGCGATGCGTAATACCCAGCGCCGGGGCGATGAAGTCCCGAAAGATCAGCACATCGATTTCGCTCCACGCCTGCTGTACTTTGCCGGTCTCTTTCAGGAAGTAGGCCGGGAACGTGGCGCGGGAGATGATGTACTGCGATCCTTCATGCACAATCACGTTCGGCAGATGCGCCACGCCCGCCCGTACCATCTCTAGCCGGGCGCTGAACGGGAAGAACGAGGCATCCTCGCGCACCACAAACAGATGCAGCGCATCGCACTGCCCCGCGGCCTGCTCGACCAGATGCCGGTGGCCGAGGGTAAACGGATTCGCATTCATCACGATCGCGCCAATCTTCTTCCCGGCCTTGCGCTGACACTTGAGCGCGCGGCAGTAGCGCTGGATCCCCTGCGGGGTGTTCTCCATCAGCACCGCGTTGTTCCCGCTCTGGGCAATCGGCCAGAAGCCGCTGCGGCCAAAGCGATCCTTGTTGCACGGACGGGTGCAGAGGAAGAGGTGAAAATGGCCGCGCTCCAGCGCCGCATTTTCCACCTCTGCCAGCAACCGTGCGCTGAGGTTCTCCCCACGAAGCTGCTCGTTTACCGCCACGCACTTGATGACGTTAGCGGCAAGCCCGGCACAACCCACCAGCTGCGTGCCGGACCAGGCTTCGACAAACAGCGTGATGTCGTTGTCCAGGCCAAGGCCGCTGTCTGCCAGCAGGTAACGGATCTGGCTTAAGCGTTCCGGGTGTTTCGCCACAAGGGTGTGGCGAAAATCGATAGTGGGTTGACTGTTCATGCCGTTTTACTCAGTGTGCTGCCGCAAGCCCGGTGGCGGGCGCTTCCATGATCACATTGCTCAGATGACCGATATGCTCGATCTCCACCTCAATGCGATCGCCCTCTTTCATGAACAGCGGCGGGTTGCGCTTTTTGCCGACGCCGCCAGGGGAGCCGGTGATGATCACATCGCCCGGGCTGAGGCGGGTAAAGGTGCTGATGTATTCGATAAGCTCCGCGACCTTGTGGATCATGCTGCTGGTGTTGTCTTCCTGCACCATACGGCCGTTAAGCCAGGTGCGGATCGCCAGCTGGTGCGGGTCCGGGATCTCATCAGCCGTCGCCATCCACGGGCCAAACGCTCCGGTCTGACGCCAGTTCTTGCCTGCCGTAAACCAGGTGTGCTGCCAGTCGCGGGCGGAGCCGTCCATATAGCAGCTGTAACCTGCCACATGGCGCAGCGCCTCATCACGGCTGATGTTCTCTCCGGCTTTGCCGATAATGACCGCCAGCTCTCCTTCGTAGTCGAATTCACTGGAGTGACGCGGCTTCAGAACCGGTTCGTTGTGGCCGGTCTGTGAATCCGGGAAGCGGACAAACAGCGTCGGCGCCGGGTTGTGCTGGTCAAACTCTTTGCGTTTGTCGGCGTAGTTCATGCCCACGCAGAGGATTTTTTCCGGCTGCTCAATCACCGGTAAGAAGGTGATGGCATTCAGAGGGACATCCACGGCGTCGTTGAGATAACGGGTGGCCTCGGCCAGCCCGTTGCCCTGCAGCAGCGCTTTGAGGTCGCTGTAGCGGTCGCCGAGACGGCGACCTAAATCAATCACACCTTCGGCCTGAACGATGCCGTAGCTGCGTGTTCCCTGGTATAAAAAGCTTGCGAGTTTCATTGTTCTTTCCTGAAAACTTAAACGAGGAAGTTGCCCAGTATCAGCAGAGAGATAGAGACGTTAATCGCGCCGCCGATACGGGTAGCAATCTGGGCGAAGGGCATCAGGCTCATACGGTTGCCTGCGGTCAGAATCGCCACATCACCGGTACCGCCCTGACCGCTCTGGCAGCAGGAGACGATGGCGACATCAATCGGGTGCATGCCAATCTTTTTGCCCACGAAGAAACCGGTCGCCACCAGCGCGGAGACGGTGCTGACAATCACCAGCAGGTTGGTCAGCGTGAATGCGGCGACCAGCTCATGCCAGGGGGTAATGGCCACGCCCACGGCGAAGAGAATGGGGTAGGTTACTGACGTCTGGAAGAATTTATACACCACCTGAGAACCTTCCAGCAGACGTGGAGAAGCACCATTGCAAAGCTTGACCAGCACCGCCATAAACAGCATGCCAACCGGCGCAGGCAGGCCAATCAGCTTGTGGCCGAGCATCCCCAGCATGTAGAGCAGAACGGCCAGCAGTGCGCCAGAAGCGATCGTGGTGACGTCTGCTTTACCGGAGAACGCAGGCTGTGCGGTGGTTTCATCAGTATTCGCACGGTTAGGCATCAGCTGGCCTTCGCCGGTCAGGTGCGGGTAACGTTTACCGAGCTGATTGAGGCAGCCGGAGATGATGATTGCCGTCAGGCCGCCGAGCATAACCATAGGCAGAACGCGACCGAGCGCCACGCCCTGGTCCATATGCAGCAGGGTGGCATAGCCGATGGAGAGCGGGATCGCCCCTTCCCCAACACCGCCCGCCATGATCGGCAGAATGATAAAGAAGAAGATCTGGAATGGCTCAAGGCCCAGCGCTATCCCTACGCCCATGCCAACAATCATGCCGACAATTTCGCCGCACAGCATCGGGAAGAAGATGCGCAGGAAGCCCTGAATCAGCACGGTGCGGTTCATGCTCATGATGCTGCCGACAATGATGCAGCAGATGTAGAGATACAGAATGTTGGTGGATTTGTAGAACTTCGTGGTGGACTCCACCACCACATCCGGCAGCAGACCGTAATAGACCAGTGCCGAAGGAATAAAGGTGGCGCAAATCGCCGCCGCGCCGAGTTTACCGACAATCGGCAGGCGCTTGCCAAACTCACCGCAGGCAAAGCCGAAGAACGCGAGCGTGGCGACCATCACCACGATATCGCTGGGCAGTTTGCCGCCGAGGCAATCAATGGCAATCAGCGCGCCAGCCAGGACAAACAGTGGCAGAGGGATAATTCCGATTTTCCACGTATCCATAATATGCCACCAGCGCTCTTTGAGTGATGGTCGCTGAATATCAATCGGGTCGTGGGTAACAGAGAAAGAATCGTCAGTTGTGCTCATAATAAGCCCCTTAGTTATTTTGTGCGTTCAGCTTAGAGTCACAAAGGCTTACTTTATGTGAGGGATGGCATATTAAAAGCGAAGTTTTTATGGCAGCTATGGTTTTAATGGTTTCTTTTATTTAATGTGATTTACGCCTTATTTATTGCCGTGGTTTTTATGGTTTCTTTTCTAAAACGAACAATCAAATAACATTTCTCCAGACGGCTTCAGGCGCATAGGGTATTCGGAAAATTCTTTTACAGGGCCTGCTGTGCAAGGGATCACAAGTTTTCGGCAAACCGGGCATCCGCGCGAAAAAAGATGATATATTGGCAATCTTTGCTGCTACCTCGCGTGATAGTTATGAAAGTATCGTTTCAGATTAAGCTGTTTATTTCGCTGGTCGCCTTTTTCTCAGTACTTTTTGCGTTACTGGGCGGATATTATTACGTCGATGTCGGAAAGCAGCTTTATCAGGAAATGAGTGCGCGAGCCAAAATACAGGCGGAAGAGATCGCACTTATTCCCTCATTACGTGATGAGGTTGAACAAAAAGATATCAAAGCCATCCATGATTTTATGCAGAAAATTGCCGCTCACAGTGATGCCAGCTTTATTGTGATTGGGGATAATAAAGGTCTGCATCTTTTTCATTCGGTCTTTGCCGACAGAGTGGGCAAGACGCTTATCGGTGGAGACAATGAGGAGGTCCTGCAGGGAAAAAGCACCACCACCATCCGCAAAGGGGGGTTGGGTATTTCGCTGCGCAGCAAAGCGCCCATCTTCAACGATGCGGGGCAAGTGGTAGGGATTGTCTCGGTGGGTTATCTCACCAGCTACCTTGATACCATTACCGTCAGCAAAGTGGTCAATATCCTGCTGGCCGCCGTGCTGCTGTTGATTGCGCTCTTTATCTTCTCCTGGTTCTTTACCCGCAGTATCAAGAAGCAGATCTTCTCCCTGGAGCCACGGGAAATCGGCCTGCTGGTGCGCCAGCAAAAGGCGATGATGGAGTCTATCTATGAAGGGGTGATCGCCATTGATGATGAGCTGCGCATCGAGGTAATAAACCAGGCGGCACGCAAGCTGCTTGGCCTGAGCCAGCCAGCCCGTGAACTGCGCGGGCAGCTGATTAGCCAGGTTATCGACCCTGTCCCGTTCTTCTCGACGCAGACGATGCTGGCGAAAGATACCCATGATGAAATTTGCCGTTTTAACACCCTCACGGTGATTGCCAGCCGGGTGCGCATCATGCTTGAGGATTCGCTGCAGGGCTGGGTGATCACCTTCCGCGATCGGAATGAAATTGACTCGCTTAGCGCCCAGCTCAGCCAGGTTAAACGCTATGTCGATAACCTGCGCATCATGCGTCATGAGCAGTTGAACCGCATGACCACTCTGTCCGGCCTGCTGCACATGGGCCGCTATGAAGAGGCGATTGGCTATATTCAGGCGCAGTCGGAACACGCTCAGGAGCTGCTGGACTTTATCTCTTCCCGCTTCAGCTCCCCGACCCTGTGTGGCCTGCTGCTGGGTAAAGCCGCCCGCGCGCGGGAGAAAGGGGTCGAGCTCAGTTTTGACCCGGCCTGCCGGCTGGACAGGCCGTTCCCGTCGCTGGCTGAAGAAGAGCTGATCTCAATCATCGGCAACCTGCTGGATAACGCCATCGAAGCGACGCAGCGCTCACCGCTTCCCCATGCACCGGTCGAAGTGCTGATCAAACTGAGCGAGCAGGAGCTGATTATCGAAGTGGCCGACCAGGGCGTTGGCATCAAACCGGAGATCCGTGACAGGATATTTGAACGCGGCATCACCACCAAAACACGCGGCGATCACGGGATTGGCCTGTATCTGATCGAAAGCTATGTTACACAGGCTGGCGGCGCGATAGAAATTGCCGATAACACCCCGCGCGGCGCCATTTTCTCACTGTTTATTCCCGCCCGGCGTCCCGCCCAGCAACTGGAAGATACCGACTATGCAACATGAACTTATCGACGTATTGATTGTTGAAGACGAGAACGAACTGGCGCAACTGCACGCGGAACTTATCGGTAAACATCCGCGCCTGAGGCTGGTAGGGATCGCCTCGTCTCTCGCTGCCGCCCAGGTCCAGCTTGAAAGCAAACAGCCGCAGCTTATGCTGCTGGATAACTATCTGCCGGACGGTAAAGGGATCACACTGATCAATGACCCCATGCTCACCCGCGCCAACTGTTCGGTAATTTTCATTACTGCTGCCAGCGACATGGACACCTGCAGCCAGGCCATCCGGAATGGCGCCTTTGATTACATCCTGAAGCCGGTCTCCTGGAAACGCCTCAGCCAGTCGCTTGAACGCTTTGTGCAGTTTGCCGAACAACAGCGGGTCTGGAAGATTGTCGACCAGCAGAACGTCGACTCGCTCTACCAGCTGCAGGCGAAAAACTACCGTCTGGATAACGGCAGCAAAGGCATTGAGGAGAATACGCTGGCACGGGTGCAGGCGTTGTTTAACGACAAGGCGACACACTGTTTTTCCGTCGACGAGGTCGTGCAGGAGACAGGATTAAGTAAAACCACCACCCGACGCTATCTGGAGCACTGCGTGGAGGCGGGGTTTCTGAGCGTAGAGATGTTGTACGGGAAGATTGGGCATCCGCGGAGGATGTATAAGAGAAGTGCGGTGTGAGCCCTGACCCTCTCTTTAGGGGAGAGGGCCGGGATTACGGATGACGGCGACTATGACAAAACATACCCGTACAGTCGCTTAATCCCATCGGGATCCTTTTCGCTGTAAACGCCCTGCAGTTCCGGCGAGAAGCCTGGCAGCAGGTTGATGCCCTCCTCCAGCGCCAGGAAGTAACGCTGTACCGCCCCGCCCCAGATTTCACCCGGCACCACGCACAGTACGCCAGGGGGATACGGCAGCGCGCCCTCGGCGGCAATGCGTCCGCCGGCATCACGGATGCGCACCAACTCCACCTTCCCGCGAATATACGCCTGATTCGCATCCTGCGGATTCATCGCCCGTTCTGGCAAACTCTCTTTACGGAACATTGCCTTCTGCAGATCTTTCACGTCAAAGCTCACGTAGAGATCGTGCATCTCCTGGCAGAGCTGGCGAAGGGTGTAATCGCGATACCGTACCGGGTATTTCTGGTAGATGGTCGGCAGGACGTCAGCAAGCGGCGTATCGTCTTCAATATGCTGTTCAAACTGACCCAGCATTGCCACCAGCTGCGCCAGCTTCTCACTGCTTTCGGCAGGCGTCAGCAGGAAGAGGATCGAGTTGAGATCGCACTTCTCCGGCACAATGCCGTTTTCACGCAGGTAGTGCGCAAGAATGGTCGCCGGAATGCCGAACTCGGTATATTCCCCGGTTTCCGCATCAATACCCGGCGTGGTCAGCAGCAGCTTGCACGGATCGACGAAATACTGCTCGCTGGCATAGCCTTCAAACCCGTGCCATTTAGCCCCCGGCTCAAAGCTGAAGAAGCGGCGCTCGCTGGCGATGGCGTGAGTGGGATGATCCTGCCACGGACGCCCGGCCACCATCGGCGGAATAAACGGTTTGATCATATGGCAGTTGGCAATGATCGCCTTGCGGGCCTCAATGCCCAGCTCAACACACTCCGCCCAAAGCCGGCGCCCGCTCTCCCCTTCATGGATTTTCGCGTTCACATCGAGAGCTGCGAACAGCGGATAGAACGGACTGGTCGAGGCATGGAGCATGAACGCATTGTTGAGGCGCTTGTGCGGACAGAAACGCGCCTGGCCGCGAATGTGATTATCCTTTTTATGGATCTGCGAAGTCTGCGAGAACCCGGCCTGCTGTTTATGCACCGACTGCGTCACGAAAATGCCCGGATCGTTCTCGTTCAGATCCAGTAACAGCGGAGAGGTTTCCGCCATCATCGGAATAAACTGCTCGTAGCCCACCCAGGCCGAATCAAACAGGATGTAGTCACAAAGATGGCCGATCTTGTCGATCACCTGACGGGCGTTGTAGATCGTGCCATCGTAGGTACCAAGCTGAATGATCGCCAGACGAAACGGGCGTTTCTCCATGGCCTTTTCCGGCGCAACTTCACGGATCTGATTTCGCAGGTACGCGTCGTCAAAGCACTGCGCGTCAATCCCGCCAATAAAACCAAACGGGTTACGCGCCGCTTCAAGATAAACCGGCGTGGCACCCGCCTGGATCAGCGCACCGTGGTGGTTGGACTTATGGTTGTTGCGATCGAACAGCACCAGGTCGCCGCGGGTCAGCAGCGCATTGGTGACCACCTTATTTGCAGCGGAGGTGCCGTTCAGCACAAAGTAGGTTTTATCAGCATTAAAGACTTTTGCTGCGAACTTCTGGGCATGCTTGGCGGAGCCTTCGTGGATCAGCAGATCGCCCAGTTTCACATCGGCATTGCACATATCGGCGCGAAATACGTTCTCGCCGAAGAATTCATAGAACTGCCGTCCCGCAGGGTGTTTTTTAAAAAATGCACCGTGCTGGTGTCCCGGACAGGCAAAAGTACTGTTGCCCATCGCCACGTACTGGCTCAGGGTGTCAAAAAATGGCGGCAACAGATTCTCTTCATACCGGCTGGCCGCCGTCTCCAGTTCCAGAAACTCCTGAGCTTTACCTGATATCACTGCCGTTGCGCCATCAGGAACGTCAGACGGCTCTTGCGAGTAAATAAACACCGGAAGCTGAAAGCCCGTGCGTTTAAGCAATGCCAGAATGCCGCTGCAACTTTCCGCGGGGGTAATGACGACTGCCGCCACATCCGTAAAATCAGTGTTATCCAGCGTCACCTTTTCGCGGTGCGTAGACACAGTAGAGACCAGCTCGCGGCTGACGGCGATTTTCATGGTTTTCATAAGTGCAGTTACCCTCACCGAACAGTGAGACAGGAGTAGATAATATCGATACGGGTGAGCGTTCGCGCAGCGACAGACAACATCATCATTGGCGGCTCCGTACACAGGAAGGAGAAATTTCGCGCAATCATGTCACCTTTTATTTTGAGGTGCAAGAAGCAATCAGTATGCGTTAACCCGCCTAAACCTAAGCTTAACAGGCCCCTGGCGTGTCATAATCCTGCAATACCCATGATTAACTAACAGGAGTTCACGGTGGTTATCGGACCCTTTATCAATGCCGGTGCCGTATTGCTGGGCGGCGTACTTGGCGCCGTATTAAGTCAGCGGTTGCCGGAGCGTATTCGCTCTTCCATGCCCTCAATATTCGGCCTGGCCTCGTTAGGTATCGGCATTTTGCTGGTGATTAAGTGCGCCAACCTGCCGGTGATGGTGCTTGCTACCCTGCTCGGCGCGCTCATTGGCGAGTTCTGCTATCTGGAAAAGGGTATTAACAATGCGGTCAGCAAAGCCAAAAACCTGATTGCCCACCCGGGCAAGGCGAAAAACGGCACTCACGAGTCGTTTATTCAGAACTACGTCGCGATAATTATTCTTTTTTGCGCCAGCGGCACAGGCATTTTCGGTTCAATGCAGGAAGGCATGACTGGCGACCCCAGCATATTGATTGCGAAGGCGTTTCTTGATTTCTTCACGGCCACCATTTTCGCCACGACCCTTGGCATCGCCGTCGCCGCGATTTGCGTGCCCATGCTGCTTATCCAGCTGGCCCTCGCTACCTGCGCCACGCTGATCCTTCCTCTCACCACGCCGGCGATGATGGCCGACTTCACCGCCGTCGGTGGCCTGCTGCTGCTGGCGACAGGGCTGCGGATATGCGGAATAAAGATGTTTGCGGTGGTGAATATGCTGCCCGCGCTGTTGATTGCAATGCCGCTATCTGCGCTCTGGACGCACTTTTTTGCTTAAGTTTACGGCGAACTGGTGAGAGAGTGTGCAGTCCGTTACGAAAACAACAAATTTCGTTGACGGCAGAGGGCATATCAGGTTTAATGCGCCCCGTTGCCCGGATAGCTCAGTCGGTAGAGCAGGGGATTGAAAATCCCCGTGTCCTTGGTTCGATTCCGAGTCCGGGCACCACCCTATTATCAATGGACGTCAACCGACGTCCATTTTTCTTTTCTAAGCCCGCGTATTACGAACCTTTTTCTCTACTGATGGTCAACTGGATTCAACCAGATTCACCCCACATCAATATCTTTTTCGAGGTACCAATCAAGGTATCTTAAGTTCGATAAAATCGGTACCTCAGAAAGGATGTGAAAGAGGCATATTTTATGGCACTGACTGATATTGCTGTCCGCAATGCAAAATGCCCTGCAGACAAAAAATTCATCAAAATCTACGATGCAGACAAACTCTATCTTTTCGTTTTCAGTACGGGCTCAAAACGCTGGCGCTTTCTGTATCACTTCAATGGCAAACCACAAACTTACCTTATCGGTCCCTATCCAGAAATTTCATTAGCAGAAGCACGACTCCGCCGTGACGATGCAAAAAGACAACTGGCGAACGGTATCGATCCTAATCAGGAAAAGAGGGACGAAAAGAAAGGACACACAAACATCCGCACGTTTGAGGCCGTTGCCCGTGAATGGCATAAGAGCAATCGTAAATGGAGTAAAGATCACGCCAAACGGATCCTCACTTCGCTGGAAACACATCTCTTCCCGACACTGGGTCAATCTGATATCACAAAGCTGAATACCCGTGATTTGCTGGCACCGGTTAAGGTTGTTGAAGCCAGGGATAATATTGATACCGCAGGACGACTTCAGAGCCGTATTACCAATATCATGCGCTTTGCTGTTCACAACGCCTATATCAACTATAACCCTGCGCTGGACATGAAGGGGGCGATCTCTTCGCAGAAAGCAGAACACCACCCTGCCCTGCCTTTTAACGGGGTTACTGACCTGCTGGAGAAAATTAACAACTATCGGGGACAACCGCTCACCATACTGGCAATCAGACTGGCGCTGCTCATCTTCATCCGTTCCAGTGAACTACGTTTTGCACGCTGGCCTGAAATAGACTTCAAACGCTCACTCTGGACACTTCCAGACAAGCGTGAAGAGATTTCCGGGGTCAGGTTCTCAACTCGCGGTGCAAAAATGTACACACCACATCTGATCCCATTGAGTAAGCAGGCCATAGAGATTCTGACACAGATTCGCGAAATCAGTGGTGAGTTTGAGCTGGTTTTCACCGGCGCTCACAATCCCTATAAGCCGATGAGTGAAAACACCATCAACAAAGCACTGCGCAAGATGGGATTCGATACCAGAAGCGACATCTGCGGCCACGGCTTTCGTACCATGGCATGTAGTGCCATGATCGAATCAGGTCTGTGGTCAAAAGATGCCGTGGAGCGGCAGATGAGCCACAAGGAGCGCAATAACGTTCGTGCTGCTTATATCTATCTTGCAGAGCATCTTGATGAACGTAAGCAAATGATGCAATGGTGGGCAGATTATCTGGATGCAAACCGCGAGGGCTATGTAACACCTTATGAGTTCGCTCATCCTGAAGAGTAACCATACTCCAAAAAGAAAACCGAACGCTCAGCCTGGTCAGTTGACGGAAGCGGACTTTGTTCAGGCGTAAGTGCTCACTCATCACCTGGTAAACCTGTCGCCGTGCATCACACGAGTCCATAAACTCGCTTAGCGCTGTCGGGGGCAGGTGGTACACCGCGCAGTCGTCAATCACCTGCGCATACCCCCGGTGGCATTCGCCGGGCAGTTCATCCAGCCCAATATACTCACCCGGCAGATAAAAACCGGTTATCTGCTCGTCCCCGTTAGCGTTGAGATAAAATGTTTTGACCGCACCGAATTTAATCAGCCAGAGTCCGCTGCACTTATCACCGGCACGCCACAGGTACTGCTTTTTACCGTATCGCCTGGACGGTCTCTGCCTGATGGCATCCCGTAACAGATTTTTCATAGTCCGACCTGTAACAATTCACCCGCCAGTCACGTTTTCAGGTACCAGCGTAAAATCCAGCACGACAATATCCTGCAGTACCGGACGAAAGATTGATTTCAGCGCATCATGGGCCGGATGCGGCAGGTAGCGCTGACGGGCAGCCTCAT
>NZ_JBDKEE010000110.1:0-548 GCF_051130085.1 Enterobacter sp. PTB
TGGCATGTAGTGCCATGATCGAATCCGGCCTGTGGTCAAAAGATGCCGTGGAGCGTCAGATGAGTCACCAGGAACGAAGTAACGTCCGTGCTGCTTACATTTATCTTGCAGAACATCTTGATGAACGTAAACAAATGATGCAATGGTGGGCTGACTATCTTGATGCGAATCGTGAAGGCTATGTAACACCTTATGAGTTTGCTCATTCTGAGGATGCCGGGTCGAAATAATAGTAAGACAGCCTGGTAAATGTGAACGTAATCCCTGGACGCTCAGACTTCATGGTTGGGCGTCCTCCATTTCATAGCAGCGCGTTTAAACGCCCCCTCAAATATCATCCCTGCATTTCACTGCACGTAAACTATCGGTTTATTTTACCCGGTGTAAGCGATCCTCAATATCAAGCCCTGCTGTAAATTCTCTGCGATCATTCCCCAAATCCTGTGTGGTAACCCGCGATCTACAACGAGTGACAACCCCATACAGGAAAAAACCTATGAAAAGATTTCTCATCTTTGTCTCACTGGCAGCGCTGCCTTTTCTCATTG
>NZ_JBDKEE010000111.1:0-546 GCF_051130085.1 Enterobacter sp. PTB
CTGGCATAACCATGTTACAAAAAATGGTTACCCCTTGTTAAGCACCCGTTCGTATATTTCCGCGACTTGATTGGCCGATATTTTATTCCTCTGTACCCGATAAATGGCTATGCAACATGCTTGTTAATGAATGATTTTCGCACGTTCTTACTGCTATTCAGGGGCTCAGTTGCGTAGTGCACAGGTTAGCGATAATCCTGCACTGCGGACACACGGATATGGGCTGGATCTATTAACCCACAGAACAGGGACAGCTATGTCTAACTCTTTTCAGTCAGAAATACCCAAAGCGCGAATTAATCTAAAACTGGATGTACATACAGGTTCTGCACAGAAAAAACAGGAATTACCCTTAAAACTGGTGGTTGCTGGAGATTTCAGCAATGGCCGGGAGACGGCATCGCTTTCAGAAAGGAATAAGGTCAATATCAATAAGCTGAACATGCAGCAGGTGCTGGCAGAGTTCGCGCCGTCGACAAGCTTTGACGTGAAGCATACAGACGGTGATGAAGAAACGGAAGAGAAGATTAACCTCACGTTCCGTCA
>NZ_JBDKEE010000112.1:0-540 GCF_051130085.1 Enterobacter sp. PTB
AGCATACAGACGGTGATGAAGAAACGGAAGAGAAGATTAACCTCACGTTCCGTCATATGAAAGATTTTACCCCTGAGTGCATTGCACAGCAAGTGCCACGACTGCAGGCAATGCTGACGATGCGCAATCTCCTGCGCGATCTCAAAGCGAACCTGCTGGATGACGCCAGTTTCCGCCGCGAGCTGCTCAATATCCTGCGTGACCCCGCCCTGAGTGACGAACTTCGCGCCGATATTGCCGCGCTGGCTCCTCAGGACGTCTGATCTTCCCCCCTTCCATTCACGAGATAAACCATGTCAGCAGAAAATACGACAGCCACAACGACAGAAACTCTGGTGCAGGAGCAGTCTGCCGGGATCTATACATCTTTACTGAATAAAATCAACCTGGTACCTGTTGAGCAGCTCAGCGACATCAGCGCCTGGAAAGACGAGGCCGATATGGCGGAAGCCGGTGCAAGCCAGCGCGTGACCGCTGCCCTGGGCGTCTTTCTGGAGCAGTTGCGCCAGTCGGGTACCCGTAAAGTCGATAAGCTGGATA
>NZ_JBDKEE010000113.1:0-534 GCF_051130085.1 Enterobacter sp. PTB
TCAACCGCCTGAAAGCACAACTGGATAAACTACGACGAATGCTGTTCGGTCAGAGTTCGGAAAAGAGCCGTAATAAGCTGGAAAACAAAATCCGTCAGGCAGAGAAACGGTTGTCAGAGCTTGAGACCCGTCTGGAGGCGGCCAAAAACTGCCTGAACGTCAACGAACCGGCTCCTGATGTACCAACAGATGCCGTGACAGCGCCGAAAATGACGCCAGAAAACCCCGCCCGTCCCCCCTCCCGGAAACCGCTGCCAGCCGACCTGCCACGGGAAACACAGACCTTACTGCCAGCGGACAGCATCTGCCCGTCCTGTGGTGGAGAGCTGAAGGTGATGGGCGAGACTCTCTCTGAACAACTGGAAATCATCAACACTGCCTTTAAAGTTATCGAAACGGTCCGGCCGAAGCTGGCCTGCAGCCGGTGCGACGTTATCGTACAGGCTCCGCTCCCGGCCAAACCAGTAGAAGGCAGTCGTGTGGGCAGCAGCCTGCTGGCCCGTATCCTGGTCGGAAAATATGTGGAGCACACGC
>NZ_JBDKEE010000114.1:0-533 GCF_051130085.1 Enterobacter sp. PTB
CCCTGGGTCTGCGAGGCGCTCCAGTTCATGCTGTTGTCGTCCAGCAGGGAGCCGCCCATCGTCAGCATGTTGGTGCTGCGCCCGGTATTGTCATTGGAGAAGGTGTAGCTGGCATAGCCGTTCTGCAGGGCCGCCGCGGAGCCGAAGAGGCTCATCGGCACGTTCAGGTTCAGCGTCCACTGGCGGTTCTCCGGCCAGTCGCCGTCACCGCGCATCCGGTCAATGCTGTAGTTCAGTGACCAGCCCACTTTTTTCACGGAGCCGCTGATACCGGCAGACATCGTGGTGTTGGTCTTGTCCGAGCCCCAGTAGTTGTCGCGGTGCCCCTGCAGCCACAGCTGATAGTCCTCAAACAGGGTCTGACTGAGGCGCGCCTCATAGGAGTTGCGGCGCCGGTCATTCAGCCAGTCCGGCAGACCGGTCGTGGTGTCAAAGCCGCGGTTGTTGGCGTCGTTAAAGCTCAGGTAGTTACGCGTGGAATAGCGATAGGCCGTCAGGTCCACGGTGGTCCCGGAGGCCATCATACTTTTGGA
>NZ_JBDKEE010000115.1:0-531 GCF_051130085.1 Enterobacter sp. PTB
GTCATTTGTGATAGAGTCCATTTAAAAATTAAGTGGACTCTATCATCGCCGGATTAAAGGTTCGTCGACAGACGTCGCTGACGGGGCGCTTATAGTGAAAACGACGGTGACCGAAGCGGATCTTCACGGTCTGTGCTGGATCATGTGTCCTGAACTGTCATCACACCAGCGTCTGCTGCCGGTTTATGGTACTACGGCAAATTCGCCGGCAGCAAATGCCGGGACGTATTCTCTGGCGCTCAGACTTGTCACGCAGGGACTGGGGGTTGCGATTGTGCCGGAGTCACTGGCACGTGAACATTTGCAGGTCGTGACCAGAGCCCTGCCAGGACATCCACTCTCAAGACGGACTGGAGTATGCTATGCGGTTCAGTCTCTGTCGTTTCCCGCCGTGGATCAGCTCATCCAGCATTTGATGCGAATGACACGCTGATCAAGACTGTGCAAGGAGGCAAACTTACACAATAATAAACATTAGCTAAACAAATAATAAAAATATTATTAATGGTGGAATAGCATTGTGAAAAGCAG
>NZ_JBDKEE010000116.1:0-527 GCF_051130085.1 Enterobacter sp. PTB
AGAAGCACATATGAACAAAGTGACCAACACCACAGGACTGGAAACCGTTAACGGCATTCCGATGATGAGCAGCCGTAGCATCTCTGAAATGACTGGCAAAGACCATGGCAGCATCGTCATTCGAGATATCAAAAACATGCTTGAGCAGATCGGCATTTATCCTGCAAATCTGCAAGTTAGTGAAAGTAATGAGTTTTTCTTCAAGATGAAAACATACAAGGGCCGCGAAGTCATTGATGAAATCCTCCTTGACCAGGACCTTTCCACGACGCTTGTGACGGGCTATAGCGTTCAGGACCGTTACAAAATCGTCAAGCGCTGGAGTGACCTGGAATCTGGCAAAGCAACTCCGCTGATTGCTGCACAACAACCTACTGACCAGGCTCCGGACCTCTTCCTGCTGGCCCGTGTGGTTTCCGAAGCTGCCGTATCCGCAGCGATGAAAGCAGTGATGGAGGTGACGGGCATCAACGCCGTCACGGCACAATCAGTGGCCCTGCCAGCCGCTCCTGCGGTTGAGCCAGCAG
>NZ_JBDKEE010000117.1:0-524 GCF_051130085.1 Enterobacter sp. PTB
TGCCTGAATCATCCGGCATGCCTTCCGTTGGTTTTTCATTCCCCTTGCCAAGCGCGGCATAAATCCCGCTCCCTTTGATGTCATATATGGAGGTCAGCAGAGTGCCGGGGTTTGGCAGTGCGCCGGTTTGTACTGCTGTGGGTGGGTTTTTCACAGAAAATAACAGCCCGGAGTTGCTCCAGTATTTTTCCGGGCTGGTCATGTCTCCGTTCTGGTTGTTGTAGATATGCAGCGCCATCTGACCACTGCTGGCTTGTTCAAGGAGAAAGCCATATTTGTTTCCGGCCCCATGTTGTTGCCACTTGAAGCCCACCCAGCCACTGGTCGTTGCTGCATTGATTAAACCCGAACCACCACCGTAATTACCACTGGCTGCGGTGGCAAAATATTTATAGATATCGGTGCCGTCCGGAATGGGTATCTCCGGGCCGCCTGTACCCATCCACCCGACAACAGTCGCCCGCCCTGCTGTCGTATCGGTCATGGAGGTGACGATATCTTTGAAAGCTGCAGTGCCCAGCCCG
>NZ_JBDKEE010000118.1:0-516 GCF_051130085.1 Enterobacter sp. PTB
TGAGCGTGTGTTATAAATGTGATTTATATTCACAAGGGTAATATATATTTGAAAAATAAATGAAAGAGCACGCAAGGGAATCTGCGCCATTAAAAATAAATACATAATCATAAATAAACAGCAACTTTAATTCCTCTGCTGATGCCAGTCCTGTTCCAAACAAATAAAAACCATTAATCAGACCTAAAAGCGGAGTGTTATATCATGAAGTTCTCAGCGCTCGTTTAATTCCACGAATGTCACTCACCGTCAACAGACATCAACTGATGTAAATGGCTGAAAATCTTCAGCCATTAATTCTTGCAGGAAATACAGCGAATGCTTTCAATAGTGTCAGGAGGCACTATTCATTACCAAAAAACACAGAGGAGATATTGTGAACAGTATTTACCCATACGCCACCTTAAATGGAGGGCCCCAGTTCCCCTTAGAGTCTGTGCCAGACCTGATCCGTGAAGCGATTATTGGTGCTGCCAGCAAAACAAAAGCCCCTCTGCCGCTGATTTTTGCTTCCGC
>NZ_JBDKEE010000119.1:0-512 GCF_051130085.1 Enterobacter sp. PTB
CGATATCCCGGCAGCAGAGAGGCCTGCCGGTGCGAACAATCAGCCGTGGGACTGCACCACCACCGGCATTGAGATGGTGGAGAAACAGTCACGCCTGCCGACATCAGATAATCGTCAGTACCTGCACATCAAGGTGGAATATGCGATGCGTTTCCCCGATGTCTCTGCTGAGATTCTCCGCAACGGGAAAAACTTCCGCATGAATCTCAGGCAGATAATGATGAGCGGGCTTATCCGGGTGGATGAAATCGCGGCAAGGTTCCGCTGGTGGTACAAGGCTGAGGTGTCGTTCGATATGCGAACCTCACCGCCGCGCCCCTTTCTCAGCAGTTCGTTACGGCATGAGGGCGCTGGCCGACGCCATACCACCAGCCCGTTTCCGGTGCCGGGGAAAGGCATTTACCGCCGCCCCGATATCATCATCGTGAAGGATAAAGACAATCGCTGGCCGGGGCTTGCGGGAGCCGATACGGAAGGTCAGAGGCACGGCGATAACCTGGAACGACTGGTGG
>NZ_JBDKEE010000011.1:0-175880 GCF_051130085.1 Enterobacter sp. PTB
GCCGATGGTAGTGTGGGGTCTCCCCATGTGAGAGTAGGGAACTGCCAGGCATCAATTAAAAGAACCCCGTACCGTATGGTGCGGGGTTTTTTGCTTTGGTTTTTTCCCGCCGCCGGAGACGGCATCAGACTGCACACCGCCACACCAGCCAACGACCCTTAGTCTTTATCCTATAACTTACCTTGCTAACAGAAAATGTGATCTTACTCTCAATGTTATTTATAACAAAATAATAACATTTGCTTTACAAGATCGTGAGTTCTCAGGACTCAGCATGCCGTTTTTATGGCAGGAGCATAATCACAATGACAGAAAGCATAACATCGAACGGGACGCTGGCTGCCAGTGATTCCCGTAGAAGGGTATGGGCAATCGTCAGTGCCTCTTCAGGGAACCTGGTGGAATGGTTCGACTTTTACGTCTACTCATTCTGTTCACTTTACTTCGCACATATCTTCTTCCCGTCCGGCAACACCACCACACAGCTTCTGCAAACGGCTGGCGTATTTGCTGCGGGCTTCTTAATGCGCCCCATTGGTGGATGGTTGTTTGGACGGATCGCAGACCGTCGAGGACGTAAGGCATCCATGCTGATTTCGGTCTGCATGATGTGCTTTGGCTCGCTGGTGATCGCCTGTCTTCCCGGTTATGACGCTATCGGGACATGGGCGCCGGCTCTTTTGCTACTGGCTCGTCTGTTCCAGGGACTTTCTGTTGGAGGAGAATACGGTACCAGCGCCACTTACATGAGTGAAATTGCCCTTGAGGGCCGGAAAGGGTTTTACGCCTCTTTCCAGTACGTCACGCTTATTGGTGGCCAGCTTCTGGCCATTCTGGTGGTGGTTATTCTGCAGCAGGTGCTTACCGACAGCCAGCTTCATGAGTGGGGATGGCGAATTCCTTTCGCGATGGGCGCTGTACTGGCGGTCGTCGCACTCTGGTTGCGTCGTCAGTTGGATGAAACCTCGCAAAAAGAGGTCCGGGCGCTGAAGGAGGCGGGGTCGTTTAAAGGGCTGTGGCGTAACCGCAAAGCTTTCCTGATGGTTCTCGGGTTCACCGCGGGCGGTTCTCTCAGCTTTTACACCTTCACCACCTACATGCAAAAATATCTGGTGAACACCACGGGCATGCACGCCAACGTCGCCAGCGCTATCATGACCGTCGCGTTGTTTGTCTTTATGCTGATTCAGCCACTTATTGGCGCGCTCTCCGATAAAATAGGGCGTCGCACATCAATGCTGATCTTTGGCGGCATGTCCGCGTTATGTACTGTTCCCATTTTAACTGCGCTTCAGCACGTTTCCTCACCGTACGCCGCCTTTGGTCTGGTCATGCTGGCGATGGTTATTGTCAGTTTTTACACATCGATCAGTGGGATCCTGAAGGCTGAGATGTTCCCGGCACAGGTACGCGCTTTGGGGGTAGGGCTTTCTTATGCGGTCGCCAATGCACTGTTCGGTGGCTCTGCGGAGTACGTCGCGCTGTCGCTTAAATCATGGGGAACGGAAACAACCTTCTTCTGGTACGTGACGGTGATGGGGGCACTGGCCTTTATTGTCTCCCTGATGCTGCATCGAAAGGGTAAAGGTATTCGTCTCTAATAGCGAGCCATCTGCCACACGGCATAGCCGGTCGTGGCACCGGCTACGTCCCAGGCAAAGTCTTTCCAGCTCCAGCCGCTCCCCGCGGGGCGGCTATCCCACAGTTCTTTTGAAGCCCCAAGGCTTACAGAGAACATCAGGCCGATTGCCGCACTACGATCCCGACTGTACCCTTGATGTTGTGCATACTCATTACCGGCAGCGGACAACATTGCGGAGGCGAGAAAGTGTTGCGCTTTATCCTGCCCGGACCAGCTATCGTTAGCCATGTGGCTACAGCCACTGAGAAAGAGAGCACTCAGCAAGAGAAGAACACGCATTAGCGGACTCCAAAAAAAAGCCCTGTCGCTGACAGGGCCTGGACATCACAGAATACGGCTGATAAGTCTGTCAATACGGATTCGACGCAGGCGACGAATAAGCTTGCGGACTTTCACCGGGTAATCGGCAATGCTCTGCAGTTCGCGGTAATGCTGAACCACAGTGGTATGCGTCCGAATAAGCTCGAGCTCACGTTCACGACTGGTCGCTAACTCATGTTTCGGGTCATGGATCAGGATGGCATTTTCGAGATCCAGACGCCAGGCGCGAGGGTTCAGGTTATTGCCCGTAAGCAGCATCCATTCATCGTCGACCCACATTCCTTTCAGATGATAACTGTTGTCTTCATCTTTCCACAGACGCACGACCAGCTGGTCAGTGTTAACGTAATACTGTAAACGGCTCAGGAAACGGCGCAGGTTAATCTCATAGAGATAAGGGAGGGCACCGATAATCTTGAACGGTTGATCTTCAGGAATAAAGAAGTCGTTAGCCGTTTTGTCACCGACGATAATTTCAACTTTTTTACCATCACGCAGCAGCTGAATGATATTACGCACCAGCACGGCGGGAAGGTTGAAGTAAGGGGTGCAGATGATGAGTTTCTGCTCCGCACACGGCATCAGGTGGAAAATCGTTTTGTTCAGCAGGCTTGATTTGCCTAACCCCACCAGCGGTGTAACGGACAGCTCTTCGTTATTGGCATCGCCCTGGAAATGGTAGACCGCATCACGCAGTTCCTGGCGGAACGCGCGGATATCATTTTTAATTTCCGGGCTTTTAGGACGGTGTGGATCGTCAAGACGATTTACGCCGCGACCCTGTACTAAGTTCTTATCAACCCAGTTAAACATGATATCCGCCATCTGCGGATTACGAACCAGATGGTAACGGTCATATCGATATTTATCGAGCTGATGGAGGTAAACATCATTCAGGCTCGCGCCGCTGTACAGCACGCTGTCATCAATGATGAACCCTTTGAAATGAAGGACGCCGAGCGCTTCCCGGGTATTTACAGGTACGCCGTAAACGGGCACATCGACGCCAGGATTTTCCTGCGCCGTGCGGCAATACCAGTCAGCATTGGTGTTTGAAGCAGCAGCGCCTATACGGCCACGCTGAGCGCGGTGCCAGTCGACCAGCACGCGAACATCCAGTTCCGGACGTTGACGCTTGGCTTCATAGAGCGCATTTAAGATCGCGCGCCCACCTTCATCTTGTTCAAGATACAGGGCCACAATGCAAATGCGACGCGTAGCGCCGGCAATCTTTTCCAGAAGCGTCTCCCGAAAATGGGCGGGAGCGTAAAAGAACTCTACATCATCAACTGACTGAGAAATCTTCGGTAGTTGAGCAAGGTGTTGTTGATGTTTATTACGCTTAAATTTTGACAACATCACAGTGCGTTTCTTCTCTGTTCATTGAAGGGTTGTCTGTACCATGCAAACAACATAAGCGGACAATGATACCACCAGTCCCGTCCAAAGTGGGTAACATTTCCAGTAGCTTACTCGGCTTTATCCGCTGATATCAGGCTCAGGGATAAGGCCACAATACCTTCGTCCAGCTGAATATCAACGTCAAATCCAAGTTTTCGCGCCAGGGTCACCATACCGCGATTGTTAGGCATAGTAATGCCATTGAGGCGTAACAATCCGTGATCTCGCGTATAACTGATGAGTTTTTCCAGCAGCCGTCGCCCCAGACCCAACCCTTTCAGATCGGAGCGCACCAGCACAGCAAACTCCGCATCAACATTATCCGGGTCGGAAATAGCACGCGTAACGCCGAGGATCTCATCGCCCTTATCGGAACGACGAACGGCGACAAATGCCATTTCTCGATCGTAGTCGATTTGGGTCATATTGGCTAAATCATCGTGGGTAAATTCGTTGATTTCGCTAAAATAGCGATAGTAAAGATCCTCTTTCGTTACCTGAGAGATGAACGTGCGCAGCTGCGGTTCATCTTCCGGCAGGATAGGGCGGAACAACACGCGCTCCCCGTTTTTCATCTCCACCCACTCCTCCAGCTGCAGAGGATACGGACGGATCGCAAGGCGGCTCTCCCTGTCACCCTCGAAAGGCGCGATATCCAGCGTGACGTCCAGGGCCGTAAACTCACTGCCGGAGGCGAGCAGCGGGTGGATGTCCAGCCGCTGGATCTCCGCGCAATCAACAATCAGGTTAGACACCTGCACCAGGAACTGACTCAACCCGGCAATATCAAGAGGGCGCAGCGCGCTTCGGCCCCGTATTTTTTTGCTTTTGATGGCCTGAATGATCAGATAACGCGCCAGGTTCATGTTCAGTGGTGGCAAAGCCACGACCGCCTGCTCCTCAGGACGCCACTCGACGCCGCCTTCCCCCAGCATGATAAGCGGGCCAAAGACAGGATCGTATTCAACCACCACGCGCAGCTCCTGAGCGCCCGCGCGATTAGCCATGCTTTGCACCAGCAACCCGTGGATCCGCGCCTGAGGCCAGGCCATTTTGACCCGGTCGAATATGGCATCAGCGGCTTGCTGTACCTCGGTCGCAGTCCGCAGGTATAACATCACCCCCTGGACATCAGACTTATGCGGGATGTCCGGTGAGCGAAGCTTGAGGGCAACGGGATAGCCAATCTGTTCGGCAATATGCACGGCTTCGGCGCTGTCGCCGGCAATCCAGGTGGGCAGGGTTTGCATCCCGTAGCTGCCCAGAATCGGCTGCACTTCGTGCGTATCAAGCGAGGTGGCTCCCTCTTCGATAGCCTGCTGTAAAAGCCGGTGAACATCCGCCGTGTTCGCCGTCAGGTTCCCCGGTAAAGCCGGGGTTTCACGAAGCTGCTTCTGGTTGCGGCGATACTCCACCATATGCATAAACGCCGTAATCGTGCCTTCCGGAGTGCGGTAGGTGGGCAGACCGGCTTCACTGAACAGGCGTCGTGCCTCCTGGGAAGAGAACTCACCGCACCAGTTGGTCAGCAGGGTGACATATTTACCACGAGGATGGTTCCGGACGGCGTCAATCAGTGCGCGCGCGCTTTCACTCCCGGGAGCGACCGCGCTGGGGGAGTGAATAATCATCAGCGCGTCGAAATCCTGGCTATCCAGTAAAAGGGAGATCGCCCTGATATAGTGATCGCTACTGGCGTCATCGCGCAAATCGAGGGGATTGCCTGGGCTAACGCTTGCCGGCAGCGCCTCTTTCAGGCGTTGTAGCGTCTCCTCACCCAGGGTGGCCAGCTTGCCATTGCGCAGCCACAGTTCATCCAGTGCAAGTGCGGCAGGAGCCGCGCCATTACTGACAATCATTAACTTCTCACCGCGTAACGGACGCATATGGCTTAACGTCTCGACGGCGGAAAAAAGCTCGTGTGTATCCTGAACCCGTAGCAAACCTGCGCGTTGAATCGCGGCATCCCAGGCGGGATCCATGCCGGAATGCGACTGCAGCAGACGCTGAGCGGCGGGGCTACGCCCGCTTTTAATCACCAGAATCGGCTTGTTACGGGACGCGCTACGGGAAGCCGACACAAAACGACGGGCGTCGCTCAGGTGCTCAAGATAAAGAAGAATGGCGCTGGTTTTGCTGTCGCGAGCCAGAAAATCGAGCAGTTCATCAACGTCGATGTCCAGGCTGTCACCCAGAGCAATGAAGTAGGAAAACCCCATCTCACGCTGTTGTGCCCAGTCGAGGATCGTGTTCGATACCGCAGCCGATTGCGAAATGAAAGCGAGTTTGCCTTTGCGGATAGGGACCGGGGAGAAGCTGGCATTCAGCCCCTGCCACGGGGCGAGCAGGCCCAGACTGTTTGGCCCAAGAATGCGCATCTGGTAGCGACTGGCGCATGCCAGAAGCTCCGGCTGCTGTTCGGGCGGAGACGAGAGAATAATGCAGGTTTTACATCCTTTCCTGCCGAGCGACTCCAGCAGGGCTGGATTACGTTTCGCATTTGTACACAGGATGGCAAGGTCCGGTATGAAAGGCAGGCTCTGCACGTCCGGCCATGCCAGCACCCCCTGAACAGCCTTATAGGCAGGCGTCACGGGCATGACGGGGCCATTAAATCCGCCGGCCAGCAGGTTACGCATCATCAGATAGCCTGCGCGATCCGGTTTCATTGATGCGCCGATAACGGCAATGGATTTAGGACGAAGTAGCGCTTCTAACCCTCGCTGGCTCATGCAGGCCTCCTGTGAATGCAAGCGACCTGATGATTTTAAACGTTTTCTGTCTCCGTTGCTGTGACGCTGCCCTTATGAACGGTTTTTCCTGCCAGGTAGCGTTCACGAAAGCGGGAGAAATGGCTCCCCAGCGCACCTGCCGCGACGGTATCTCCCGCTAAATCCAGAAGGGCAATCGCCACTTCAGCGGTACAGTACTGCCCGTCAGCATGCGCTTCTCGCAGGCGGTAGGCCGAGACGCGTGAAAGGTCGACCGAAATCACCGGCAATGAATCGAGATAAGGACTTTTGCGGAACATTTTTCGCGCTTCGGTCCAGGTTCCGTCCAGCATAATAAACAGCGGCGGTTTACCAGATGGCGGTGCCGAAAGCACCTGGCGATCTTCGCCAGCATACGAGGCCGGAAATACGACCATTGGCTGATAGTCCGGGTTTGCCACTAAGTCGAGCAGGGCTTGAGGCGGTTCCGTGCGTGACCACTGAAATGCCGCGGTATCCGGCAGAATGTCGGCAATAAGGCGTCCGGTATTGCTGGGTTTCATTGGTTCGGTATCGAACATGACCAGGCAAAAACGACTCTTCGCCGTGCTCGGCGCAAGGGTCTCGCACAGACAAACTTTTAGCGGCAGCAGACAACGCTGACAGCGGCGAACACGATTGCCGCGGGCAAGAAAAGGGCGAGTCGCGCGGGCCAGGCGTGCGGCGCGCAGTTGAAGAACAGCGTTATCAGTCATGGGCGAAGTGCAGGAAAAACCCTATTTTCGCAGAGGAAGGAACGGGGCACAAGATGCGCCCCGTTAATGTTACAGCGATTCGTTTAACCAGCTATCAAACGGTGCTTTAGGAACGGCACCGTTAAGCATGTCGATCACTTCACCATTTTTGAAAATCATGATGGTTGGGATGCTGCGAATGCGAAAGCGTGCGCTCAGCTCACGTTCTGCTTCGGTATTGACCTTAACAAAACGCATTTTGCCGCTGCGTTCTTCGGCAACATCTTCGAAGACTGGCGCGAAGCTACGGCACGGACCACACCACGGTGCCCAAAAATCGACAACCACCGGAAGATCGTCCTTGAGGAGTTTGTCCAGCGTAGCACCCGTAGCGTTGATAACATCGCCATCAAACAGTTCATGGCCACAACGCCCGCATTTCGCACCATCTTCAATCCGATCGTCCGGAATGCGATTAAGAGCCTGACAGTTGGCACATACGGTATTCATAACTAACCTCTGATAGAGCCGTGGGACAGCGGCAGAATGCCGATAATGTTTCTAATATGTTACATATTATCATTCAGCCTGTTTGAAACGACAATGCGTTTTATTCAATGAGAACAATAGTCACAGGCTTTTGTACGAATTTATGGCTATGAGCTTGCACATCGGGTAATCTGCGCGCTTCGCGCAGCGCTGGTGGAGAAAAGCATGAACGACGAAATGAAAAACAAAAGCGGCAAGGTCAAAGTGATGTATGTCCGCAGTGATGATGACTCTGATAAACGCACCCAAAATCCGCGTACCGGAAAAGGTGGCGGGCGTCCGGCGTCTTCTCGTGCAGACGGTGGCCGTCGCCCCGCCCGCGATGACAGAAATAACCGCGGTGATGACCGCAAACGTGACGATCGCAAACGCGATGATTTCTCGCGCGAGGGTTCATCCCCCTGGCGTACCGTTTCTCGCGCCCCTGGTGAAGAGGCGCCTGAAAAAGCCGATCACGGCGGTATCAGCGGGAAAAGCTTTATTGACCCGGAAGTGCTGCGCCGTCAGCGTGCAGAAGAGACCCGAGTCTATGGCGAGAACGCCTGCCAGGCGCTGTTCCAGAGCCGTCCTGAGTGCATCGTTCGCGCATGGTTTATCCAGAGTGTAACCCCACGCTTTAAAGAAGCGCTGCGCTGGATGGCGGCAAACCGTAAAGCCTACCATGTGGTGGATGACGCTGAGCTGACGAAAGCATCAGGCACTGAACACCACGGTGGCGTGTGCTTCCTGATCAAAAAACGTAACGGGACTACCGTACAGCAGTGGGTTAGCCAGGCGGAAGCCGATGACTGCGTGCTGGCGCTTGAAGATGTGGGCAACCCGCATAATCTGGGTGCAATGATGCGTAGCTGCGCGCACTTTGGCGTGAAAGGCGTGCTGTTACAGGATGCCGCGCTGCTGGAATCGGGTGCCGCGATCCGTACCGCAGAGGGCGGGGCAGAGCATGTTCAGCCGATCACCGGCGACAGCGTTCTGGATGCTATTGAGCAGTTCCGTAATGCGGGATATGCCATCGTCACAACCTCCAGCCATGCCGCTACGCCGCTGTTTAAAGCGACACTGCCGCGTAAAATGGTGCTGGTGCTGGGTCAGGAGCGTGATGGCCTGTCGGATGCTGCGCTTTCCAGCGCGGATCTGAGCGTCTCTATCGACGGTACAGGCAATGTTGAAAGTCTGAACGTTTCCGTTGCGACTGGCGTACTGCTGGCGGAATGGTGGCGTCAGAATAAAGCATAAGACTGTGCGTCGGATGTGCCCGCTAAAACGGGCACATCCGATGCGTTACTCACTCTCAGCCGGTAACACTGGCATCCAGTCAATTGGCATTTCGCCACGTTTTTCCAGCCACTCGTTCGTCAGAACAAAATGATTACAACCAAAGAAACCACGATGCGCTGACAGCGGTGACGGATGCGGTGCCTTCAGGACATGATGACGCTGCCTGTCGATAATCGCCCCTTTCTTCTGCGCGTGGGAACCCCACAGTAAAAACACCACCCCTTCACGATGCTCGTTGATAAGGCTGATGACTTTATCGGTAAAGGTTTCCCAGCCCAGGCTGGCGTGAGAATGTGCCTGACCGGCACGTACGGTGAGTACCGTATTCAGTAACAGCACGCCCTGGCGCGCCCAGCTTTCCAGATAACCATGAGTGGGCCGGGTAAACCCGGGCACGGTCTTTTCGAGTTCTTTGTACATGTTCAGAAGCGAAGGGGGGATAGCAACCCCAGGACGTACAGAGAAAGCAAGCCCGTGAGCCTGTCCCGGTCCGTGGTAAGGATCCTGACCGAGGATAACAACTTTCACATCGCTGAGTTCGGTATAGCGAAACGCGTTGAAAACATCTTTTTGTGGCGGATAAATCGTCTGGCCAGACTGCCGCTCTGCCGCAACGGTGCTGAGGGTGTTAATAAAATAGGGCTGCTGTTTCTCTTCTGCCAGCACATCGTGCCAGGTCAACGGTGTCGTCATCTCGCTCTCCTGCGAATCACATTCTGCGCCTAGCTTAACCGCTAAAACCCGGGGTGCAAAATCCCAGGCATAAAATCACCGTAAGTCATTCAATTTATTTTGAATAGATGCGAAAGGAGTTGAGCTGGCAAAGCAATGAAATTGATCTGGAACAATAAAATCAAACCACACTCTTTGTGTGGTTGGTATTTTTGTTGATTTAAATCAATAAATGACCGGGGTGCGAGTGATATATATACACACAAGAAACAATGGTTTTACCAATTGGCCGCGCGAGGCCGACACCAGTTAATGTAGCCTAAGGGAGGCAACACATGATTACAGGTATCCAGATTACTAAAGCTGCAAATGACGACCTGCTCAACTCTTTCTGGCTGCTGGACAGCGAGAAAAATGAAGCGCGCTGTGTAGTAGCGAAAGCGGGTTTTGCTGAAGATGAAATCGTTCCGGTGAACAAACTGGGCGAAATCGAATACCGTGAAATCCCAATGGAAGTAAAACCGGAAGTGCGCGTTGAAGGTGGTCAGCACCTGAACGTGAACGTGCTGCGTCGTGAAACGCTGGAAGATGCGGTTAAGCACCCGGAAAAATACCCACAGCTGACCATTCGTGTATCAGGTTATGCAGTACGTTTTAACTCTCTGACCCCGGAACAGCAGCGCGACGTTATTGCGCGTACCTTTACTGAAAGCCTGTAAGGTTTCAGTCTCGGGGGTGGAATAAAAAAGCCGGGGTTTTCCCCGGCTTTTTTTACTCTTCAGTTTTCGTCTCTGGTGCGGCAGAGCTTGGTTTACGGCGCTTACCAATATTCTTGGTATCGCGGTGGCGCTGCTTCACGCGCGGCTTCTCTTTTTCTTTCTCTTTTTTCTCAGCACGTTTTGCGAGCGCTTTTTTAGACGGTTTGCCCGTCATTTTTTCACTCGGTGCACGTGTGGTCGGGCGAAGCTCATCAATAACGCGTGCTTTCAGTGGCTCATCAACGTAGCGGCCAATTTTCTGCAGCAGCAGGTAGTCATGCGCTTCGACCAGAGAGATCGCGATACCTTTGCGTCCGGCACGGCCGGTACGGCCAATGCGGTGCAGATAGGTGTCGCCGCTGCGTGGCATATCGAAGTTAATGACGTGACTGACGTCCGGAATGTCGATCCCGCGTGCAGCAACGTCTGTTGCGACCAGCACGTTCACGCGACCATCAGTCAGACGTTTAATCCCTTCGGTACGCTTAACCTGCGCCATCTCGCCTTCGAGATAGCAGTTATTGATCCCGGCATTACGCAGCATTTCAGCCAGTTCATGCACACGCTCGCGCTTACGCACAAAGACGATGGTACGGGTGGCATCGTCCTGCTTCAGCAGGTGCTTAAGTAACTCAACCTTGTGTTCAAGGTTATCTGCACGGTAATACCACTGGTGGATCTTCTTGCGCTCGCGCGTGGACGGCGTCGCGGAAACTTCCACCGGATCTTCAAGCAGGCGCTCTGCGAAGTCTTTGATCGCGTCCCCTTCAAGGGTGGCAGAGAACAGCATCGTCTGGTTACGCCAGCGTGTCTCACCCGCGATATGTTCGATATCCTGCGCGAAGCCCATGTCCAGCATGCGGTCAGCTTCATCCAGAATCAGTGTTTCTACCGCGCGGCAGTCGAAGTTCTCTTCTTTAATGTACTGCAGCAGGCGACCGGTCGTCGCAACGACGATGTCCTGATTTTCGCTGAACACTTCGGCGTGGTTCATATACGCAACGCCGCCAGTGATCGTGGCGATATCCAGATGGGTATTGGCCGCCAGCTCGCGGGCGTGATCGGCAACCTGCATCGCCAGCTCGCGCGTCGGCGTCAGGATCAAAATACGCGGCGGGCCTGATTTTTTACGTGGAAAATCGAGCAGATGCTGCAACACAGGCAGCAAGTAAGCTGCTGTCTTCCCCGTGCCGGTTGGCGCAGAACCGAGCACATCGCGGCCCTCAAGCGCAGGCGGAATGGCCGCTGCCTGAATGGCGGTCGGGCGTGTAAAGCCTTTGCTCTCAAGTGCATTGAGCAGGCTTTCATCGAGTTCAAGTTCGGAAAAAGTCGTTACAGTCATGTTCTACCTCTGTGTGGGGCGCTGATTATAGACGTTACGGCTGTAATCTTCATCTGTTTGTATGGATATCGCTTTGCGGCCACTTCGCTTTCCCCTATGCTACTCCAGTTTCACTTAGAAGGTTGCCCTGACATGTCTCAACTCAAAGCGCAGTTGCGCCGCGATGGTTTTACGTTTAAACAATTTTTTGTCGCTCACGATCGCTGTGCCATGAAAGTCGGTACAGACGGTATTTTACTGGGTGCCTGGGCACCTGTCGCAGGTGTAAAGCGTATTCTGGATATTGGGACGGGCAGCGGACTGTTGGCGCTGATGCTGGCGCAACGTACCGAAGCGCATGTCACCATAGATGCGGTGGAGCTGGATGCGCAGGCGGCAGAGCAGGCGAGTGAAAATACGGCTGAATCTCCGTGGGCCGCCCGGATTAACGTTGAATGTGCAGATGTGCTCGACTGGACGCCGGAGCAAACCGCGCGTTACGACCTGATTGTCAGCAATCCTCCCTACTACGCGCCCGGAGTTGAGTGCGGAACGCCTGAGCGTGAACAGGCCCGTTATACCGGCTCTCTCGACCATAAGGCGCTGCTGATCAGTGCCGCAGAGCTTATTTCAGAAGAAGGGTTTTTCTGCGTGGTTCTGCCAGAAAGCACCGGCAATGCGTTTATTGGCATAGCGCAAGAGATTGGCTGGAAATTACGTTTACGCACCGATATTGCGGATACCGAAGGGCGATTGCCGCACCGCGTGCTGCTGGCGCTCTCACCCAAAGAAGGTGAATGCTTTAACGACCGAATGGTGATCCGTGGGCCAGACCAGCGTTATTCCGAAGATTACACCGCTCTGACCCAGGCGTTTTATCTGTTTATGTGAACCTGCGGGGAGAGGATCGACGGGCCGGACTCGGCCAGCTGATCGGGGTAGTCGAGGGTATAGTGCAAACCGCGGCTCTCTTTGCGCATCATCGCGCAGCGAACAATCAATTCGGCAACCTGAACCAGATTGCGCAGCTCCAGCAGATTATTGGATACGCGGAAATTGGCATAATATTCATCGATTTCCTGCTGCAGCATCGTGATACGGCGTAATGCGCGTTCAAGACGTTTCGTGGTCCGCACAATCCCGACGTAGTCCCACATAAACAGCCGCAGTTCGTGCCAGTTATGCTGAATAACGACCAGCTCATCCGGGTTCTCCACGCGGCTTTCATCCCAGGCAGGCAGATTTTCTGTCTGACGGGCGTAAGGCATGCGCTTCGTGATATCTTCCGCGGCAGACCAGCCGTAAACCAGACACTCCAGCAGTGAGTTCGACGCCATCCGGTTCGCGCCATGAAGCCCGGTATAACTTACTTCACCGATAGCATACAGGCCATCCACGTCGGTGCGACCGTGATCGTCAACCATTACGCCCCCGCAGGTATAGTGGGCGGCAGGCACGATGGGCACCGAATCGCGGGTTAAATCAATCCCCAGACCCAGCAGCTTTTCGTAGATCATCGGGAAATGCTGGCGGATAAACTCTGCCGGCTTATGGCTGATGTCCAGATACATGCAGTCCACGCCAAGACGCTTCATTTCATGGTCGATGGCGCGGGCAACGATATCGCGCGGTGCCAGCTCGCCCCTGGGGTCAAAGTCCGGCATAAAGCGGGAGCCGTCAGGACGTTTCAGGTATGCGCCTTCACCGCGCAGGGCTTCCGTCAGCAGGAAATTACGCGCCTGAGGATGGAACAGGGCGGTCGGGTGAAACTGGTTGAATTCAAGGTTTGCCACGCGACAACCGGCGCGCCAGGCCATGGCGATCCCGTCTCCGGAGGCAATATCGGGGTTGGTGGTATACTGATACACTTTGGATGCACCGCCAGTCGCCAGCACCACGGCCTTCGCCTGACAGGTCTCAACCTTCTCTTTATTGCGATTCCAGACCCAGGCACCCACGACACGACGTGTACCCGGAAGGCCAATCTTGTCGGAAATAATCAGGTCAACGGCATTGCTGCGCTCAAGGACCCGAATGTTAGGATGGCTGAGGGCTTTACTGACCAGCGTGGTTTCGACTTCTTTACCGGTAGCGTCTGCGGCATGCAGGATACGGCGGTGGCTATGCCCGCCTTCGCGGGTCAGGTGGTAGCTCTCTTCACCGTTTGGCTGCACCTGTGTATCAAATAATACGCCCTGATCGATCAACCACTGCACGCAATGACGGGCATTACTGGCCACAAACTCTGCGGCATGCGCATCCACGATCCCGGCCCCGGCAATCAGCGTATCGTCGACATGCGACGCAATGCTGTCTGTCTCATCAAACACGGCGGCAATACCGCCCTGGGCATAAAACGTAGAACCTTCACTTATCGGCCCTTTGCTCAGAACGATTACGCTCTGATGTTCGGCCAGACGCAGTGCCAGGGAGAGACCGGCAGCGCCGCTACCGATGATCAGTACATCACAATGCAGTTCAGGTGTTGTGTTCATGATTTTTGTTTAATTTACTAAACAGTGTTTGGTCAGAATAGCATCCGAATGCGAGATATCGCACGTTTTTTTTGATGTGAGTTGTAACCGCTAAACTCGAGGCGGAGGATTAAAACCACGTAAAAGAAAGAAAATATTTTGCGAAGCAGATCGTTAGCGTCAGATTTTGTGGTGAAATAAAGACTGGGTTGCGTTACTCTTCTGGCGGGAAAAGAGATGTTTCTTGTCATAAAGTGGTGCGTATCGTGAACAGACTTATAATGAGAGAAAATGAACAGTCTGCGGCGCGATGAACAAAAACAAAGGCGTTACGGAACTTATTGAAGATCAGACACTCTAATTCGGTGCTTGCTCAAAGTGCGGTTTTTTAAGAGTGGCGTTTCGATAACGCGTGGAATTTAGGTTTGGGGAGACATTACCTCGGATGAGCGAGCAGTTAACGGACCAGGTCCTGGTTGAACGGGTCCAGAAGGGAGATCAGAAAGCCTTTAACTTACTGGTGGTGCGCTACCAGCATAAGGTGGCGAGCCTGGTTTCCCGCTATGTACCGTCAGGCGATGTGCCTGATGTAGTACAAGAGTCTTTTATTAAGGCCTATCGCGCGCTGGATTCATTCCGGGGAGATAGTGCTTTTTATACCTGGCTGTACCGTATTGCGGTCAATACGGCAAAGAATTATCTGGTCGCTCAGGGCCGCCGTCCGCCTTCAAGTGATGTGGACGCAATCGACGCCGAAAACTTCGAAAGTGGCGGTGCGCTGAAAGAAATTTCGAACCCTGAGAACTTAATGTTGTCAGAAGAACTGAGACAAATCGTTTTTCGCACGATCGAGTCGCTCCCGGAAGATTTACGCATGGCAATTACGTTACGGGAGTTGGATGGTCTGAGCTATGAAGAGATAGCCGCCATCATGGATTGTCCGGTCGGCACGGTACGTTCACGTATTTTCCGTGCGCGAGAAGCAATTGATAATAAAGTTCAACCGCTTATCAGGCGTTGACGATAGCGGGATACTGGAAAAGGTATTAGGCATGCAGAAAGAAAAACTTTCCGCTTTAATGGATGGTGAAACGCTGGATAGTGAGCTGCTCAACGAGCTGTCTCATTCTCCCGAAATGCAAGAGACCTGGGAGAGTTACCATCTCATCCGTGACACCCTTCGCGGTGACACCGGCGAGGTTCTCCATTTCGATATCTCAGCTCGCGTGATGGCGGCCATTGAAAATGAGCCTGTCCGTCAGACCACTCCGCTGATTCCTGAAGCTCAACCTGCGCCTCACCAGTGGCAGAAAATGCCGTTCTGGCACAAGGTGCGTCCGTGGGCCAGCCAGCTCACCCAAATGGGTGTGGCTGCATGCGTATCGCTTG
The DNA here is from genome assembly GCF_051130085.1 of Enterobacter sp. PTB. Classification (NCBI taxonomy): domain Bacteria; kingdom Pseudomonadati; phylum Pseudomonadota; class Gammaproteobacteria; order Enterobacterales; family Enterobacteriaceae; genus Enterobacter; species Enterobacter sp. PTB. The sequence continues at coordinate 15,251 of NZ_JBDKEE010000011.1, forward strand.
CAGTTATCGTTGGCGTCCAGCACTATAATACTCAGTCTGAAACTAATCAGCAGCCAGAAGCGCCAGTGTTCAACACACTGCCGATGATGGGCAAAGCCAGCCCGGTAAGTTTGGGTGTTCCGGCTGATGCATCCGCCAGCGGCGGCCAGCAACAGCAGGTTCAGGAGCAACGCCGTCGCATTAATGCGATGTTGCAGGATTACGAGTTGCAGCGTCGTCTGCACTCTGAACAGCTTCAGTTTGAGCAGGCACAAACCCAGCAAGCGGCTGTGCAGGTGCCCGGAAACCAAACTTTAGGAACGCAATCGCAGTAATGAAGCAACTTTGGTTCGCCATGTCTCTGATGGCGGGTAGCCTGTTCTTCTCTGCCAACGCCTCGGCTGATGTTTCATCCGGGGCGTTGTTGCAGCAAATGAATCTGGCCAGCCAGTCACTCAATTACGAGTTGGCATTTATCAGTATCAATAAGCAGGGCGTCGAGTCGTTACGATACCGCCATGCCCGTCTTGATAACCAGCCACTCGCCCAGCTTTTACAGATGGATGGCCCGCGTCGGGAAGTTGTCCAGCGTGGTAACGAAATCAGTTATTTCGAACCCGGTCTGGAGCCTTTCACACTGAATGGCGATTATATCGTCGATTCTCTGCCATCGCTTATCTACACCGACTTCAAACGTCTTGCGCCTTACTATGATTTCATTTCGGTAGGGCGTACGCGCATTGCGGACAGACTGTGCGAAGTAATCCGCGTTGTTGCCCGTGACGGAACGCGTTACAGCTATATCGTCTGGATTGACGCCGAAACCAAGCTGCCAATGCGTGTAGACCTGCTTGACCGTGATGGTGAAACGCTGGAACAGTTCCGCGTTATCTCCTTTAGCGTAAACAATCAGGTGGGTAATAGCATGCAGAATCTGGCGAAAGCCAGCCTGCCGCCACTGCTTTCGGTACCGGCGGGTGATTCCGTCAACTTCAACTGGGTTCCTTCCTGGATCCCGCAAGGGTTTAGCGAAGTCTCCAGCAGCCGTCGACAACTGCCAACCATTGAAACACCGGTTGAATCGCGTCTTTATTCCGATGGTTTGTTCAGTTTCTCGGTGAACATTAACCGCGCATCGGCAAACAGTTCTGAACAAATGCTTCGTACCGGACGCAGGACGGTCAGCACCACGGTTCGCGATAACGCAGAGATCACCATTGTGGGTGAATTACCGCCACAAACGGCGAAGCGTATTTCCGACAGCATTAAATTCAGGACTGCACAATGATTAAAGAGTGGGCTACGGTCGTATCGTGGCAGAATGGCATTGCGCTGGTGAGCTGTGATGTTAAGGCCTCATGCAATAGCTGTGCTTCCAGAGCCGGTTGCGGTAGCCGCGTGCTGAATAAGCTCGGGCCGCAAACCTCGCATACCATTTCCGTGCCAAGCGATCGGCCGCTGATGGTGGGGCAAAAGGTGGAGCTGGGAATTGCAGAAGGTAGCTTGCTCACGTCCGCCATGTTGGTTTATCTCTCTCCGCTGGTGGGGCTGTTTGTTATGGGCGGCGTATTCCAGATGCTGTTTGGTACCGATGTGGCCGCCATGTGTGGTGCGGCATTGGGCGGCGTAGGGGGATTCTGGCTGGCCAAAGCTCTCTCCCCGAAGCTTGCCGCACGCGAAGAGTGGCAGCCTGTTATTCTCAGCGTTGGGCTGGCACCCGACCAGCTTCGTGTTGAGACGCTCTCTTCTGAGGCCCGGTGATCCATCGGGCTTTGTCCTTTTTTACGTCCTAAAACAGAAAACGTCATTTCTTCACGCTATACCTGGCGCTAAGTACATTTCCAGGTAACGGGGATGTAGTGTAGAATGCGGCGTTTTCGCACTGAAAAACGTCAGGCTAAGAACAGCGGCCTCCAGGAATTCGTAAGGCATAATTATTTAACTATATGAAGAACATACGTAACTTTTCGATCATTGCTCACATTGACCACGGTAAGTCGACGCTGTCTGACCGTATTATCCAGATTTGCGGTGGCCTGTCTGATCGTGAAATGGAAGCCCAGGTTCTGGACTCCATGGACCTGGAACGCGAACGCGGTATCACCATCAAAGCGCAGAGCGTTACGCTTGATTACAAAGCGGCTGATGGCGAAATCTACCAGCTGAATTTTATCGACACCCCAGGCCACGTTGACTTCTCCTATGAAGTTTCACGCTCGCTGGCGGCCTGTGAAGGCGCGCTGCTGGTTGTGGATGCCGGGCAGGGCGTTGAAGCCCAGACTCTGGCAAACTGCTACACCGCGATGGAAATGGATCTCGAGGTTGTGCCGGTTCTGAACAAAATTGACCTGCCAGCTGCCGATCCTGAGCGCGTAGCGGAAGAGATTGAAGATATTGTCGGCATCGACGCGACCGATGCGGTGCGCTGCTCCGCTAAAACGGGCGTGGGCGTGACCGACGTGCTGGAACGCCTGGTGCGTGATATCCCGGCACCAGAAGGTGACCCGGATGCCCCGCTGCAGGCGCTGATCATCGACTCCTGGTTTGATAACTACCTGGGCGTTGTCTCGCTGGTGCGTATTAAAAACGGCACCATGCGTAAAGGCGACAAAATCAAGGTAATGAGTACTGGCCAGGTTTACAACGCTGACCGTCTGGGTATCTTCACGCCAAAACAGGTTGACCGTACCGAGCTGAAATGTGGCGAAGTAGGCTGGCTGGTCTGCGCCATTAAAGACATCCTCGGCGCGCCAGTGGGTGATACCCTGACCGGTGCACGTAACCCGGCAGACAAAGCGCTGCCAGGCTTTAAAAAGGTTAAACCGCAGGTTTACGCGGGTCTGTTCCCGGTCAGCTCTGACGACTATGAAAACTTCCGCGATGCGCTCGGCAAGCTGAGCCTCAACGATGCTTCCCTGTTCTATGAACCAGAAAGCTCCACGGCGCTGGGCTTCGGCTTCCGCTGCGGCTTCCTTGGTCTGCTGCACATGGAGATCATCCAGGAGCGTCTGGAGCGTGAATACGATCTGGATCTGATCACCACGGCACCGACCGTTGTGTACGAAGTGCAGACCACCAACAAAGAGATCGTCTACGTCGATAGCCCGTCCAAGCTGCCGCCGCTGAACAATATCGAAGAACTGCGCGAGCCCATTGCAGAGTGTCATATGCTGCTGCCGCAGGAGTTCCTGGGTAACGTTATTACGCTGTGTATTGAGAAGCGTGGCGTACAGACCAACATGGTTTACCACGGTAATCAGGTTGCGCTGACGTACGAAATCCCTATGGCGGAAGTGGTCCTCGACTTCTTCGATCGTCTGAAGTCTACCTCTCGTGGCTATGCGTCACTGGATTACAACTTCAAACGCTTCCAGGCGTCTAACATGGTGCGTGTGGACGTGCTGATCAATGGCGAGCGTGTGGATGCGCTGGCACTCATCACTCACAACGACAATGCGCCATACCGTGGCCGTGAGCTGGTTGAGAAGATGAAAGAGCTGATCCCGCGTCAGCAGTTTGATATCGCGATTCAGGCCGCCATCGGTAACCATATTATTGCCCGTTCTACTGTGAAACAGCTGCGTAAAAACGTTCTGGCGAAATGCTACGGCGGTGACGTCAGCCGTAAGAAAAAGCTGCTGCAGAAACAGAAAGAAGGTAAGAAGCGTATGAAGCAGGTCGGTAACGTCGAACTGCCGCAGGAAGCATTCCTTGCCATCCTTCATGTTGGTAAAGACGGCAAATAACCCTAAGGAGTTGGCATGGCGAACATGTTTGCCCTGATTCTGGTCATTGCTACCCTGGTGACAGGTTTGTTGTGGTGTCTGGATAAGTTTATTTTCGCCCCAAAACGCCATGAACGTCAGGCTGCCGCACAGGCAGCCACTGGCGATGGGCTGGACGCGAAAACCCTGAAGAAAGTCGGCCCGAAACCGGGCTGGCTGGAAACCGGGGCATCGGTATTTCCGGTGCTGGCGATTGTGCTGGTTGTCCGCTCGTTTATTTACGAGCCGTTCCAGATCCCGTCTGGTTCAATGATGCCAACGCTGCTGATTGGCGATTTTATTCTGGTTGAGAAGTTTGCCTACGGGATTAAAGATCCGATCTACCAGAAAACGCTGATCGAAACCGGTCATCCGAAACGTGGCGACATCGTAGTGTTTAAATACCCGGAAGATCCGCGTCTGGATTACATCAAGCGTGCAGTGGGTCTGCCGGGTGATAAAGTCACCTACGATCCGGTGGCGAAAGAAGTTACCGTTCAGCCTGGCTGCAGCTCCGGTACCGCGTGTGAAAACGCGCTGCCAATCACTTACTCAAACGTTGAGCAAAGTGATTTTGTGCAGACCTTTGCTCGCCGTAACGGCGGTGAAGCGACCAGCGGTTTCTTCCAGGTGCCCAAAGGCGAGACCAAAGAGGACGGTATTCGCCTGGTTGAACGTAAAGAGACGCTGGGTGATGTGACCCACCGTATCCTCACCGTGCCAATCGCGCAGGATCAAGTGGGGATGTACTACCGGCAGCCGGGCCAACAGCTGGCCAGTTGGATCGTACCACCGGGACACTACTTCATGATGGGTGATAACCGCGATAATTCCGCGGACAGCCGTTACTGGGGCTTTGTGCCGGAAGCGAATCTGGTAGGTAAAGCGACCGCTATCTGGATGAGTTTTGAGAAGCAGGAAGGCGAATGGCCGACCGGCGTTCGCCTGAATCGTATCGGCGGGATCCATTAATTCTCATTAAATGAACGCGTAGCCGCGTTAATTAGCGGCTACGTGAATTATTTCAGCGATAAATCTCTTTGGACTAACGACATCCCCTGTCGTTGTGTATAGAATATTCCCCCGAAGTTTAAGGTTGGCCCTGCAAGGGTGCCACGGCACACGAAACCGCGTTGGTCTTCTCAGGTCGGTTTCGTGTGCTGCATTTTTGACGCATTCATTTACTGGTATCGCATGAACCCCATCGTAATTAATCGGCTTCAACGGAAGCTGGGCTACACTTTTCATCATCAGGAGTTGTTGCAACAGGCATTAACCCACCGCAGTGCCAGCAGCAAGCATAATGAGCGCCTCGAGTTCCTGGGTGACTCTATTTTAAGTTTCGTGATCGCGAATGCGCTTTATCACCGTTTCCCACGTGTGGACGAAGGTGATATGAGCCGCATGCGCGCGACGCTGGTTCGGGGTAATACCCTGGCGGAAATCGCTCGTGAATTTGAACTGGGCGAATGTCTGCGACTTGGGCCGGGTGAACTGAAAAGCGGCGGCTTCCGTCGTGAATCTATTCTTGCCGACACGGTCGAAGCATTAATTGGTGGTGTGTTCCTGGACAGCGATATTCAGACCGTAGAAAAGCTGATCCTTAACTGGTATCAAACCCGTCTGGACGAAATCAGTCCGGGCGATAAACAAAAAGATCCGAAAACGCGTCTGCAGGAATATTTGCAGGGTCGCCACCTCCCGCTGCCATCCTATCTGGTGGTGCAGGTGCGGGGTGAAGCGCACGATCAGGAATTTACCATCCATTGCCAGGTCAGTGGCCTGAGTGAACCGGTGGTCGGCACAGGTTCTAGCCGTCGTAAGGCTGAACAGGCTGCCGCCGAACAGGCGTTAAAAATGCTGGAGCTGGAATGAGCGAAGAAAAAACGTATTGCGGGTTTATTGCCATCGTCGGACGTCCGAACGTTGGCAAATCTACCCTGTTGAATAATCTGCTTGGGCAGAAAATTTCCATTACTTCCCGTAAGGCGCAGACCACGCGTCACCGCATCGTCGGTATCCACACGGAAGGCGCCTATCAGGCGATCTACGTTGATACCCCGGGCCTGCACATGGAAGAGAAGCGCGCCATCAACCGCCTGATGAACAAGGCGGCGAGCAGCTCGATTGGCGACGTAGAGCTGGTGATTTTCGTGGTGGAAGGCACCCGCTGGACGCCTGACGACGAAATGGTGCTGAACAAACTGCGCGACGGTAAAACGCCGGTGATCCTTGCGGTCAACAAAGTGGACAACGTGCAGGAAAAAGCCGATCTGCTGCCGCACCTGCAGTGGCTGGGAAGCCAGATGAACTTCCTTGATATCGTCCCGCTGTCTGCCGAGACCGGTCTGAACGTCGATACTATCGCAGGCATCGTGCGCAAACATCTGCCGGAAGCGATTCATCACTTCCCGGAAGATTACATCACCGATCGTTCTCAGCGCTTTATGGCCTCTGAGATCATCCGTGAAAAACTGATGCGTTTCCTTGGCGCGGAACTGCCGTACTCCGTAACGGTTGAGATTGAACGTTTTCAGACCAACGAACGCGGCGGCTATGACATCAACGGCCTGATCCTCGTTGAGCGCGAAGGGCAGAAGAAGATGGTGATCGGCAACAAAGGTGCCAAGATCAAAACCATCGGCATTGAAGCGCGCAGAGACATGCAGGACATGTTTGAAGCCCCGGTTCACCTTGAACTGTGGGTGAAGGTGAAATCAGGCTGGGCCGATGATGAGCGTGCATTGCGCAGCCTCGGTTACGGCGACGACGTCTAAGACTGAACATCGTGGATGGATGGCAGCGTGCCTTTGTCCTCCATAGCCGTCCGTGGAGCGAGACCAGCCTTATGCTGGACGTTTTCACGGAAGAGTCGGGCCGTGTGCGCCTTGTTGCTAAAGGCGCACGTTCCAAACGCTCCGGCCTGAAGGGTGCCTTACAGCCTTTCACTCCGCTGCTGGTACGCTTCGGCGGGCGTGGGGAAGTCAAAACCCTGCGCAGTGCCGAGGCCGTCTCTCTGGCGCTCCCCCTTTCTGGTATCACGCTGTACAGCGGTCTCTATGTCAACGAACTCATCTCACGTGTTCTGGAGCATGAGACTCGCTTCTCTGAACTTTTCTTTGATTACCTGCACTGTATCCAGGCGCTGGCCGGCGCAACCGGTACGCCCGAACCTGCCCTGCGTCGTTTTGAGCTGGCGCTGCTTGGACATCTGGGCTACGGGGTCGATTTTTTGCATTGTGCAGGGAGCGGAGACGAGGTAGAGGATGCGATGACCTATCGCTACCGTGAAGAAAAAGGTTTTATCGCCAGCGTCGTGATAGATAACAGCACTTTTACCGGGCGACAGCTTAGAGCGCTGTATACGCGCGAGTTTCCCGATCAGGATACCCTTCGCGCAGCAAAACGCTTTACCCGGATTGCGCTCAAGCCGTATCTTGGCGGCAAGCCCTTAAAGAGCCGCGAATTGTTCAGGCAGTTTATGCCGAAACGTTAACGTATCAGACCCTCGCTCCAGCCCTCTCACTGAGGGAGAGGGAGGCAGGGACACGAACTAAAATACCGAGGATTGTCATGGCTGAATTACTGTTAGGCGTCAACATTGATCACATCGCCACGCTGCGTAATGCACGCGGCACGGCTTATCCCGATCCGGTTCAGGCGGCGTTCATCGCTGAGCAGGCTGGCGCCGATGGCATTACCGTTCACCTGCGTGAAGACCGCCGTCATATTACCGACCGCGATGTGCGCATTCTGCGTCAGACGCTGGACACCCGCATGAACCTGGAGATGGCGGTCACGGAAGAGATGCTGACGATTGCCTGCGAGACGAAGCCGCATTTCTGCTGCCTGGTACCGGAAAAACGTCAGGAAGTGACCACCGAGGGGGGCCTGGACGTGGCGGGTCAACGCGACAAAATGCGTGATGCCTGCAAGCGTCTGGCTGAGGCAGGTATCCTGGTCTCTCTGTTCATCGACGCCGATGTAGCACAGATCAAGGCGGCTGCCGAAGTGGGCGCGCCCTATATTGAAATTCATACCGGCTGTTACGCTGATGCGAAAGACGAAACTACGCAGGCCAAAGAGCTGGAGCGTATCGCCAATGCGGCCACCTATGCCGCGAGCCTGGGGCTGAAAGTTAACGCCGGGCATGGCCTGACCTACCATAACGTCAAGGCCATTGCAGCCCTGCCAGAAATGCATGAGCTGAATATCGGCCACGCTATTATTGGCCGTGCGGTAATGAGTGGCCTGAAAGAGGCGGTCTCAGAAATGAAACGCCTGATGCTGGAAGCGCGTCAGTAATGGCTATTCTGGGCTTAGGCACCGATATCGTTGAAATAGCCCGCATTGAAGCGGTGATCGCCCGTAGCGGCGATCGCCTGGCACGACGCGTGCTGAGCGATAACGAATGGGCCATCTGGGAGACGCATCAGCAGCCGGTACGTTTTCTGGCCAAGCGCTTTGCCGTCAAAGAGGCGGCAGCCAAAGCCTTCGGCACCGGTATTCGTAACGGTCTGGCGTTTAATCAGTTTGAAGTGTTTAACGATGAGCTGGGTAAACCACGCCTGCGTTTATGGGGTGAGGCGCAAACGCTGGCAGAGAAACTCGGCGTAAATCACATGCACGTGACGCTCGCCGATGAACGCCACTACGCCTGCGCGACGGTGATTATCGAAAGTTAAAGTTTGTCCGCGTGATGCAGCAGGACAAACTTATCCCAAAGCTGCTCTTCACTCTCGACGTGTGCCGGATCCTTCAGGATGGTATTGGGGATTGGGCACACTTTCTGACAGGTCGGCGTTTCGTAGTGGCCGATGCATTCGGTGCAGCGGTCGCTGTTAATCTCATAAATGCTCTCGCCCATCGAAATCGCCTGGTTCGGGCATTCCGGTTCGCACATATCGCAATTGATGCATTTTTTGGTGATTAACAGCGCCATCAGGAAATTCTCAGAAACAACACAAACAGGGCGGGCATTATACGCTCATTACCTGTTCAAACCAGTTTTTTTACCAGCTCTTCACTGTGCCGGATACGCTCTGGCGCGTGCTCCAGATCCTGTTGCACCAGGGCCATAAACAGCAGGTCGGTCAACATCATTTGCGCACTTGTCGAGGAGATCGCCGCGCTGCGCGTGGCCTGCTCTTCCGCGATAGTATATAAACAGCGCGTAGCCCGCTGCTGCAGCGCGTTGGGAGTAAACCCGGTGATGGCCAGAATCTTACCGCCTACGCGTAAGACTTCATCGGTAGCCATATTGATCTCGCGGCGTTCGCCGGAATAGGAGATCGCCAGCAGCAGATCGTTAGCATCCATCGCCTGCACGGTCGCCAGCAGGGCGTGCATATCCTGCTCGACAATGGCGTTGTAACCTATTTTTGTCAGCTTCCAGCCAAAGTTACGTGCCACCAGTCCGGACGCGCCTATCCCGGTCAAAATAATACGTCGCGCTGCACGCAACATCGCCACGCTTTCCAGTAATTTTTCTTCGGTATTCACATCAAGGGTGGCATGCATGGCCGCGACATTCTCTTTGATGAGCTTCTCTCCCACCAGACGCATCGGGTCATCGCCTCGAATCTGATTATGCACCGGCATCGACTGCGGATTGGGGTTACTCACCAGCGCTTCGCTAATCGCCAGCTTGAGAGCCGGGAAGCCTTTAAAGCCAATCTTCTGGGCAAATTTCACCACGCTCGACTGACTCACTCCGGCCTCACTCGCCAGCTGCTGCGAGCTGAGATGGCGGGCATGGTCGGGCTGAGAGAGCAGAAAATCCGCCAGCTTTTTGTCGCTTTGAGCAAAGCCTGCATAACGCTGACGAATGCGAATTAAACAGTTCATAGGTTCTCCTGGCGAAATTGTGATTGTCTGCGCAAATACGAATTTTGCTCGCCTGAATGAATTTTATATTCCATTATAGTGAGATTTTTATGAATTAAAAATTCTTGAGGTACAAAAGATGAATCTTGGCTCACTTGTTTCTGAAACGCGTAACCCACAAACCATGGATCTGGATGCGCTCAGCACCCTGGAGCTGGTTAACCGTTTTAATCAACAGGATACGCTGGTCGCGCAGGCAGTGAAAGAGACATTACCGGAGGTGGCGAAAGCCGTCGATGCGGCGGCGGAAGCACTGAAGGCCGGTGGTCGCATTATCTACATGGGCGCCGGAACCAGCGGGCGTCTTGGTGTGCTGGATGCCTCTGAATGTCCGCCAACGTTTGGTGTGCCGCACGGTCTGGTGGTCGGGTTGATTGCTGGCGGCCCTGGCGCGCTGCTGAAAGCCGTGGAAGGAGCGGAAGACAACAAACAGCTCGGCGAGGATGACCTGAAGGGGCTAAATCTGACCGCTCAGGATCTGGTTGTTGGGCTGGCGGCCTCCGGGCGTACGCCGTACGTTATCGGCGGCCTGGAGTATGCCAACAAGACGGGCTGCACCACGGTGGCGATTTCCTGTAATCCTGGCTCGCCGATTGCGCAGGTCGCTGCTATCGCTATCTCTCCGGTTGTCGGCCCGGAAGCGTTAACCGGCTCTACGCGCCTGAAATCCGGCACCGCGCAAAAGCTGGTGCTCAACATGATCTCCACTGGCGCCATGGTGAAGTTTGGCAAGGTTTATCAGAACCTGATGGTGGATATGCAAGCGACCAACGTCAAGCTGGTGGACAGAGCCTGCCGTATGGTCATGGAGGCGACGGGAGCAAGCCGCGAAGAGGCGGAAGCAGTACTGAAACAAACCGATCACGATGTTAAACCGGCCATTCTGATGATCTTGAGCGGACTGGACGCTGCGGCCGCCAGAGCAAGGCTCAATGCCCATAACGGGTTCTTACGGGCGGCATTAGAAAACTAACAGAGGCGTGTATGGACAAAACAGCAGCGCTCGCCAGCGATATCCTGCAGGGGATCGGTGGGGAAAAAAATATTCAGCGTCTGGAAAACTGCATGACGCGCGTGCGCGTCGAGGTGCATAACGACGAGCAGCTTGATGTGCCGCGTCTGAAGCAGCTTTCCGGCGTGAGTGGTTACGTTAAACAGGGGCAACAGCACCAGCTGATTGTCGGGCCGGGAAAGGCGGCGCAGGTTGTGGATGCCATGCGTGCGCTGATGGTCGGCGGCGAGAGCGTGGCGATCGATGACGTCGAACGTACGAAGGCGCAGGCAAAGGCCCGATACAAAGCCCCCATGAGCGATGCGCTGCGACAACTGGCCAACGTCTTTATTCCGCTGATCCCGGCGTTTATTGCCTCTGGCTTAATCACCGGGATCATCAATATTCTTAAGCGTCCGGATATCGTAGGGGACTTCGCGACCCACTACCCTAATTTATTAGGCATTCTCGGTATTTTCGGCAGCGCCGTGTTTGCCATCATGAACATTCTGGTGGGGGTCAACACCGCGAAGGTCTTTGGCGGCTCGCTGGCCATGGGCGGGGTGATGGCAGGTATTCTGTCCAGCCCACAACTGGCGCAGATAACCCTGTTTGGTGAGGCGCTCCAGCCTGGCCGCGGCGGGGTGATTGCCGTGCTGCTGGTGGTCATCCTGATGTGCTGGATCGAGAAGAAACTGCGCACTCTCCTGCTTGGATCAATTGAGCTGATCCTCAATCCACTGTTAACGACGTTGATCACCGGCAGCGTGGCTATTGTGGCGTTGCAACCGCTGGGGGGCTGGATCTCTGAGGCCATCGCCCATGGCGCATCGCTGGCTATCGATCGTGGCGGTCTGTTAGTGGGGGCCGTGCTGTCAGGTACCTTCTTGCCGCTGGTACTGACCGGTCTGCATCAGGGGCTGGTGCCGATCCACGTCGAGCTGGTGCAGGCGCACGGTTACAACGCGCTGCTGCCCATCCTGTCGATGGCTGGCGTGGGGCAGGTCGGGGCGGCGATTGCCGTACTGATGAAAACCCGCAACGCGCGGCTGAAAAAAGTGATCAAAGGTGCGTTGCCGGTCGGATTACTCGGAATTGGCGAGCCGCTGATTTTCGGCGTCACGCTGCCGCTGGGGAAACCGTTCCTCGGTGCTTGCCTGGGAGGGGCGGTAGGCGGAGCGCTGATCAGCTACTGGAAAGTGGCAACGGTGATCACCTTCGGGATCTCCGGGCTGCCGCTGGCGCTCACCATCGTGACCGGAAAAGTTATGCTCTATCTGTTAGGCTATCTGGTAGCGGTGATCGCCGGGTTCCTGTTTACCTGGCTGTTAGGATTCAACGATCCAGAGGAGTAAGGTTTGGCAAATCACGAGCGTCGCGTTGTTTTTTTCGACCTGGACGGTACGCTGCATCAGCAGGATATGTTTGGTACGTTTATGCGCTACCTGCTGCGGCGTCAGCCTTTGAATGCGCTGCTCGTATTACCTCTCTTACCCGTAATTGGCATTGCGCTGCTGCTAAAAGGTCGGGCAGCGCGCTGGCCAATGAGCCTGTTGCTCTGGGGCTGTACCTTTGGGCGCAGCGAAGCGCGGCTTAAACAGCTTCAGCAGGACTTTGTGCACTGGTTTCGCGGGCATGTGACCGCGTTTCCGGTTGTTCAGGCAAGGCTCACCAGCTATCTCGACGCGAACGATGCCGACATCTGGTTGATTACCGGATCCCCGCAAGCGCTGGTGGAACAGGTCTATTATGATACCCCGTGGCTGCCGCGGGTGAATCTTATCGCCACGCAAATTACCCGCGGGTACGGTGGATGGGTACTGACCATGCGCTGCCTGGGACATGAAAAGGTGGTGCAACTGGAGAAGCGAATCGGTACGCCACTGCGTCTTTACAGCGGCTACAGCGACAGCAAGCAGGACAACCCGCTGCTCTATTTTTGCCAGCATCGCTGGCGCGTCACGCCCGCAGGCGAACTTCAGCAACTCGAATAGTCTTATCTATAGCGGGTGTGTATAATGCCGCCCGCTTTTAGACTGGAGTATCAACCGTTGTGCAACCCTGAACGCGATCATGAATACTGGATGCGCCATGCGCTTACGCTTGCCCAGCGCGCCTGGGACGAGGGGGAAGTGCCCGTGGGTGCTGTGCTTGTCCACAATAACCAGGTGATAGGGGAAGGGTGGAACCGCCCGATTGGCCGTCACGATCCGACTGCGCACGCTGAAATCATGGCCCTTCGTCAGGGCGGAATGGTGCTGCAAAACTATCGTCTGCTTGATACCACGCTGTATGTCACGCTTGAGCCGTGCGTTATGTGTTCCGGCGCGATGGTGCATAGCCGTATCGGCACGCTGGTCTTTGGCGCGCGGGATGAAAAAACCGGAGCGGCCGGTTCGCTGATGGACGTACTGGGACACCCGGGAATGAACCACCAGGTGCAGACTATCGGTGGGGTACTTGCACCAGAGTGTGCGGGGCTATTAAGTGATTTCTTTCGAATGCGCCGTCAGCAGAAAAAGCAACAAAAGGCAGAATTGAAGTTGTCGGGCGAGTAAGTTCGTCCGGTGCCACCACCGGATAACTCTGGGCCAGCTGATTTGCCTCTGCCGCCTCTTTTTCCTTCTCCAGCAGATAACCCACCAGGCTAATCTGATATTTACGGATATTTTCCACGTAGGCGTAGGCTTCATGCCCGCGCGCGTAACCGTAGGTCAGCTTGTTGTACCACGGCTTCTGGCTCAGCAGCGGCAGGCGCTGTTTTACATCTGACCAGCTGTCCGGGTTACCTTTCGTTTTCGCCGTCAGCGCGCGCGCGTCAAGCATATGCGCGTAACCCATGTTGTAGGCTGCCAGCGCAAACCAGATCCGTTCCTCTTCAGGCACCGTCTCCGGCACTTTGCCCATCATGTCCTGCAGATACCGTGCGCCGCCGCTGATGCTCTGTTCTGCATCGGTGCGGTCGGTCAGCCCAAGGCTCTGAGCGGTATTTTTAGTGAGCATCATTAAGCCGCGAACGCCAGTGGGCGAGGTGGCCTGAGTATCCCAGTGGGATTCCTGATAAGAGATCGCTGCCAGTAATCGCCAGTCGATCTCCTGGGCATACTTCTCAAATAACGGCTGCAGGTCTGGCAGCACGCTATCGACTGCGCGCAAGAAGCTTCGGGTGTCGACGTAATCAAAATCGTCACCGTGGCCGAGGTATTTCTCTTCCAGACGCGCCAGCGTACCGTCTTCATTGATGGTGTTGAAGAAATCGAGCATCGCCGCAGAGAGGGTCTGATCGTCATCAAGCTGGCTAAACCAGGTCACCGGCTGTTCGTCTGTCACGTCCAGCGCCACCGCGATTTCGGGGTGCACGCGCTGGAAAAGGCTGATCGCGACCGAATCAGCGATGGTGTAGGGCAGTTTTTTATCTTTTACCTGGTCCAGCAGCTCAGTCGTACCGAGCTTAGGATCAACCGTCCAGCTCAGGTCCGGGAATTTCTTCTCCTTGAGCTCACGCAGATCGTCAATCACGACGTGGCCCGGGGCGATGGTCAACTGTTGAGCATTAATCGCCGCCAGCGTTCGCGGGCGCAGGCTCCCGACCCGGTAGACCAGCTGTTGCGAAACGGAGTAGTAGGTTGGGCCTGGCTGATAGTTCTTGCTGCGCTCGCTGTTGTACACCAGCCCGGCCGCAAGGATATCGGCATCGTTGTTATCCAGGTCATCAAACAGCTGGCTGATATTCTGACGGACGGTAATTTTGAGCTTCACGCCAAGATAGTCGGCAAACTGCTGCGCCAGTTCATAATCCAGGCCAATCGTTTTGCCGTTAATGTCGCTGTAAATCAGCGGCGAGTTGAGGGTACTGACGCGCAATTCCCCCCGCTCCTGTATGGCGGCGATACGGTTTTCGGCTTTACCGAACCAGGGGATGGAAGGCCAGAGGGCCACTGCCAGCAGCAACGTTACAATGCCGATGAGCAGATAATTAATCTTTAATTTTTTCAATTAGTTAATTCTCTGCGACGCCGGGTGCCTCAGTATGCTGTAGCCATGTTAAGAATAAGGTTTGCCATTGAATGAGCGGCATTTTGCGTAAAGTTACGCCACTTGGCAACAAATTAGAGAGAGAGGTCACATCTATTGTTAAACGTAAACGTTGATTTTATTTCGACGCAAACGGTTTCGTCGACGCTCAGGATTCTCTATAATGACGCCCGTTTTCCCCCTTGCGCACACTGTAAGCGCCCCGGCGCTTCGAAGACGAGAGACTTATGATGGAAATTCTGCGTGGTTCGCCTGCACTGTCTGCCTTCCGTATCAATAAACTGCTGGCACGTTTTCAGGCAGCCGACCTTCCGGTAAGCAATATTTACGCTGAGTATGTCCATTTTGCTGACCTGAATGCACCCCTGAATGCAGAGGAGCGAGTACAGCTGGAACGCCTGCTCAAATATGGTCCAAGCCTGAGCAGCCATACGCCAACCGGCAAACTGATCCTTGCGACGCCTCGTCCAGGCACCATCTCCCCCTGGTCTTCCAAAGCCACCGACATCGCCCACAACTGTGGTCTGAACCAGATTAACCGTCTGGAGCGCGGCGTGGCGTACTACGTTGAAGCGTCTACCCTGACCGATGCGCAGTGGCAAACCGTTGCCGCTGAGCTGCACGATCGCATGATGGAGAGTGTCTTTGCCTCTCTGGACGATGCGCAGAAACTCTTCTCCCACCATCAGCCTGCGCCGGTACAGAGCGTCGATTTGCTGGGGCAGGGCCGTCAGGCGCTGATTGACGCCAACCTGCGTCTCGGTCTGGCACTGGCAGAAGACGAAATTGACTACCTGCAGGATGCGTTTGTTAAGCTGAACCGCAACCCGAACGACATCGAACTTTACATGTTCGCTCAGGCAAACTCTGAGCACTGCCGTCACAAGATTTTCAACGCCGACTGGATTATCGACGGTGAAGAGCAGCCGAAGTCGCTGTTCAAAATGATCAAAAACACCATGGAAAAAACGCCTGACCACGTGCTGTCTGCCTACAAAGACAACGCCGCGGTGATGGAAGGTTCTGACGTGGGCCGCTTCTTCGCCGATCGCGAAGCAGGGCGCTATGATTTCCATCAGGAGCCGGCGCATATCCTGATGAAAGTCGAAACGCATAACCACCCGACGGCGATCTCGCCGTGGCCGGGTGCGGCGACCGGGTCTGGCGGGGAAATCCGCGACGAAGGCGCAACCGGACGGGGTGCTAAACCAAAAGCCGGTCTGGTGGGTTTCTCCGTCTCCAACCTGCGCATCCCGGGCTTTGAGCAGCCGTGGGAAGAGGATTTCGGCAAGCCGGAACGTATTGTGACCGCGCTGGATATCATGACCGAAGGCCCACTGGGCGGGGCGGCGTTCAACAATGAATTTGGACGTCCTGCGCTGAACGGTTACTTCCGTACCTACGAAGAGAAAGTGGAGAGCCACAACGGCGAAGAGCTGCGCGGCTATCACAAACCGATCATGCTGGCTGGCGGAATCGGTAACATTCGCGCCGATCACGTGCAAAAAGGCGAGATCGTAGTCGGTGCGAAGCTGATCGTCCTGGGTGGCCCGGCTATGAACATCGGCCTGGGCGGCGGGGCTGCCTCCTCTATGACCTCCGGTCAGTCTGATGCGGATCTCGATTTTGCATCCGTACAGCGTGATAACCCGGAGATGGAACGCCGTTGCCAGGAGGTCATTGACCGCTGCTGGCAGTTGGGTGATGCCAACCCCATCCTCTTTATTCACGACGTAGGCGCGGGTGGTCTGTCCAACGCCATGCCGGAGCTGGTCAGTGACGGTGGTCGTGGCGGTCGTTTCAACCTGCGCGACATCCTGAGTGATGAGCCAGGCATGAGCCCGCTGGAAATCTGGTGTAACGAATCCCAGGAACGTTATGTTCTGGCCGTCGCTGCCGATCAGTTGCCGCTGTTTGACGAGCTGTGCCGCCGCGAGCGTGCCCCGTATGCCGTCATCGGTGAAGCGACCGAAGAGCTGCACCTGTCCCTGAGCGACACCCATTTCGACAACCAGCCGATCGATCTGCCGCTGGACGTGCTGCTCGGTAAAACGCCGAAGATGACCCGCGACGTTGAGACCCGTAAAGCAGCTGGCAAAGCGCTGGATCGTCAGGGCATTACCGTGGCTGACGCGGTCAATCGCGTTCTGCACCTGCCGGCCGTGGCGGAGAAAACCTTCCTGGTCACTATCGGCGACCGTACCGTGACCGGTATGGTGTCGCGCGATCAGATGGTTGGCCCGTGGCAGATCCCGGTGGCTAACTGTGCCGTCACCACCGCGAGTCTCGACAGCTACTACGGTGAAGCGATGGCGCTGGGCGAACGTACCCCGGTCGCTCTGCTGGACTTCGCCGCGTCTGCTCGCCTGGCCGTTGGTGAAGCACTGACCAACATTGCCGCAACGCAGATTGGCGACATTAAACGTATCAAACTTTCCGCGAACTGGATGGCCGCAGCGGGCCACCCGGGCGAAGATGCGGGCCTGTATGAAGCCGTGAAGGCGGTGGGTGAAGAGCTCTGCCCGGCACTTGGCCTGACCATTCCGGTGGGTAAAGACTCCATGTCGATGAAGACCCGCTGGCAGGAGGGTAACGAGCAGCGCGAGATGACCTCTCCGCTATCGCTGATCATCTCCGCGTTTGCCCGCGTAGAAGACGTGCGCCATACCGTGACGCCACAGCTGGTGACTGAAGATAACGCCCTGCTGCTGATTGACCTGGGTAAAGGCCATAACGCGCTGGGAGCGACCGCGCTGGCGCAGGTTTATCGCCAGCTGGGTGATAAGCCGGCAGATGTACGTGATGTGGCGCAGTTAAAAGGTTTCTACGACGCCATCCAGGCCCTGGTGGCACAGCGTAAACTGCTGGCCTACCACGACCGTTCCGACGGCGGCCTGCTGGTTACTCTGGCTGAGATGGCCTTCACCGGCCACTGCGGCGTCGAAGCGAACATCGCGACGCTGGGCGAGGATCGTCTGGCGGCGCTGTTTAACGAAGAACTGGGCGCGGTGATTCAGGTGCGTGCCGCAGATCGTGACGTGGTTGAAAGCGTACTGGCTCAGCACGGCCTGGCAGACTGCGTGCATCATCTGGGTAAAGCCGTGCAGGGCGACCGTTTTGTCATTGAAGCGGATGGCCACGCGGTGTTCAGCGAGAGCCGTTCTACCCTGCGTATGTGGTGGGCTGAAACCACCTGGCAGATGCAGCGCCTGCGTGACAACCCGGAGTGTGCCGATCAGGAACACAACGCGAAGGCTAACGACAACGATCCTGGCCTGAACGTGAAGCTCTCCTTCGACATCAACGAAGATATCGCCGCGCCGTACATTGCGACCGGCGCGCGTCCGAAAGTGGCCGTACTGCGTGAGCAGGGCGTCAACTCCCACGTTGAGATGGCTGCTGCCTTCTACCGTGCGGGTTTTGATGCCATCGACGTTCACATGAGCGACCTGCTGGCCGGGCGTACCGGTCTGGAAGATTTCCAGGCGCTGGTCGCCTGCGGTGGTTTCTCTTACGGCGACGTGCTGGGTGCAGGTGAGGGTTGGGCGAAGTCCATCCTCTTCAACAGCCGTGTCCGCGACGAGTTTGAAACCTTCTTCCACCGTCCGCAAACGCTGGCGCTGGGCGTATGTAATGGCTGTCAGATGATGTCCAACCTGCGCGAGCTGATCCCCGGTAGCGAAGCCTGGCCGCGCTTTGTGCGTAACCAGTCCGACCGCTTTGAAGCGCGTTTCAGCCTCGTGGAAGTGACCCAAAGCCCGTCTCTGCTGCTGCAGGGCATGGTAGGGTCGCAGATGCCAATCGCCGTTTCCCATGGCGAAGGCCAGGTTGAAGTGCGCGATGCAGCTCATCTGGCTCAGCTTGAAAGCAAAGGCCTGGTGGCGCTGCGCTTTGTCGATAACTTCGGCAAGGTGACAGAATCCTACCCGGCTAACCCGAACGGTTCGGTGAACGGTATCACTGCGGTGACCAGCGAAAGCGGTCGTGCGACCATTATGATGCCGCACCCGGAACGTGTGTTCCGTACCGTGAGCAACTCCTGGCACCCGGAAAACTGGGGCGAGGACAGCCCGTGGATGCGTATCTTCCGTAATGCGCGTAAACAGCTAGGTTAAGCGTACCGCTACTCCCACAGCAGGCCCGGTAAGCGAAAACGCCACCGGGCTTTTTTGTGCCTGTCGCAAAACCGCGACAATCCGCTATTCGTGGTGTCTCCAAAAGGAGACATTTAACCCATTGAATTATATAGGGTGTGGTAGGTTGTCGTTAAGGTGTTGCTTTTTAGCGACACTTAGCCTGGAAATCATTCAGCGGGCAATTAACGGCATAATTGCATAAAATAGATAAATATCAATAAGATAATTTATTGTTTTGCATTATGGCACGAGTGTTGCATAATATTAATCAGTGGCTCATTCACCTTCTTATGTCAGCCCCTTCGGGACGTGCTACATAAACTTCGAATGACGCACAAAAAGGTGCCTGCCGTCCAACTACTGATCATAGCGTTGCTTTATCAGGCCAGGGCGAAACGTCGAGTTAGGCACCGCCTCATTCCATGACAAAGCCGGGTTTTTACCCGGCTTTGTTGTATCTGAAGGGCAGACTCAGTTACGCTCTCCTTAAACCCCGATAAAGAGAGTAATGCGTTGAAACGCTGGCCCGTTTTTCCTCGTTCCCTGCGACAGCTTGTCATGATGGCCTTTCTGCTAATCCTGCTGCCTTTGCTGATCCTGGCATGGCAGGCGTGGCAGAGTCTCAACGCGCTGAGTGCGCAGGCGGCACTGACTAACCGCACGACGCTGATCGACGCCCGACGCAGTGAAGCGATGACTAACGCCGCGCTGGAGATGGAACGCAGCTATCGCCAGTACTGCGTGCTTGACGATCCTACTCTGGAAAAGGTCTATCAGAATCAACGTAAACGCTACAGTGAAATGCTGGACGCCCATGCAGGGGTGCTGCCGGACGATAAGCTTTATCAGGCGTTACGTCAGGATTTGAACGATCTGGCGCAACTGCAGTGTAAGAACAGCGGCCCGGATGCCGCAGCGGCTGCCCGTCTTGAAGCCTTTGCGAATGCCAATACCGAGATGGTGCAGTCTACCCGCACGGTTATCTTCTCGCGCGGGCAACAGCTGCAGCAGGAGATTGCGGAACGTGGCCAGTTCTTTGGCTGGCAGGCGCTGGTGCTGTTCCTCGTCAGCCTCGGCCTGGTTCTGCTCTTTACCCGCATGATCATCGGCCCGGTGAAGGGTATCCAGCGCATGATTAACCGCCTGGGCGAGGGGAAGTCTCTCGGGGATACGGTCGCCTTTAAAGGCCCGCGCGAGTTGCGCTCCGTTGGCCAGCGCATTATCTGGCTTTCTGAACGTCTGGCATGGCTGGAATCCCAGCGCCATCAGTTCTTGCGCCATATTTCCCATGAGCTTAAAACGCCGCTTGCCAGCATGCGAGAAGGAACGGAACTGCTGGCGGATGAAGTGGCGGGGCCGCTTACGCCCGAACAGAAAGAGATTGTCGACATCCTGGATGCCAGCAGCCGCAATCTGCAAAAGCTGATTGAGCAACTGCTGGACTACAACCGCAAGCTGGCGGATGGCGCGGTGGTGCTGGAAAACGTTGATATTGCGCCGCTGGTGGATATGGTGATCTCCGCCCATAGCTTGCCAGCAAGAGCTAAAATGATGCATACCGGGGTGGAGCTCAGTGAGCCAACCTGCCTCGCGGAACCGATGCTGTTGATGAGCGTTCTGGATAATCTTTACTCCAATGCGGTGCACTATGGTACTGAATCCGGTAACATTTATATCCGAAGTTATACGAATGGTTCACGGGTGTTTATTGACGTCGCTAACACCGGCATTCCAATCCCTGATGACGAAAAAACCATGATCTTTGAACCCTTTTTCCAGGGAAGTCATCAGCGGAAAGGGGCGGTAAAAGGAAGTGGGCTGGGCCTGAGTATTGCCCGGGACTGCATACGACGCATGCAGGGTGAGCTGAAAATTGCCACGGACGAACGGTCAGATGTTTGCTTCCGTATTGAACTGCCCCTGAGCCGGAAAAATCAATGAAATGAATCTATGCCTGGTGAGTATGTCACACGTCTTTTCCCGCGCCGTGCGCGCGGTGTTTTCCAGCAATATGTTTCGCCTGAGCCTGCCCTGTTTATTTCTGGCGGGCTGTGTTTCCCATGTGCCGCAAAGTGCGATTAGCGATAAACAACAAGATAAATGGCCAGATAATCAGCTGGCAGATTTTCTGTCGACCCGCTGTGACGACATCTGGAATCTGTCGGGGCATGACGTCGAGAGCAATCCGCTGTTCTGGCTACGTGGAATAGATTGCGCCCAGCGTCTGGCGCCGGTTGAGGCGCGCTCGCAAGCGGCGATGCTCAATGACGATACCTGGCAGGACGCGTTCAAGCGTGGAATTTTACTCGCGGATGCGAAAATCACCCCCGTTGAGCGTCGCACCAACGTCACGCGGCTGGACACGTTTGTTGGAAATCTTCCGGCGCAGGTGCGCCCGGTGTATCAGCTCTGGCGTGATGGTCAGGCGTTGCAACTGCAGTTGTCTGAAGAGCGTTTTCGCTACAGCAAATTACAGCAATCCACCGACAGCGAGCTAGATACGCTGCGCCAGCAGGAGCAGCACTTGCGTGCTCAACTGGATACCACGACGCGCAAGCTTGAAAACCTGACCGACATCGAAAGACAGCTCTCGACGCGTAAACCGGCCGGAAATTATCTGCCTGACGCGCCAAAAGGGTCAGCCGCGACGCCAGACGGTGATGCGCAGAAACAAGAGGATGTGAAGCCATGACAAGCCGAAAACCTGCCCATCTCTTACTGGTGGATGACGATCCGGGGCTGTTAAAGCTGCTGGGGATGCGTCTGGTCAGTGAAGGCTACAGCGTGGTGACGGCGGAAAGCGGGCAGGAGGGGCTGAAAGTCCTGAGCCGCGAGAAGGTTGATCTGGTGATTAGCGACCTGCGAATGGATGAAATGGATGGCCTGCAGCTGTTCGCGGAGATCCAGAAGCAGCAGCCTGGCATGCCGGTGATCATCCTGACGGCGCATGGATCAATTCCGGATGCCGTTGCCGCGACGCAGCAGGGGGTATTCAGCTTCCTCACCAAGCCGGTAGATAAAGATGCCCTCTATAAGGCTATCGACAGCGCGCTTGAGCACGCGGCTCCGTCGAATGATGAAGCGTGGCGGGAGTCTATCGTCACCCGCAGCCCGAGTATGCTGCGTCTGCTCGAACAGGCCCGGATGGTGGCACAGTCAGACGTTAGCGTGCTGATTAACGGCCAGAGCGGTACCGGGAAAGAGATCCTTGCCCAGGCTATCCATAACGCCAGCCCGCGCAGCAAAAACGCCTTTATCGCGATTAACTGTGGTGCGCTCCCTGAACAACTGCTTGAGTCTGAACTGTTTGGTCATGCCCGCGGGGCGTTCACCGGGGCGGTGAGCAGCCGGGAAGGGCTTTTCCAGGCGGCAGAAGGCGGCACACTTTTCCTGGACGAGATTGGCGATATGCCGGCACCGCTGCAGGTCAAATTGCTGCGTGTTTTGCAGGAGCGAAAAGTGCGCCCCCTCGGCAGTAACCGCGATATCGATATTAACGTGCGTATCATTTCGGCCACGCACCGCGATTTACCAAAAGTCATGGCGCGCAACGAGTTTCGTGAAGATCTCTACTACCGTCTGAACGTGGTGAACCTGAAAATTCCGGCACTGGCCGAACGGGCGGAAGATATTCCGCTGCTGGCAAACCATCTTTTGCGTCAGGCGGCCGATCGGCATAAGCCTTTTGTCCGGGCGTTTTCCACCGATGCGATGAAACGGCTGATGGCTGCAAGCTGGCCGGGCAACGTGCGCCAGCTGGTGAACGTTATTGAACAGTGCGTGGCGCTTACTTCGTCACCCGTCATTAGCGACGCGCTGGTGGAGCAGGCGCTGGAAGGGGAAAACACCGCGCTGCCGACGTTTGCAGAGGCGCGTAATCAGTTCGAGCTGAACTATCTGCGCAAGCTCCTGCAGATAACCAAAGGCAACGTAACCCATGCGGCGCGTATGGCCGGGCGCAACCGTACCGAGTTCTACAAGCTGCTCTCCCGCCATGAGCTGGAAGCAAACGATTTTAAAGAGTAGTACCGCAAAATCTGAATGAGTATGATACTGTGAGCAACCGATTACGAAGCAGCTTACAGGCAAGAGTTTAAGGACCCACCATGAAAAAGATTGATGCGATTATTAAACCTTTCAAACTGGATGATGTGCGTGAAGCGCTGGCGGAAGTGGGCATCACCGGGATGACAGTGACGGAAGTGAAAGGTTTTGGTCGCCAGAAGGGCCACACCGAACTTTACCGTGGCGCAGAGTACATGGTGGACTTTCTGCCAAAAGTGAAAATTGAAATCGTGGTGAGCGACGATATCGTGGATACCTGTGTGGATACCATTATCCGTACGGCGCAGACCGGCAAAATTGGCGACGGTAAAATCTTCGTCTTTGATGTGGCACGCGTGATCCGTATCCGTACCGGTGAAGAAGACGACGCCGCGATTTAATCGTCAGTACCTGATTCCTGATTCAGCCGGGTGGCGCTATGCTTACCCGGCCTGCAAAAACTCACCGGCCGGGAAAGTGTAGCGCCATCGGGCGATTACAGTACTTTATGCGGCCCGAAACATTCGTAATGAATGTTGTCTTTATTCACACCCAACTCCACCAGCTGCTTCGCGGCATACTGCATAAACGCTACCGGTCCGCAGACGTAAAACTGCATCTCCGGCGCGCTGAATGCCCCTTCGTGCTGACTCAAATTCATCAGACCTTCGCTGTCAAAGCGTGCGGCTGCACGGTCGGCATCCGTCGGCAGACGATACCAGGTATGGGCGGTAAAGCGTGGCAGACCGGAAGCCAGCGCATTCACTTCATCGGCAAACGCATGCACTTCACCGTTCTCGGCGGCGTGGAACCAGTTTACCTGCGCGCTGTGGTTTGATTTAGCGAGGGTGTCGAGCATCGCCAGCATTGGCGTCTGGCCCACCCCGGCTGAGATCAGGGTGACCGGCGTATTCGCCTCAACCGCCATAAAGAAATCGCCCGCAGGCGCGGCCAGATGAACCACATCACCCACGTTAGCCTCGTTATGCAGCCAGTTTGATACCTGGCCACCATCTTCGCGTTTTACGGCAATGCGATAACGTTTACCGTCTGGTTTGCGGGTCAGGGAGTACTGGCGAATCTCCTGGTGCGGGAAACCTTCAGGCTTCAGCCACACGCCCAGATACTGCCCCGGCTGATAATCAGCGACCGGCTTGCCATCCACCGGCTCGAACTCAAAACTGGTGATGAGCTGGCTGCGCGGCGTTTTCTCGACGATACGGAAAGCGCGGGTACCTTCCCAGCCGCCTGCCTTACTGGCGTTTTCGCTGTAGATCTGTGCTTCACGGTTAATGAACACGTTTGCCAGCACGCCGTAGGCTTTTCCCCACGCGTCCAGCACCTCCTGACCCGGGCTAAACATCTCATCCAGTGTGGCCAGCAGATGGCCGCCGACGATATTGTACTGCTCCGGTTTGATCTGGAAGCTGGTGTGCTTCTGCGCAATTTTTTCCACGGCAGGCAGCAACGCCGCCAGGTTTTCGATATTACTGGCGTAGGCTGCGATGGCGTTGAACAGGGCTTCGCGCTGATCGCCGTTACGCTGGTTGCTCATGTTGAAAATCTCTTTCAACTCCGGGTTATGCGTAAACATACGATCGTAGAAATGGGCGGTGAGTTTCGGGCCGGTTTCGACCAGCAGGGGAATAGTGGCTTTAACTGTGGCGATGGTTTGAGCGTCGAGCATAGCAGCGTCCTTCAGTGGTGTTTTTAATGATGTATTTTAAATGCATCTTATAAAAAATACCCCTGCGTTGTAAATGGTTCTTTGCAACGTGAAAAATATGCATCACAAACCTGAAAAGAAATCCGTTGAAAATGATGAGGGCTTTATTCCTCAAACCCTTGCGTGGCGGGCAGGAAAACGTTTGCGTAAAATCGTTTGTCAAGACCTGTTATCACAGAACTAATCAGTTATACTGTTGCCCGTCGTCCAACAGGACTGCCTTTTCAGGCCAAAATTTTATTGTTAGCTGAGTCAGGAGATGCGGATGTTAAAGCGTGAAATGAACATTGCCGATTATGATGCCGAACTGTGGCAGGCTATGGAGCAGGAAAAAGTACGTCAGGAAGAGCACATCGAACTGATCGCCTCCGAAAACTACACCAGCCCGCGCGTAATGCAGGCGCAGGGTTCTCAGCTGACCAACAAATACGCTGAAGGTTACCCGGGCAAACGCTACTACGGCGGTTGCGAGTACGTTGATATCGTTGAGCAACTGGCCATCGATCGCGCTAAAGAACTGTTTGGCGCCGACTACGCTAACGTACAGCCGCACTCTGGCTCTCAGGCTAACTTCGCGGTCTACACCGCGCTGCTGCAACCGGGCGATACCGTTCTGGGTATGAACCTGGCGCAAGGCGGCCACCTGACTCACGGCTCTCCGGTTAACTTCTCTGGCAAACTGTACAATATCATTCCTTACGGCATTGATGAGTCCGGTAAAATTGACTACGAAGACATGGCGAAGCAGGCGCAGACCCACAAACCGAAGATGATTATCGGCGGTTTCTCTGCTTACTCCGGTATCGTTGACTGGGCAAAAATGCGTGAAATCGCAGACAGCATCGGTGCTTACCTGTTCGTTGACATGGCGCACGTTGCCGGCCTGATTGCTGCAGGCGTTTATCCGAACCCGGTTCCGCATGCTCACGTTGTAACCACCACCACGCACAAAACCCTGGCGGGCCCACGCGGTGGCTTGATCCTGGCAAAAGGTGGCGACGAAGAGCTGTACAAAAAGCTGAACTCTGCCGTATTCCCAAGCGCGCAGGGCGGCCCACTGATGCACGTTATCGCGGCGAAAGCGGTGGCGCTGAAAGAAGCGATGGAGCCAGAGTTTAAAGTTTACCAGCAGCAGGTTGCTAAAAACGCCAAAGCGATGGTGGAAGTCTTCCTGAACCGCGGTTACAAAGTGGTTTCCGGTGGTACTGAGAACCACCTGTTCCTGCTGGACCTGGTTGATAAAAACCTGACCGGTAAAGAAGCTGACGCTGCCCTTGGCCGTGCCAACATCACCGTGAACAAAAACAGCGTGCCAAACGATCCGAAGAGCCCGTTCGTGACCTCCGGTATCCGTATCGGTTCTCCGGCTGTTACTCGCCGCGGCTTTAAAGAAGCGGAAGTGAAAGAGCTGGCAGGCTGGATGTGTGACGTTCTGGACAATATCAATGACGAAGCGGTTATCGAGCGCGTTAAAGGTAAAGTTCTGGAAATCTGCGCACGCTTCCCGGTATACGCTTAATCTTTCTGTTTGCAGAAATAAAAAAGGCCGCGATTGCGGCCTTTTTTATGGGTTAACGCCGGTCAAGGGAGAGGGCTCCCGGTCCCACTATCGCCAGTAAAATAAACGCTCCGGCAATACTGATATTCTTGTAGAAGTTAATCATATTCGGCATGACGGCATCACCGGTCATATCCCAGTAGTGGTGGCCGATTATCGCGGTACCCAGCGTGTAAAATACAAAGAGTACGGCAACAGGGCGGGTGAAAAAGCCCAGCACGATCAGGATGGCGGCAGGCACCTCCATTACCACCGCAATAATGGCCGCCAGCATGGGCATGGGTGTACCCAGCGACGTCATATATTGTACGGTCCCGCTAAACCCCGTCAGTTTTGGATAGCCGAAGATAATAAACAGTACGACAAGCGCGATACGACCTATTAACAGCAACAGGTGACGTGCCTGGCCGAAATCTAAATAGCGAAGTGAGTTCATGGCAGAAATACCTCTGCAAGTGGAGTAATTTAAACGTAATACACATTTTCATTCCCTGCCATAAGTCAGATGACTGCACAATATGTTAAATTTTCGTTAATTTATAGCAGGCTATCTACTTGCTTAATTTTTGTATTCTCGCCAGACTATGGCCTCCATTTCGGGAGGGATTCATGGTCTTGCATTCCACGCGCTGGCTGGCGCTCAGTTATTTCACCTATTTCTTTAGCTACGGTATTTTTCTGCCTTTCTGGAGCGTCTGGCTCAAGGGGATCGGCCTGACGCCCGAGACCATAGGTATCCTGCTTGGCGCTGGTCTGGTGGCACGTTTCCTGGGAAGCCTGCTGATCGCACCGCGCGTCAGCGATCCCTCCTTGCTGATTAAGGCGGTACGCATTCTGGCGCTGTTGACGCTGGTCTTTGTCGCCTGTTTCTGGGTGAGCCACCAGTTTGCATGGCTGATGGTGGTGATGGTCGGTTTTAACCTCTTTTTCTCGCCGCTGGTTCCGCTGACGGATGCCCTGGCAAACACCTGGCAAAAACAGATAACGATGGATTATGGCCGCGTGCGGCTGTGGGGCTCAATTGCCTTTGTCATCGGCTCTGCAGTGGTGGGTAAACTGGTTAGCCTTTACGATTACCGTGCGATCCTTGCGCTGCTGAGTATCGGCATTGCCTCCATGCTGCTGGGGATGCTGTTGCGTCCATCGGTAATGCCGCAAGGTGAGGGCCGTCATCATGAAAGCGCCGGCTGGCCGGCCTGGCGAAGCCTGGTGGCACAAAGCTGGCGTTTCCTGGCCTGCGTCTGTCTGCTGCAGGGCGCGCACGCGGCGTACTATGGTTTCAGCGCCATCTACTGGCAGGGGGCAGGGTACTCCGCATCTGCAGTGGGTTACCTGTGGTCGCTCGGTGTGGTCGCTGAGGTGATTATCTTCGCGCTGAGCAAAAAGCTGTTCCGGCGCTTCGGCGCGCGCGATCTGCTCCTGCTTTCTGCTGTCTGTGGTGTCGTACGGTGGGGCATTATGGGCTGGACGACGGAGCTGCCGTGGCTGATCGTGGCGCAAATTCTGCACTGCGGTACCTTCACGGTATGTCATCTGGCGGCCATGCGCTATATCGCCGCGCGTGAAGGCGGGGATGTCATTCGGTTGCAGTCGGTTTATTCGGCGGTGGCGATGGGCGGCAGCATTGCGGTGATGACGGTCTTTGCGGGCTTCCTTTACCAGCATCTGGGACACGGGGTCTTCTGGGTCATGGCGCTTGTCGCCCTACCGGCGATGTTCGTTCGCCCTAAAGTCGCCGCGCGCGCGTAGCTACGATTCCAGCATGGCGCGAATATGTTCTTGCTGCTGCGTGTTCAGCGTCTCAACGGCGTGGATCAGCGGTGGTGAGAACAGGGGCAGGGCGGTCGGATAAGGGGTGATGACCAGCGCCGCTTCGCGCGGTGCCCCCTCTTTCTGATAGGCCTGCAGCGTCTGATATCGAATGTTGAGCGGCAGCAACGTCAATTCGCGCAGTTGCTGCTCTATCACGTCCTCACAGGATTTATCCTCTCCCGTCAATAACACCACCTGCTTCTCATGCAGATCGGTCTCCTGCATCAGCCAGGCGCCGAAAATGACCGCCACCAGGCTCATCTCTTCATCAGAAAAACGTAGCCCGAATTCCGCTTCCAGCTCAAACAACGCCTCTTTGGTGGTGCGTAACAGGCGGGGGTAGAGACGATGGATCTCTTCCGGCAGGCTATTGTCGATGCCTATCTCAAACAGCGAACGGTCCAGCGCCTGGGCCAGATGAATATAAAGCTGGTCGGTCAGCCCCTGTTCATCGCTGAAGTTCATCCCGGTTTGCGCCCGAAAACGGGCGACCATGCGCACAATCGCCCGACGCAGACGCTGATCCTGCTGATGCTTATCAAGCACAGGGTCAGGGGTGCGCAGCATCATAAACAGCAGTGCAAGAAACAGTTGTTCATCGCTGTGGGTCCCTTGTGGCACACGGCGTTTCCAGTGACGAACAATCTCCTGAGCGGTGAAATATTCCCCTCTTGATTGCGTCCAGTTACGCTGTACCGATGAAAACTGCGGGGTATTCCCCAGATGATGCTGCATCAGGCAATACTGCAGATAGAGCTGTAAAAACTGTACGTCCCGGCAATCAAACGGCCGCTGAAGCTTACGCGAGCAGAAGCTGATCAACGCCCGCAGGTTGGTATCGTCATAGAGAGGACGGGCAATGCCCTGCTGTTTAAGCGCGATTTTCAGCGCGGGGGTAAACTGATGCGAAACGAATTGCGGACACAGCCGCATAGCCCTGCGCAGCCAGTGCAGCAGGCATAAACGTTGATTCAGGGCTGAGCCTTCAATCCGGTAGCTGCCGTCATGGTACGTGACGATGTCGAGCCGGTGATAGCGCTGGATTTCATCGCGCGTCTCGGCTATATCTTGCCGTGCCATAGCGTCGTCCACGCCATTGGCAGCGATAATGCTCTGTGCGGTAACGGCAGCATCGGGCAGGTAAAGCATTAAAAGCACCTGGCAGCGGCGCTGCGAACTGGAAAGCACAGATGGAATTTCAAGCGTCGTCATCATCTGTCGGGTATCCAGTGGGAATGTTTGATAAGAATAGCTAAAGGATGGGCGCTGAAAAGCGCGCCGGCAGGCCTTTCACTCAGGATTGCTGGCGAACATCACAGAATTTATGACGTGAGGAATTGATGCAAACAGTTAAACAAAGCGCAATGGCGTTATTTTTGACGGTGATCCCCTTTGCTGTCGTCGCGCATCCTCACAGTTTTATCAGCCTGAAAACCGAGCTGGTAACGGACGGAACGCAACTCAGTGGCTTGAAAATGCGCTGGACGATGGATGAAATCACCTCGGCTGACCTGCTGTACGATGCCGGGAATGCAAAACCCGGGGATGAAATCTGGAAAAAGCTGGCGGCGGAAGTGATGGCCAACGTGCTTGGTCAGCACTATTTCACCGAGTTCTGGCACAACGGACAAAAAGTGAAATTTATGAATCGGCCGACGGAATATGGCATGACCCGCGACGGACATCAGGCGGTACTGACGTTTGTCCTGCCGCTGGCGCATCCGCAGCCGCTGGCTGGGCAGACCTATACGTTTTCCACCTTTGATCCCACTTACTATGTCGATATGCATTACGCAGAGGAGAGTGATGTGACGCTACCGGCAGCCCTGCAAAAAACCTGCACGATGGCAATGCACACGCCAAAACCGAGCGAAGAGACGCTCAATTTTGCGGTCTCTCTCGATAAAGAAGATGCACCACCCGAAGACATGGAGCTGGGTAAACAGTTCGCACAGCAGGTGACGTTGCAATGTCAGTGATCGCGTCTCCGGCACGAAAATCACGCCGCTGGCTTCATCTCTGGCCGCTGGCGCTCTTTTTGCTGCTGGCCGTGTGCGGCGCGTTGTGGCTATGGCACGCCTGGCCGCAGGTGATGATGAAAAGCATTGTCTGGCAGCGCGAGGTCAACCAGCAGATGAGTGGCTTACTGAAGGCGGTGGCGGAGAACCCGACGAAGGCAGGCGGTTCTCTTCTGGCCTTCAGCTTTCTCTACGGTGTCCTGCATGCGCTGGGGCCGGGACACGGCAAAATCGTGATCGCGACCTGGCTTGCGACCCATCCGTCCAGGCTCAAATCAAGCATCGGGTTGACCCTCGCATCTTCGCTGCTTCAGGGCGGCGTGGCGATTGCGCTGGTGGTGATCGTCCTGTCGTTATTACGCCTTCCTGCTCGTCAGCTGCATATCAGCAGTTTCTGGCTGGAGAAGGGCAGTTACGCGCTGGTCGGTGTGCTGGGCTTGCTCCTGTGCTGGCGGGCACTGAAAAAACTGCGGGCTTTACTGCACAAACCCCAGTTCAGGGCTTTTACGCCGCACCATGAACACACTGCGAACTGCGGCTGTGGGCATCAGCATCTGCCGACGCAGGCGCAGCTACAGAACGGTGATGACTGGCGAGCGCGGCTGATGGTTGTGCTCTCAATGGGCATGCGTCCGTGTTCAGGGGCAATCATGGTGCTGCTGTTCAGTAAGGTGATGGGTGTATTTGGCTGGGGAATGCTCTCGGCATTGGCCATGGCGGCCGGGACGTCACTCACGATTTCGTCACTGGCACTGCTGGTGCACAGTTTCCGTCAACTGGCGGTCAAACTCAGCGGCAATAAAACGCCGGTGCTGTGGCGGCAGGTCGGATGGACAACGCTCGCGCTGGCGGGCGGGATGATTCTGCTGGTGGCTGCGGTAACGATGTGGATGAGCGCGGTGCCGGTGGGAAGGGGATTAAGGCCGTTTTAGTCAGGTACAGCATGGTGCCCTTTCCCGGCGGGAGAGGGCACCGCAGGCTGGATTAACGCTTCAGCGCGTCGCTCAGCTCATCACGCATGTTTGCCAGCATGGCTTTAACAACACGTGGGTTACCTGCAACGATGTTGCCAGTCGTCAGATGGTTGTGGCCGCCGGTGAAATCGCAAACGATGGCGCCTGATTCACGCGCGATCAGCTCGCCCGCTGCAAAATCCCATGGCTTCAGTGACAACTCAAAGTAACCGTCAACGCGACCGGTAGCCACATAGGCCAGGTCCAGCGCGGCAGAACCGGTGCGACGGAAGTCCGCGCATTCGGTGAACAGTTTGCCCAGGATATTCATGTAAGTGGTTGCGTGCTGCTTCGCCTTGAACGGGAAGCCAGTTGCCAGAATGGTACCGTCGAGGTCGCGTGCATTGCTGCAGCGCAGACGGTAGCCGTTCAGCTGTGCGCCCTGACCGCGGGTCGCGGTGAACAGTTCGTTACGCATTGGATCGTAAACCACGGCGACTTCTGTACGGCCTTTAATGCGTACTGCGATAGACACGGAGAAGTGTGGCAGACGTTTGACGAAGTTGGTGGTGCCATCCAGTGGATCGATAACCCATTGAACATCCTGATCGGTACCTTCAAGTTCACCGCTTTCTTCGGTGATGATGGTGTGCTGCGGGTAAGATTTGCGGATGGTATCGATAATAATCGCTTCAGCGGCTTTATCGACGTTGGTTACGAAATCATTGCTGCCTTTCTGGCTGGTTTCAACAGAATCTGGCGTTTCGTAGTGTTTGGCAATTACATTACCCGCCTTGCGCGCTGCGCGCACGGCGATGGTCAGCATCGGATGCATCGGTCTCTCTCACTGGATGTTAAAGAACGGGAAAATCGGCGCAGAGTATAGCAGCGAGATCGGAATATGTCTCTCGTTTATGATAATATGGCCGAATATTCTTCAGACACAGAATCCAGACATTAAAACTATGCTGCAAAACATTCGAATCGTGCTGGTCGAAACATCGCACACTGGCAATATGGGCTCCGTAGCCCGCGCTATGAAAACCATGGGCTTAACGAACCTGTGGCTGGTTAACCCACTGGTGAAACCCGACTCACAGGCTATCGCTCTGGCTGCGGGCGCCAGCGATGTCATTGGTAACGCGCAGATCGTGGATACCCTGGACGAAGCCCTGGCAGGGTGCAGTCTGGTGGTCGGGACCAGCGCCCGCTCCCGTACACTGCCGTGGCCGATGCTGGATCCGCGTGAATGCGGTCTGAAAAGCGTCTCTGAAGCCGAACAGGCTCCTGTAGCGCTGGTGTTTGGCCGTGAACGCGTGGGCCTGACCAACGATGAACTGCAGAAGTGCCATTACCACGTGGCCATTGCTGCTAACCCGGAATACAGCTCCCTGAACCTGGCAATGGCCGTTCAGGTGATTGCCTATGAAGTGCGTATGGCGTGGCTGGCGACGCAGGAAAAAGCAACGGCAGAGTCGCAGGAAGAGGCCGTCTACCCGCTGGTGGACGATCTGGAGCGCTTCTATGGTCACCTGGAGCAGACCCTGCTCTCTACCGGTTTCATCCGTGAAGGTCACCCGGGGCAGGTAATGAACAAGCTGCGCCGCCTGTTTACCCGTGCACGTCCGGAAAGCCAGGAACTGAACATTCTGCGCGGGATTCTGGCGTCGATTGAGCAAAAGAATAAAGAGTAGTGCCCATCCTGGTGATACGGCACGGAAGGTTAAATACCTGACTAAAACAGTCAAGTAAATAGTTGACCATTTTAGTCAGGAATGTCAGACTTGGCCCTGCTATGCAATACCCCCATTTTACTATAAAAAACCCCGGGCAGGGGCGAGTTTGAGGTTAAGTAAGACATGAGACTGACATCTAAAGGGCGTTATGCCGTGACCGCGATGCTGGACGTTGCGCTCAACTCCGAAGCGGGCCCGGTTCCGTTGGCTGATATTTCTGAACGACAAGGGATCTCCCTCTCCTATCTGGAGCAGCTGTTCTCCAGACTGCGTAAAAATGGACTGGTTTCCAGCGTTCGTGGCCCAGGCGGCGGTTATCTGCTGGGTAAAGACGCGGGCAGTATTGCAGTTGGCGAAGTGATCAGTGCCGTTGACGAATCCGTTGATGCGACCCGTTGCCAGGGTAAAGGCGGCTGCCAGGGCGGCGATAAGTGCCTGACCCACGCGCTGTGGCGCGACCTGAGCGATCGTCTGACCGGCTTCCTGAACAACATCACCTTAGGTGAACTGGTAAATAACCAGGAAGTTCTGGATGTCTCTGGCCGTCAGCACAGCCAGGACTCCCAACGCAGCACCCGCGGGCAGGACGCGATCGACGTCAAATTACGCGCGTAATAAAAAGATAAGTATTTCAGAATCAGGCCGGAGCGTTCGCTCGCTCCGTGTACTCGGTCGTACATCCAGCCGGTTGCCTGATTCCTTGCATTGAAGCGATGTACGGAGTTTATAGAGCAATGAAATTACCGATTTATCTCGACTACTCCGCAACCACGCCGGTGGACCCGCGTGTTGCCGAGAAAATGATGCAGTGTCTGACCCTGGACGGAAACTTTGGTAACCCAGCTTCCCGTTCACACCGTTTTGGCTGGCATGCTGAAGAGGCGGTAGATATCGCCCGTAATCAGATTGCTGACCTGGTGGGTGCCGACCCGCGTGAGATTGTATTCACCTCCGGTGCGACCGAATCCGATAACCTGGCGATCAAAGGTGCGGCCAACTTTTATCAGAAAAAAGGCAAGCACATCATCACCAGCAAAACTGAACACAAAGCCGTGCTGGACACCTGCCGTCAGCTCGAGCGTGAAGGTTTCGACGTGACTTACCTGGCACCACAGAGCAACGGTATCATCGACCTGAAAGAGCTCGAAGCGGCCATGCGCGATGACACCATTCTGGTCTCCATCATGCACGTAAACAACGAAATTGGCGTTGTGCAAGATATCGCGACCATCGGCGAAATGTGCCGTGCGCGCGGCATCATCTACCACGTAGACGCCACCCAGAGCGTGGGCAAACTGCCTATCGATCTGAGCCAGCTGAAAGTGGACCTGATGTCCTTCTCCGGCCACAAAATCTATGGCCCGAAAGGTATTGGTGCACTGTACGTTCGTCGTAAACCGCGTATCCGCATCGAAGCACAGATGCACGGTGGCGGTCACGAGCGCGGTATGCGTTCCGGTACGCTGCCTGTTCACCAGATCGTGGGTATGGGCGAAGCTTACCGTATTGCGAAAGAAGAGATGGAAACCGAGATGGCGCGCCTGCGCACGCTGCGTAACCGTCTGTGGGATGGCGTGAAAGATATGGAAGAAGTGTATCTGAACGGCGATCTCGAACAGGGCGCACCAAACATTCTCAACGTCAGCTTCAACTATGTTGAAGGTGAATCGCTGATTATGGCGCTGAAAGACCTGGCGGTTTCTTCCGGTTCTGCCTGTACGTCTGCAAGCCTGGAGCCATCCTATGTGCTGCGCGCACTGGGCATGACTGACGAGCTGGCACACAGCTCTATCCGTTTCTCTTTAGGTCGTTTCACTACCGAAGAAGAGATTGACTACACCATCAAGCTGGTTCGCAACTCCATCGGTCGTCTGCGTGACCTTTCTCCACTGTGGGAAATGTTCAAGCAGGGCGTGGATCTGAACAGCATTGAATGGTCACATCACTAATCGGTACATAAGGAGAATTCAACATGGCATACAGCGAAAAAGTTATTGATCATTACGAGAACCCGCGCAACGTTGGCTCTTTTGACAACAGCGACGAAAGCGTAGGTAGCGGTATGGTCGGTGCGCCAGCGTGTGGCGACGTGATGAAGCTGCAGATTAAAGTCAACAATGAAGGTATCATTGAAGACGCGCGCTTCAAGACCTACGGCTGCGGTTCTGCTATCGCCTCCAGCTCCCTGGTCACCGAATGGGTGAAGGGCAAGTCCCTGGACGAAGCACAGGCAATCAAGAACACGGATATTGCTGAAGAACTCGAACTGCCACCCGTGAAAATTCACTGTTCTATCCTGGCAGAAGACGCGATCAAAGCCGCCATTGCGGATTACAAAAGCAAACGTGAAGCAAAATAATTGAGGTTTGAGTATGTCGATTACCCTTAGCGACAGCGCTGCCGCGCGAGTAAGCTCTTTTCTGGCGAACCGTGGTAAAGGCTTTGGCCTGCGACTGGGCGTACGTACCTCCGGCTGTTCTGGTATGGCTTACGTACTGGAGTTTGTTGACGAACCGGCGTCTGATGACACCGTATTTGAAGACAAGGGCGTGAAGGTGGTGGTCGATGGCAAAA
The DNA here is from genome assembly GCF_051130085.1 of Enterobacter sp. PTB. Classification (NCBI taxonomy): domain Bacteria; kingdom Pseudomonadati; phylum Pseudomonadota; class Gammaproteobacteria; order Enterobacterales; family Enterobacteriaceae; genus Enterobacter; species Enterobacter sp. PTB. Next base: position 50,463 of record NZ_JBDKEE010000011.1, read on the forward strand.
GCCTGCAATTCCTCAATGGCACTCAGCTGGACTTTGTAAAAGAAGGCCTGAACGAAGGGTTCAAATTCACGAACCCGAACGTCAAAGACGAGTGTGGTTGCGGCGAAAGCTTCCACGTTTAACCGCGCGTCATCCGAAACCCCACCGCAGGACTCCTGTGCGTGGGGTTTGTTCTAACAGGCTACCCCTGAGATTGTTATGGATTACTTCACTCTCTTCGGACTACCCGCTCAATACCCGATTGATCTGCAGGCGCTGACGATCCGCTTCCAGGATCTGCAGCGTCAGTATCATCCGGATAAATTCGCCAGTGGTACTCAGTCAGAGCAATTGGCTGCGGTATCGCAATCTGCGACCATCAATCAGGCCTGGCAGACGCTGCGCCACCCATTGTCTCGCGCTGAGTATCTGCTCTCGCTTCATGGCTTTGATCTGGCGAGTGAACAGCACACCGTGCGTGATACGGCGTTTTTGATGGAACAGCTGGAACTGCGTGAAGAGCTGGATGAGATTGAACAGGCCAAAGATGAAGCGCGTCTGGAAAGCTTCATCAAGCGCGTAAAAGGCATGTTCGATACCCGCCATCAACTGATGGTGGAGCAACTGAACAACGAGACCTGGGATGTGGCGGCAGACACTGTGCGCAAACTCCGTTTTCTCGATAAACTGCGAAGCAGTGCTGAACAACTCGAAGAAAAGCTGCTCGATTTTTAATTTCGGAAGCAATTATGGCCTTATTACAAATTAGTGAGCCTGGCTTAAGTGCCGCACCGCACCAGCGTCGTCTGGCGGTAGGTATTGATCTGGGCACCACCAATTCTCTCGTGGCGACCGTGCGAAGCGGCCAGGCGGAAACGCTGGCTGACGAGCAGGGCCGTCATCTGCTGCCTTCCGTGGTCCACTACCAACAGCAGGGCCACGCGGTTGGCTACGACGCACGCGCGAACGCCGCGCGCGATCCGGCAAACACCATCAGTTCCGTAAAACGCATGATGGGCCGCTCCCTCGCCGATATTCAGACCCGTTATCCGCATCTGCCGTATCAGCTGCAGGCCAGTGAAAACGGCCTGCCAATGATTGCCACGGCAGCGGGGCTGCTGAACCCGATCCGCGTTTCTGCTGATATCCTCAAAGCGCTGGCGGCGCGTGCTACGGCAACGCTCGGCGGCGATCTCGATGGCGTGGTCATTACCGTTCCGGCCTACTTTGATGATGCACAGCGTCAGGGCACCAAAGACGCGGCGCGTCTGGCGGGACTGCACGTTCTGCGCCTGCTGAACGAACCGACGGCGGCCGCCATAGCCTACGGCCTGGACTCCGGTCAGGAAGGGGTGATTGCGGTTTACGATCTGGGTGGCGGGACCTTTGATATTTCTATCCTGCGCTTAAGCCGTGGGGTGTTTGAAGTGCTGGCTACCGGCGGTGATTCTGCGCTGGGTGGCGATGACTTCGACCATCTGCTGGCCGATTTCATTCGTGAACAGGCGGGTATTCCCGATCGCAGCGATGCACGCGTGCAGCGTGAACTGCTGGACGTGGCCATCGACGCGAAAATCGCGCTGAGCGATGCGCAGTCTGTCACCGTCAACGTGGCGGGCTGGCAGGGGGAAATCACCCGGGAACAGTTTAACGACCTGATCGCGCCTTTGGTGAAACGCACTCTGCTGGCCTGCCGTCGCGCACTGAAAGATGCGGGCGTTGAGGCTGACGAGGTGCTGGAAGTGGTCATGGTTGGCGGCTCCACGCGCGTACCGCTGGTGCGTGAACGGGTGGGTGAATTCTTTGGCCGCACGCCGCTGACGTCCATCGACCCGGATAAAGTGGTTGCCGTGGGCGCGGCTATCCAGGCGGATATTCTGGTCGGCAACAAGCCGGACAGCGAGATGTTGCTGCTGGATGTTATTCCGCTCTCCCTGGGTTTAGAAACCATGGGGGGACTGGTGGAGAAAGTCATTCCGCGTAACACCACCATTCCGGTGGCGCGTGCACAGGAATTCACCACCTTCAAAGACGGCCAGACCGCGATGTCCATCCATGTGATGCAGGGCGAGCGCGAGCTGGTGCAGGACTGTCGTTCACTGGCGCGCTTTGCGCTGCGCGGTATTCCTGCGCTGCCTGCGGGCGGTGCGCATATTCGCGTTACCTTCCAGGTGGATGCGGACGGCCTGCTGAGCGTCACGGCGATGGAGAAATCCACCGGCGTTGAGTCGTCTATCCAGGTGAAGCCGTCCTACGGCCTGACCGATGGTGAGATCGCCTCCATGATTCAGGATTCAATGAGCTACGCCGAACAGGATGTGAAGGCGCGTATGCTGGCAGAACAGAAAGTTGAAGCCGCACGCGTGCTGGAAAGTCTGAACGGTGCGCTCGCTGCCGACGCCGCGCTGTTAAGCGCCGCTGAGCGTCAGGTGATTGACGAGGCTGCCGCGCGCTTAAGTGCAGTGGCCGAAGGCAATGATGCTGATGCAATAGAAGAAGCCATTAAAAACGTTGATAAACAAACCCAGGACTTTGCTGCTCGCCGCATGGACAAATCTGTCCGCGTCGCGCTGAAAGGCCAGTCCGTGGACGAGGTTTAATATGCCAAAGATTGTTATTTTGCCTCATGCGGACCTCTGTCCGGATGGTGCTGTTCTGGAAGCGAAGACCGGTGAGACCATTCTCGATGTTGCCCTGCGTAACGGTATCGAAGTGGAACACGCCTGTGAAAAATCCTGTGCCTGCACAACCTGCCACTGCATCGTGCGTGAAGGTTTTGACTCTCTGGCCGAGAGCACCGAAGATGAAGACGACATGCTGGATAAAGCATGGGGTCTGGAGCCAGACAGCCGTTTGAGCTGCCAGGCTCTGGTGACCGATGAAGATCTGGTCGTGGAATTCCCACGCTACACCATTAACCACGCACGCGAGCACTGATATGGGACTGAAGTGGACTGACAGCCGTGAAATCGGCGAAGCGCTCTACGACGCTAACCCGGATCTCGATCCTAAAACCGTACGCTTCACCGATATGCATCAGTGGATCTGCGATTTAGACGATTTTGACGACGATCCAAACGCATCCAATGAAAAAATTCTGGAGGCGATTCTGTTAGTCTGGTTAGATGAAGCAGAATAAATCACCTTACGGGCTGCCTTCAGGCGGCCCGTTTGCTAATAAGGATAAATAAAATGACCGAAGCGATGAAGATTACGATCTCGAATCAGCCTGCTGACGCGCGCTGGGGCGAGAAAGCCACCTACAGTATCAACAACGACGGTATTACCCTGCACCTGACTGGCAACGATGATTTGGGTCTGATCCAGCGCGCGGCGCGCAAAATTGATGGTCTGGGCATTAAACATGTCACCCTGGACGGCGAAGGCTGGGATATCGACCGCAGCTGGGCATTCTGGGCGGGTTACAAAGGACCGAAAGGCAGCCGTAAAATCGAGTGGGCGACGCTCGACGAAGCGGGTCAGAAAGAGCTGGAAAGCCGTCTGACCATTATCGACTGGGTGCGCGATACCATTAACGCCCCGGCAGAAGAGCTGGGTCCTGAACAACTTGCGCAGCGCGCCGTTGACCTGCTGTGCGGCGTGGCCGGCGACAAAATGTCTTACCGCATCACCAAAGGTGAAGACCTGCGCGAGCAGAACTATATGGGGATCCACACCGTGGGTCGCGGTTCCGAGCGTCCTCCGGTATTGCTGGCGCTGGATTACAACCCAACCGGTGATAAAGCAGCACCGGTATTTGCCTGCCTGGTCGGGAAAGGCATCACGTTCGATACCGGCGGTTACAGTCTGAAGCAGAGCGCGTTCATGGACTCCATGAAGTCCGATATGGGCGGTGCGGCAACCATCACCGGCGCGCTGGCGTTTGCCATTACGCGCGGTCTGAACAAGCGCGTGAAGCTTTACCTGTGCTGTGCGGACAACATGGTGAGCGGTAATGCCTTTAAGCTCGGCGACATCATTCGCTACCGTAACGGTAAAAACGTGGAAGTGATGAACACCGATGCGGAAGGTCGTCTGGTGCTGGCCGATGGTCTCATCGACGCGTCTGCGCAGAAGCCAGAGCTGATTATCGACATGGCGACCCTGACCGGTGCGGCGAAAACCGCGCTGGGCAACGACTACCATGCGCTGTTCAGCTTTGACGACAAACTGGCAGCTCGCCTGCTGGCAAGCGCGGCCGCGGAGAACGAACCGTTCTGGCGTCTGCCGCTGGCCGAATTCCACCGCAGCCAGCTGCCGTCTAACTTCGCCGAACTGAACAACACCGCGAGCGCAGCCTATCCGGCGGGTGCGAGCACGGCGGCCGGCTTCCTGTCTCACTTCGTTGAGAACTATCACGAAGGCTGGCTGCACATCGACTGCTCCGCAACCTACCGTAAAGCGGCCGTTGAGCAGTGGTCTGCAGGGGCAACGGGACTGGGCGTGCGTACTATCGCGAACCTGCTGACTGCCGAGTAATTGTTTTTGTCCGGCGGCGCTGTGCTTGTCCGGGCCTACGGTTTTGTAGGCCTGTTAGCCTTGCGCCAGCCGACATTATGTTGAAGTAGCCAAACTATGTCTGAAACGAAAAACGAATTAGAAACTCTGCTGGAACAGGCGGCGACCGAACCTGCCCACCGTCCGGCATTTTTCCGCACGTTGCTGGAGTCCACCGTCTGGGTTCCGGGTACCGCAGCGGAAGGCGAACAGGTTGTTGAAGACAGCGCGCTGGACCTGCTCCACTGGGAGAAAGACGACGGCACGTCGGTGATCCCGTTCTTCACCTCGCTGGAAGCGCTGCAGCAGGCCGTTGAAGACGAGCAGGCGTTCGTGGTGATGCCGGTGCGCACTCTGTTCGAAATGACGCTGGGCCAGACCTTGTTCCTCAACGCCAAACTGCCAACCGGGAAAGAGTTCACCCCGCGTGAAATCAACCATCTGATTGGCGAGGAGGGCAACCCGCTCAGTACGCAGGAAGTGCTGGAAGGGGGCGAAACGCTGCTGTTGTCTGAAGTAGCCGAACCCCCTGCGCAGATGATTGATTCGCTGACCACGCTGTTCAAAACCCTCAAACCCGTGAGGCGCGCGTTCCTCTGCTCTATTAAAGAGAGCACGGATGAACAGCCGGTACTGCTGATTGGCATTGAAGCAGACGGCGATATCGAGGAGATTATTCAGGCTGCGGGCAGTGTTGCCACCGATACGCTGCCGGGTGATGAGCCGATCGATATCTGTCAGGTGAAGAAGGATGAGAAGGGCATCAGCCACTTTATTACCGAGCACATCACGCCGTTTTACGAGCGTCGCTGGGGCGGATTCCTGCGCGATCTCAAAACCACCCGCATTATCTGATTACGCGGGGTGATTTTTCACCCCGTCGCTTCCAGCAGCAGTAAATCCATTAGCAGGACCAGATTCGACTCAAACGACGTTACGCCAGCGGCTTCTGCGGCGTAATGTACCGCCTCGTCATATAAAGCAAAGTGCAAATCTGCCATTCCCGCCAGCGTATTGGCCGAAGCGCGCGTAAAAGCCACGACCGTCATCCCCACGTTTTTCGCGATCCGCGCTTTATCCAGCACCTGTTCGGTTTCACCGCTGCGTGAGACGGCGATAAACACCTGATACCGCGCAGCGTTGCTGAGGAAAATGTTTCGGCTATCGCCCGGCCCGGAAATAAACGCCGTTTTACCCAGCACCTGCAATTTCTTGGTGAGGTACTCGGCGAAGAGATAAGAGAAGCCGGCGCCATAAAGAAAGAAGCTCTCTTTCTGGCGCAGTAACGTCGAAAATTGCGCGCGCTTCTCCTGCGTTACCCACTGAAAGGTTTGCTGATAGTTCGCGATAAATTGACTGAAAAGCGCCGGCAGTTCGGGGCGCTGTTGTGCCTGCGCGGCGATATACGGCGTCTCGGTTAACAGCTGTTTGCAGTGCCAGATAAATTCGCTAAAACCGCTGAAGCCTAATTTCTGACACAGACGCATAATGGTAGCGGTTGAGACGAACGTCGCCTGCGCCAGTTCGCGCACCGTAATATTGCCCACCAGCAGAGGATGCTCTGTGAGGTGGGCCAGCACGCGATATTCCGCGCGGGTCAGTGACGCCCCGCGCGTTAACAGCGTGGCCAGACGGTTATCCATTATTTGGCCGGTTCAACGGGCAAATCGTCTCGTGCACCCCATTCACTCCAGGCGCCATCATAGAGCGTCACATCGTTTACACCGAGTGTGGCGAGCGCCAGAATCACCACGCAGGCCGTGACGCCGGACCCGCAACTGGCAATAATGGGACGATGCAAATCCACGCCCTGACGATCAAAAATGGCGCGCAGCTCATCGGTCGTTTTTAATTCACCTTCAAACACCAGATCGCCCCACGGCACATTCAACGCGCCGGGAATATGGCCGCGCTTCAGCCCCGGACGCGGTTCATCCGCCTGGGCGTTAAAGCGCGCTGCAGGGCGGGCATCGACAATTTGCGCCGTTTTTTCATGGCTGACCACCAGCACGTCGGTCAGACGTTTTACCTGATGCGCATCAAACGTCGCGTCGAACTCGCCTTCCGGCAGCGTCACGTCGCCTTGCTGCAATGGCAGTTCATCACGCTTCCAGCCCGCGAGGCCGCCTGCCAGAATTGAGACTTTCTCCACGCCAAAGTTTTTCAGCATCCACCAGGCGCGCGGTGCGGAGAAGAGGTTACCTTCATCGTAAACCACGAGGTGTTTGTCACGATTAACGCCAAGTTCGCGCATCGCCACGGAGAACGCTTCCGGGCGCGGCAGCATGTGCGGGAGAGGGGAGTTATGGTCGGACAGGGCTTCAATATCAAAAAATACCGCGCCCGGCAAATGCCCTGCGCGGTATTCTGCGACCATATCGCGAAGGTGTTCCTGCCCGGCAGGTGCCATACGCGCGTCAATAATCTGTACTTCCGGATCGTCACCGTGCTCAATCAGCCAGTCGGCGGCGACAAAATATGAGGTGGACATGGGTTGCCTCCATTCTTTTCCGTAAAAAAGGATTGTCGGTGTTTTTTCTGACACCGACAAGCAAACCACGTTCAACTCGCGAGCACGACCCTATTTTTTCACCGCTTCACCGTTCTGCCAGGCTTTTTGCAGCGCAGGCCAGTAGTCACGGTTGGCGTCAATCATGTCATCGAGAATCGCTTTTGCGTGCTCCATGGTAGGCACGGTACGGTTCAGGGTGAACGCCTGCAGCGCTTTTTCGTAGCTGCCTTCAATGGTCGCTTCCACCAGCAGCTGTTCAGAGGCGAGCTGCTGCTGTAGCAGCGTCTGATGGAACAGCGGGACCCGACCCACGCGGATAGGCTCTGGCCCTTCAGAGGTGATGTAGGCCGGGACTTCCACCACCGCGTCGTACGGCAGATTGGTTATCGCCCCGCGGTTTTCCACCATTACCAGATGACGCTGACGCAGGTTAAATGCCAGCGAGCAGGCGACATCGACAATAAACTCGCCGTGGACGCCCACGTGGAAGGCATCCGGTAAAATCCCGGTACGCTTATACTCTTCTGCGGCGGCAAACAGCTTTTTCTCACGCCCGTTCATCACTTCGTTCGCGCGGGTATAGTCCGGGTTCTGATGCTCCACAATCTGGTTTGGCATCAGGTAGTACTGCAGATAGGGGTTTGGCAGATATTCCGGGAAGTTATCCATGATGGGCTTGATGTTGCGCCAGGTTTTCACCCACGACGGATCCGAGTGCTGCGGATCGGTTTTGGCCGCATCTTCCGTCAGCAGGCCGAACCTCGCGATATGCCGACGCAGTTCCGGCAGCTTGTCCTCGCCGTCCACCCGCACGCGGGTAAACCAGCCGAAGTGGTTCAGACCAAAGTAGTCCACCTCCAGCTTGTGGCGGTCCACACCCAAAATGGCCCCCATGTTACGCATCGCCGCCACTGGCATATCGCAGATATTAAGCACGCGGGCGTCCGGTCTCAGGCGGCGCACCCCTTCCGCAACAATCGCTGCCGGGTTGGAATAGTTCACGATCCAGGCTTTTTCATGCGCGTAGCGATCCACCAGATCGATCAGCTCGACCATCGGCAGGATCGTGCGCAGGCCGTAAGCCAGCCCGCCAGGACCGCAGGTTTCCTGGCCCACCACGCCGTGGCGTAGCGGGATCTTCTCATCCTGCTCACGCATCCTGTACTGGCCGACACGCATCTGGGCGAAGACAAAGTGCGCCCCGCTGAACGCGACTTCCGGGTCTGTGGTCACGGTGAAGGTAATGCTCTGGCTATGGTCGCGAATGACCTTCTCCACCACCGGTGCAATGGTGTTCTGGCGTGCTTCGTCGATATCGTAGAGGCGAATCTCGGCCAGCGGGAAGTCCTGCAGGCGTACCATCAGGCTTTTCACGATACCTGGCGTATAGGTGCTGCCGCCACCGGCAATCGACAGAATAAAAGGGGGTGTAAACATCTTTAGCTCCTCTCAGAGAAACGTCTCAACGGCTTCTCGCATTTTTTTGACATGCAGCCCGTAGACCACCTGAACGTTGTTACCTTGTTTGATAATCCCTTTCGCGCCGGTCGCTTTCAGGCGCGGCTCGTCGATGATGGAGACATCCTTCACCGTGACGCGTAAGCGGGTGTAGCAGTTATCCACTACCTCAATGTTTTCCCGGCCTCCCAGTCCCACCACGATGGATTCACCCAGCCCGTCATTGTTCCCCTTCGCCTGATACTCCTGTTTGCTGTACAGGCGCGTCTCCTGATCGTCATCCTCGCGTCCCGGCGTCTTCATGTTGAAGCGCAGGATCAGGAAGCGGAACACCACAAAATAGAGCGCGAACATGATGAGCCCGACCACGATGTACATCGGCCAGTTGGACTTCTCCGTGCCGAGCGGCAGGTTATAAAGAATAAAATCGATAATTCCGTTAGCGCCGATGGCATGAACACCGAACAGGGAGAAAAGCATCATGCCGATGCCGGTCAGCACCGCATGTACCACAAACAGCAGCGGAGCGACGAACAGGAATGAAAACTCAATCGGCTCGGTAACGCCCACCAGCAAAGAGGTTAACGCTGCCGGGATCAGGATGGCTTTGGCTGCCGCTTTGCGCTCCGGCCTGGCGGTCATGTACATCGCCAGCGCCGCCGCGGGCAGGCCAAACATTTTGCTGATGCCGCGCGCGTCCCACACTACCGTGCTGCTCAACTGCTTCACTTCCGGACAAGCCATTTCGGCGAAATAGATATTGCGTGCGCCCTGATAAACCGTGCCGCATACCTCTTGCGTCCCCCCAAGTTCGGTATACAGGAAGGGGGTATAGACCAGATGATGCAGGCCGGTCGGCACCAGAATGCGTTCCAGGAAGCCGTAAATGGCCACCCCAAAAGGCCCGGAACCTTTGATCGCCAGCGCCAGTGCGCTGATGCCATGCTGGGCAAATGGCCACAGTTCGCTCATCACGACGCCGAGCAGCATTGAGACAGGAAGCATGACGATGGCGACGAAACAGTGGCCGGAATAGATGGCCATCGCGCCGTTAAACTGTACGCCGGAGTACTTGTTGTACAAGTATCCGGACAGCGCCCCGGTCAGGATCCCGGCGAAAACGCCCATCTCCAGCACCTGCACGCCCAGCACCATACTTTGCCCGGCGGCTTTCATCTGGTCAGCGGGAGCCAGTTCGCCCTGGAGCTGCAGCGTAACGTTCATCGCGTTAATGAAAACAACGAAGGTCACCAGGCCGATCAGGGCCGCATAGCCTTTATCACGCGTGGCCAGGCCAATCGGTATCCCGACGGCAAACACCAGCGCCAGGTTAACCAGAACTGACACGGCCGATTTCGCGATAAGCTGACCAATATGCTGAATCAGCGGATGGCCGAGAAACGGCACATACTCTGCGAGGTTACCGTTCCCCAGGACGTTACCGAATGCGATAAACAGACCGACGATCGGTAAGATAAGTACCGGTCCGTACAACGATTTTCCGAAATTTTGTAGGGCGTTCACGGCTCGTTTCATGACTGTCTCTCTTAGTGAACCGCGCACTCGGGGTGCGTCTTGAGCTTAAAGCTAGCAGGCTAAAGGCGAGGTAATCCAGCTATCTTCTTGTTTTAAAAACAAATGACGTAAAAGGTAACATGTGACGTTTGCGACTGTGATCGGCATAGCAGTGCCTGAGTAAAGGCGTCGTCGCTCTGCGAGGTGCTTTCCAGATTCTAAAATTAGACTTTTTGTATTAATGAAACTTGCGGATAATACTTATCCGGAAGACGACCAACAGGCTCCATGGGCCAGGGACAAAGGATGACACCGTTTCGCTTAGCCGCGATTTCTCTCGCGCTGCTTACCACATTTTCGCTTGTCGGCTGTGATAACAGCGACGATAACTCTCAGGCTGCGGCTCCCGCAGCATCCACAGCAACGACACCGAAAGCACCGGAAAAGCCGGACGCTGAAAAGCTGGCAACGCTGGCCGCACAGAGTCAGGGCAAAGCGCTCACCCTGCTGGATACTTCAGAGGTGCAGCTTGATGGCGCGGCCACGCTGGTCCTGACCTTCTCTGTTCCGCTTAATCCCGATCAGGATTTCGCCAAAACAGTGCATGTGGTGGATAAAAAAAGCGGCAAGGTTGACGGGGCGTGGGAACTCGCACCTAACCTGAAAGAGCTACGCCTGCGCCATCTGGAACCCAACCGCAATCTGGTTGTCACCGTTGAACGTGATCTGCAGGCGCTGAACAAAGCGACATTTGGTATCGATTACGAAAAAGCCCTGACTACCCGGGATGTTGAACCGACGGTCGGTTTTGCCAGCCGTGGTTCACTGCTGCCGGGCAAGGTGGTGGAAGGTCTGCCGGTAATGGCGCTCAACGTCAACAATGTTGACGTGAATTTCTACCGCGTGAAGCCTGAATCCCTGGCCTCCTTTGTCAGCCAGTGGGAGTACCGTAACTCCCTGACCAACTGGGAGTCCGATAATCTGCTCAAAATGGCGGACCTGGTGTATACCGGCCGGTTTGACCTCAATCCGGCACGCAACACCCGTGAAAAACTGCTGTTGCCGCTGCGGGATATTAAGCCGCTCCAGCAGTCAGGCGTGTACATCGCGGTCATGAATCAGGCCGGGCACTATAACTACAGCAATGCCGCGACGCTCTTTACCTTAAGTGATATTGGGTTGTCCGCTCACCGTTATCATAACCGTCTGGATATTTTCACCCAGAGCCTGGAAGATGGCGCGGCGCAATCCGGCGTTACCGTCACCCTGTTGAATGATAAAGGGCAGACGCTTGCCGAAGCGAACAGCGATGCTGACGGCCACGCAAAACTTGAGACTGACAAAGAAGCCGCGCTGATTCTGGCCAGTAAAGACGGGCAGACCACGCTGCTTGACCTCAAGCTTCCGGCCCTCGATCTGGCGGAGTTTGATATCGCAGGTAGCCCTGGCTACAGCAAGCAATTCTTTATGTTTGGCCCGCGCGATCTCTATCGCCCTGGCGAAACGGTGATCCTCAATGGTTTGCTGCGCGACAGCGACGGTAAACCGCTTCCTGCCCAGCCGGTTAAACTCGACGTAATGCGCCCGGACGGACAGGTGGCGCGTACGGTTGTCATCCAGCCTGAGAACGGCCTCTATCGCTTCAATTATTCCCTGGACGGCGGGGCGCAGACAGGTATGTGGCATATCCGCGCCAATACCGGCGATAACCAACAGCGCCTGTGGGATTTCCACGTTGAAGATTTTATGCCGGAGCGTATGGCGCTTAATCTGACGGGACAAAAAGCGCCGGTTTCCACCGAGGATAACGTCGACTTTAACATTGCGGGTTATTACCTGTATGGCGCACCTGCCAACGGAAATTCCCTGCAAGGCCAGCTTTTCCTGCGACCGCTGCGCGAAGCCGTCGCTGCACTGCCGGGCTTCCAGTTCGGTGATATCGCCGAAGAGAACCTGAGCCGCAGCCTGGATGAAGTTCAGCTAACCCTTGATGAACAGGGGCGCGGACAGGTCTCGACCGAAAGCCAGTGGAAAGAGGCGCATTCACCGCTGCAACTGATCCTGCAGGCCAGCCTTCTGGAATCGGGCGGTCGCCCGGTGACGCGCCGTGCTGAGCAGGCCATCTGGCCGGCGGCCGAGCTGCCGGGTATCCGTCCTCAGTTTGCCAGTAAGGCCGTTTATGACTATCGCACTGACACTACCGTCAACCAGCCGATCGTGGATGAAAACGGCAATGCCAGCTTTGATATCGTCTATGCCGATGCCAGCGGGGCAAAAAAGGCGGTTTCCGGGTTACAGGTTCGCCTGATCCGTGAGCGCCGTGACTACTACTGGAACTGGTCAGAGAGCGATGGCTGGCAGTCACAGTTTGATCAGAAAGACCTGGTGGAGGGCGAGCAGGCGCTGACCCTTAAGGCCGATGAAACCGGTAAAGTGACCTTCCCGGTGGAGTGGGGCTCGTACCGTCTGGAGGTCAAAGCGCCGGACGACATGGTCAGCAGCGTGCGCTTCTGGGCCGGCTACAGCTGGCAGGATAATAGCGACGGCACCGGAGCCGCTCGCCCTGACCGTGTGACCATGAAACTGGACAAGCCTTCCTATCAGCCGGGAGATACCATCCAGCTGCATATCGCTGCTCCGGCGGCGGGTAAAGGCTATGCGATGATCGAGTCCAGCGAAGGGCCGCTGTGGTGGAAAGAGATCGACGTACCGGCCAACGGGCTCGATCTCTCAATCCCGGTGGATAAGGCCTGGAAACGTCACGATCTCTATCTCAGCACGCTGGTGGTACGCCCTGGCGATAAATCCAAATCAGCGACGCCGAAACGTGCCGTCGGGTTACTGCATCTGCCGATGGGCGATGAGAATCGCCGCCTGAATGTCGCGCTGGAAAATCCGCAGAAAATGCGGCCAAACCAGACGCTGTCCGTGAAGGTGAAGGCCAGCGTCAAAGAAGGCGTCGTTCCGCAGAAAGTGAATGTGCTGATCTCGGCAGTGGACAGCGGCGTGTTGAACATCACCGATTACGTTACCCCGGATCCGTGGGAAGCGTTCTTCGGTCAGAAGCGCTACGGCGCGGATATCTACGATATTTACGGTCAGGTCATTGAAGGGCAGGGCCGCATGGCTGCGCTGCGCTTTGGTGGTGACGGCGATGAGCTTAAGCGCGGCGGTAAACCACCGGTGAACCACGTGACTATCATTGCCCAGCAGGCGCAGCCGGTCGAGCTCGATGCTAACGGTGAAGGGACCGTGACGCTGCCCATTGGAGACTTCAACGGCGAGCTGCGTCTGATGGCGCAGGCCTGGACGGAAGATGATTTCGGCAGCAGCGAAGGTAAAGTGATTGTCGCCGCCCCAATCATTACCGAACTGAACACGCCGCGCTTCCTGGCAAGTGGCGATACCTCACGCCTGACGCTGGATGTGACCAACCTGACGGACCAGCCGCAAACGCTGAACGTTGCTTTTACCGCTACCGGCAAGCTGTCGCTTGAGGGCGCACAGCCGCAGCCCGTGAAGTTACCGCCGGGCGCGCGCAGCACCCTGTTTATCCCGGTACGTGCGCTGGATGGCTACGGTGATGGTGAAGTGACCGCTCAGGTGACCGGCCTGCAGCTGCCGGGCGAGACTTTCGCTGCACAACAGAAGAGCTGGAAAATCGGCGTTCGTCCGGCATTCCCGGCGCAGACCGTTAACACCGGTGCCATGCTGAATCCTGGTGAGTCGTGGAGTGCACCGGCGCAGCACCTTAATGGCTTCTCTCCTGCCACGCTACAGGGACAATTGCTGCTGAGCGGGAAACCGCCTCTGAATCTGGCGCGCTATATTCGTGAGCTGCAGGCATACCCGTATGGCTGTCTGGAGCAAACCACCAGTGGTCTGTTCCCGTCGCTCTACACCAACGCGGCGCAGTTGACCGCGCTTGGCATCAAAGGGGATACGGATGACAAGCGCCGTGCGGCCATTGATATCGGGATCTCCCGTCTGCTGCAGATGCAGCGTGATGACGGAGGTTTCGCGCTTTGGGATAAAAACGGTCCGGAGGAGTACTGGCTCACCGCCTATGTCACTGACTTCCTGGTTCGTGCAGGCGAGCAGGGCTACAGCGTGCCTGCTGAGGCGGTTAACAACGCCAACAGCCGCTTGCTGCGTTACCTGCAGGACCCGGGTATGATGTCCATCCGCTACAGCGATGATACCCAGGCCAGTAAATTTGCGGTGCAGGCCTATGCCGCGCTGGTGCTGGCTCGCCAGCAAAAGGCCCCGCTTGGTGCGTTGCGTGAAATCTGGGAACGTCACGGACAGGCCGCTTCCGGGCTGCCGCTGATGCAGCTGGGGATGGCGCTAAAATTGATGGGCGACGCACCGCGCAGCCAGCAGGCACTGGGTCTGGCCATCAAAACGCCGCGTAACGACAGCAAAAACTGGATGGCCGATTATGGCAGTGCGCTTCGTGATAATGCGCTGATGCTCTCTCTGCTTGAGGAGTACAAGCTTCTGCCGGATGCGCAAAATACGCTGTTGAACGCCTTGTCGGAACAAGCTTTCAGCCAGCGCTGGCTCTCGACCCAGGAGAGTAACGCCCTGTTCCTGGCCGGACGCTCGCTGCAAACTTTATCCGGCGCATGGCAGGCGCAAACGTCTCTGGCGGATACTGCATCAGGCGGTGATAAAGCCCTGGTACAGAACGTGAACGGCGACCAGCTTGGCGCGCTGCAGGTGACAAATACCGGTAGCACACCGCTGTGGGTACGCCTTGATAGCACCGGTTATCCGGCATCTGCACCTCAGCCATCGTCTAACGTGCTGCAGATTGAGCGCCATATTCTGGCAACCGACGGCAGCACAAAGTCGCTCACGTCACTGAAGAGCGGCGAGCTGGTGCTGGTATGGCTTGAAGTGAAGGCCAGCCAGAACGTGCCGGATGCGCTGGTTGTCGATCTCCTCCCGGCGGGACTGGAACTGGAAAACCAGAACCTGGCGAGCAGCAGCGCCAGCCTGCAGGACAGCGGCAGCGAAGTGCAGAACCTGCTCAGTCAGATGCAGCAGGCGGATATTCAGCATATGGAATTCCGCGACGATCGCTTTGTGGCGGCGGTGCCGGTTAACGAAGGGCAGCCGGTCACGCTGGTTTATCTGGCGCGCGCCGTGACGCCGGGAACCTATGAGGTGCCGGTCCCGATGGTGGAGTCCATGTATGTTCCGCAGTGGCGGGCAACAGGTGCGGCCAGTGGCCCGCTGATTGTTGTACCGTAATATGCGGCTTGTACGTCTGATACGCTCCCGCTGGCTGTGGCTGGCGGGAGCGCTTCTCGTTTTATGGGGGCTGATCCTGGCCGCTGATCGACTGTGGCCGTTGCCTCTGAAAGAGGTCAACCCCGCACGGGTGGTGGTGGACGAAAAAGGCACACCGCTCTGGCGTTTTGCCGACAGCGAAGGGATCTGGCGCTATCCGGTCACTCTCGAAGAGGTTTCTCCCCGCTATCTTGAAGCCTTGATCCAGTATGAAGATCGCTGGTTCTGGGACCATCCAGGCGTGAATCCGTTCTCTGTGCTGCGCGCCGCCTGGCAGGATCTTACCTCCGGGAGGGTTGTCTCAGGCGGCAGCACGCTCACTATGCAGGTGGCGCGCCTGCTGGATCCGCATCCGCGCACTTTTGGTGGCAAAATTCGTCAGCTCTGGCGAGCCATGCAGCTTGAGTGGCACCTCTCTAAGCGCGACATCCTCACGCTTTATCTTAACCGCGCCCCATTTGGCGGTACGCTGCAGGGGATTGGTGCGGCAAGCTGGACCTATCTCGGCAAACCACCTTCGCAGCTCAGCTATTCCGAAGCGGCGCTGCTCGCCGTATTGCCGCAGGCGCCAAGCCGGTTGCGTCCTGACCGCTGGCCGGAACGTGCAGAAGCGGCACGCAACAAAGTGCTCGACCGGATGGTGACGCAGGGCGTCTGGCCGGCAAGCCAGGTTAAGGAGTCTCGTGAAGAAGCGGTATGGCTGGCGCCCCGGCAAATGCCGCAGCTGGCACCGCTCTTTTCGCGCATGATGCTCAGTAAAAGTCGCGATACTAAAATTGTGACTACCTTAGATGCGTCCCTGCAGCGGCAGCTTGAAGAACTGGCGATGAACTGGAAATCCCGCCTGCCGGCACGCAGTTCGCTGGCAATGATCGTCGTCGATCACACGGATATGAAAGTGCGTGGCTGGGTGGGATCGGTCGACATTAACGATGACACCCGGTTTAGCCATGTGGATATGGTGAATGCGATCCGATCGCCGGGATCGGTGCTCAAGCCCTTTATCTACGGTATGGCGCTGGACGACGGTTTGATCCACCCGGCATCGCTGCTCCAGGATGTTCCAAGAAAAACGGGGGATTATCGCCCGGGTAATTTCGACAGTGGATTCCATGGGCCGGTGAGTATGAGTGAAGCGCTGGTACGTTCCCTTAATCTGCCCGCCGTGCAGGTGCTCGAGGCATACGGACCAAAACGTTTTGCTGCGATGTTGAGTAATGCAGGTTTGCCGCTGATTTTACCTGCTGGCGCACAGCCGAATTTATCGCTGATCCTGGGCGGGGCAGGGGCGCGGCTGGCCGATATCACCGCGGCCTATAGCGCGTTCGCCCGACACGGTAAAGCGGGCCGGCTGCGCTTACAGCCAGGCGATCCCCTGTCAGAGCGGCCGTTGTTATCCCAGGGGGCGGCGTGGATCATTCGCCGTATTCTGGCCAATGAGGCGCAGCCGCTGCCGGATAATGCGCTGCCGCAGGTGGTACCTCTGGCATGGAAAACGGGAACCAGCTATGGCTACCGTGACGCATGGGCGGTAGGGCTGAATGCCCGTTACGTTATTGGGATCTGGACCGGACGACCGGACGGCACGCCTGTGGCGGGTCAGTTTGGGTTTGCGAGCGCGGTACCTCTGCTTAACCAGGTGAATAATGTTCTGCAGTCTGGTTCAACGCTCGATCAGGCGCGTCTGCCACGCGACCCGCGTCCTGACGCTGTGGGACGCGGCGTCATCTGTTGGCCGGGCGGCCAGTCGCTGCCGGAAGGGAGCGAAAATTGCCGTCGTCGCCTGGCGACCTGGCTGCTGGACGGTAGCGAGCCGCCGACGTTGCTCTTACCGGAACAGGAAGGTATTCGCGGGATCCGTTTCCCGGTCTGGCTGGATAAAGAGGGCAAACGCGTGGCGGCAGACTGCCCGGATGCGACCGAGAAGGACCTGGATGTCTGGCCGCTGCCGCTGGAACCCTGGCTGCCTGCAGCCGAGCGGCGCTCAGCACGGATCCCTTCGCCATCGGCTACCTGTCCGCCCTTGTCGCAGGACTCACCTGCACCGCTGATGTTGACTGGCGTGCGTGAAGGCGCGGTTATCAAGCGTCTGCCGGGGGAATCCCGCGTCTCGTTACCGCTACAGGCCACCGGCAATAGCGGTGAACGCTGGTGGTTTTTGAATGGCGAACCGCTGGCAGTGAAGAGCCGGTTTTACACCTTGCAGCTTGATAAATCAGGCGATTATCAGGTGCTGGTGATGGATGAAGCGGGGCAGGTGGCGACGGTGAATTTCACGCTGCAGTAGCGTTAAACGTCTGTTCTGCTGTGAGCTGTTGCTAATCTTCGTCTCATTTTAAAAAAATGTTACCTGAATCCATAGGCAATGGCGCTATTGCTCATTATAATCCGCGCCACACCATACTCAGGTATGAAAAACAACAGAACATTTACAGAGGTTATCATGGCTATTGAACGTACTTTTTCCATCATCAAACCAAACGCGGTGGCAAAAAACGTTATTGGCAGCATCTTTGCTCGCTTTGAATCAGCAGGGTTCAAAATCGTTGGCACCAAAATGCTGCACCTGACCGTTGAGCAGGCTCGCGGTTTCTACGCTGAGCACGAAGGTCGTCCATTCTTCGACGGTCTGGTTGAGTTCATGACTTCTGGCCCGATCGTTGTATCCGTACTGGAAGGCGAAAACGCAGTACAGCGTCACCGTGACCTGCTGGGTGCGACCAACCCGGATAACGCACTGGCTGGTACCCTGCGCGCTGACTATGCAGACAGCTTCACCGAGAACGGCACCCACGGTTCCGATTCTGTTGAATCTGCCGCTCGTGAAATCGCGTTCTTCTTCGCTGAAGGCGAAGTGTGTCCACGTACCCGTTAATTTAACGGTTTCGTTTACACATTATTTTCGTAAATGCCGCGTGCAGACGTGGCATCCCTGCGCCAGACTTTGTACAATGCAACGCCCCGGACGAGCAGACTGCTTTCCGGGGCGTTTCTTTTCAACCCTCCATGGGCCATAACGTGTAACAACGAGGCCGGAAAAAATTATGTCTGAATTAGTGAATACCTCCGAAGTCGCCATTCCTGCGGTTCCAAATAAAAATGGAAAAATTAACCTGCTGGATCTGAACCGTCAGCAGATGCGCGAGTTCTTTAAAGAGATGGGCGAGAAGCCGTTTCGTGCCGATCAGGTCATGAAATGGATGTACCACTATTGCAGCGACAACTTTGATGACATGACTGACATCAACAAAGTGCTGCGCAATAAGCTCAAAGAAGTGGCTGAAATCCGTGCACCAGAAGTGGTGGAGGAGCAGCGCTCTGCCGATGGCACCATCAAATGGGCGATTGCCGTTGGCGATCAGCGCGTTGAAACCGTCTACATCCCGGAAGAAGACCGCGCCACGCTGTGCGTCTCCTCTCAGGTGGGCTGTGCGCTGGAGTGCAAGTTCTGCTCAACCGCTCAGCAGGGATTCAACCGTAACCTGCGCGTGTCTGAAATTATCGGCCAGGTGTGGCGTGCGGCGAAAATCGTCGGTGCGGCGAAAGTGACCGGGACCCGTCCAATCACCAACGTAGTGATGATGGGCATGGGCGAGCCACTGCTGAACCTGACCAACGTCGTTCCGGCGATGGAAATCATGCTGGATGACTTCGGCTTCGGTCTGTCCAAGCGTCGCGTAACGCTGTCGACGTCAGGCGTAGTGCCTGCACTGGACAAGCTGGGCGACATGATTGACGTTGCGCTGGCGATCTCCCTGCATGCACCGAACGACGAAATCCGTGACGAAATTGTACCCATCAACAAAAAGTACAATATCGAAACTTTCCTCGCCGCCGTGCGTCGCTACCTGGAGAAATCCAACGCGAACCAGGGCCGCGTGACGATCGAGTATGTCATGCTCGATCACGTAAACGACGGTACCGAGCATGCGCATCAGCTGGCTGAACTGTTGAAAGATACGCCGTGCAAAATCAACCTGATTCCATGGAACCCGTTCCCGGGCGCGCCTTATGGCCGTAGCTCGAACAGCCGTATCGACCGTTTCTCCAAGGTGCTGATGGAGTATGGTTTCACCACTATCGTGCGTAAAACCCGTGGTGATGATATCGATGCTGCATGCGGACAGCTGGCAGGTGATGTGATTGACCGTACCAAACGTACCCTGCGTAAACGCATGCAGGGCGAGACGATTGCGGTCAAAGCTGTTTGATTCTTATGCACTCACGGCGCATTATTTGCGCCGTGAAGCATAATCTTACTGAATAATCAGTCAGATTCGTGATGACTGATCAATAATTACGGTGCGTTTCATCCGACTTTCGGGCAGTATGTAACGACGTAACAACAGTTTATCCTGACGGGCAGGGCTGTGCTGTCATCTCCGGGCTGACAGTCTTATACTGTCTGTTCAAGGTTAACTGATCAGAACTTTCGCGGTGCGGGTGGCATTGTGACTTACCGGCACCTGAACCCTTTTTTTTCACGTACCAGTAGTTGTAGCGAATGAATACTGAAGCCACTCACGACCAACATGAAGCACTCTCCACTGGCGTTCGTCTTCGCAACGCCCGTGAACAACTCGGACTCAGCCAGCAAGCCGTTGCAGAACGCTTATGTCTGAAGGTTTCCACGGTTCGCGATATTGAAGAAGATAAGGCTCCGGCCGATCTGGCTTCAACATTTCTGCGTGGTTACATCCGCTCTTATGCAAAACTGGTGCATATCCCTGAAGAAGAATTACTGCCAATGATGGAGAAGCAGGCACCGGTCCGCGCAGCAAAAGTTGCGCCGATGCAGACCTTCTCCCTGGGAAAACGTCGTAAAAAACGTGATGGCTGGCTGATGAGCTTTACCTGGCTGGTGCTGTTTGTGGTGATCGGCCTGACGGGCGCATGGTGGTGGCAAAACCACAAGGCGCAGCAGGAAGAGATCACCACCATGGCCGATCAATCCTCCGCCGAGCTCAATCAGTCCGGAAATGACAACGCTCAGAGCGTGCCGCTGAATACCGAAGGTGCTGCCACCTCCAGCGAGCCGCAGACTGCCGCGACCGATGCGCCTGCAACCGATGCCGGGCAGGCACCCGCCGCAACGGCTAATACCCCTGCGCCTCAGGCTCAGGATCCAAACGCGGTGGTTGCCCCTTCTCAGGCAAACGTGGATACCGCGACCAACGCGCCAGCGGCCACTCAGCCTGCGGACAACGGTGCTGCGTCACTGCCAACCAACCCGGCCGGAACGGCTGCGCCGGCGGCGGACCCAAATGCGCTGGTGATGAACTTCTCTGCTGACTGCTGGCTGGAAGTGACCGATGCAACAGGTAAAAAACTGTTCAGCGGTCTGCAGCGTAAAGATGGCACGTTAAACCTAACCGGCCAGGCACCGTATAAACTTAAAATCGGCGCTCCGGCAGCAGTACAGATCCAGTATCAAGGAAAACCTGTCGACCTGAGCCGCTTTATCAGAACTAACCAGGTTGCGCGTCTTACCGTTAATGCCGAACAATCAGCAGCACAGTAACAGACGGGCAACGCGGGAGATTTTTCATGCATAACCAGGCTCCGATTCAACGTAGAAAATCGAAACGGATTTACGTTGGTAATGTGCCAATCGGCGATGGGGCTCCTATCGCCGTCCAGTCGATGACCAACACGCGCACCACAGACGTGGAAGCGACGGTCAATCAGATCAAAGCGTTAGAGCGTGTAGGCGCGGACATTGTTCGCGTCTCCGTGCCGACAATGGATGCCGCTGAGGCGTTCAAACTGATCAAACAGCAGGTCAGCGTTCCGCTGGTTGCTGATATCCACTTCGATTACCGCATTGCGCTGAAAGTTGCTGAATATGGCGTCGACTGCCTGCGTATTAACCCGGGCAACATCGGTAACGAAGAGCGTATCCGCATGGTGGTGGATTGCGCCCGCGATAAAAATATTCCTATCCGTATCGGCGTCAACGCCGGTTCCCTGGAAAAAGATCTGCAGGAAAAATACGGTGAGCCAACGCCGCAGGCGCTGCTTGAATCCGCGATGCGTCACGTTGATCATCTTGATCGTCTGAACTTCGATCAGTTCAAAGTCAGCGTAAAAGCCTCAGATGTGTTCCTGGCAGTAGAGTCTTATCGCCTGCTGGCAAAACAGATCGATCAGCCTTTGCACCTCGGGATTACGGAAGCCGGTGGCCTTCGTAGCGGTTCCGTTAAATCGGCGATCGGTCTGGGACTGCTGCTCTCAGAAGGGATCGGTGACACCCTGCGCGTTTCGCTGGCGGCCGATCCGGTAGAAGAGATCAAAGTCGGTTTCGATATCCTCAAATCACTGCGTATCCGCGCACGTGGGATCAACTTCATTGCCTGCCCAACCTGTTCACGTCAGGAGTTTGACGTGATTGGCACGGTGAATGCGCTTGAGCAACGTCTGGAAGATATCATCACCCCGATGGACGTCTCCATCATCGGGTGCGTGGTGAACGGTCCGGGTGAAGCCCTGGTGTCAACGCTCGGCGTCACCGGCGGTAACAAGAAAAGTGGTCTCTATGAAGATGGCGTGCGTAAAGATCGTCTGGATAATAGTGATATGATCGACCAGCTTGAAGCCCGCATCCGTGCCAAAGCAACAATGATGGATGAAGCGCAGCGCATCAGCATTCAGCAGGTTGAAAAATAACGTGATGGGAAGCGTGGCGCTTCCCATGTATGATTGAACCCATTCTTTGGGTTCTTTTTTGTATATAGAAAGAGAATAAACGTGGCAAAAAACATTCAAGCCATCCGCGGCATGAACGATTATCTGCCTGGCGAAACCGCCATCTGGCAGCGCATTGAAGGCACACTCAAACAGGTGCTCGGCAGCTACGGTTACAGCGAAATCCGTTTGCCGATTGTAGAGCAGACCCCGTTATTCAAACGCGCGATCGGCGAAGTGACCGACGTGGTTGAAAAAGAGATGTACACCTTTGAGGACCGCAACGGCGACAGCCTGACACTGCGTCCGGAAGGTACGGCGGGCTGCGTACGCGCCGGCATCGAACATGGTCTCCTGTACAATCAGGAGCAGCGCCTGTGGTATATCGGCCCGATGTTCCGCCACGAACGTCCACAGAAAGGTCGTTATCGCCAGTTCAACCAGCTGGGTGTGGAAGTCTTTGGCCTGCAGGGCCCGGACATTGACGCCGAACTGATTATGTTGACTGCCCGCTGGTGGCGTGCGCTCGGCATTGCTGAGCATGTCTCACTGGAACTGAACTCCATCGGTTCTCTGGAAGCACGCGCGAACTACCGTGACGCACTGGTTGCGTTCCTGGAGCAGCACAAAGAGAAGCTGGACGAAGACTGCAAACGTCGTATGTACAGCAACCCACTGCGCGTGCTTGATTCCAAAAACCCTGACGTACAGGCGCTGTTGAACGATGCACCTGCATTGGGCGACTACCTGGACGAAGCGTCACGTGAGCACTTTGCGGGTCTGTGCAAACTGCTGGAAGCCGCGGGCATTGCTTATACCGTGAACCAGCGTCTGGTGCGCGGTCTGGACTACTACAACCGCACCGTGTTCGAGTGGGTGACATCCAGCCTCGGTTCCCAGGGCACCGTGTGTGCCGGCGGTCGTTATGACGGTCTGGTTGAGCAGCTTGGTGGTCGTCCAGCCCCTGGCGTTGGCTTCGCCATGGGTCTTGAGCGACTTGTTTTGCTGGTTCAGGCAGTTAATCCGGAATTTAAAGCAGATTCCGTTGTCGATATATACCTGGTAGCCTCAGGCGCGGAAACGCAGCCTGCGGCAATGCAGCTTGCGGAACGTGTGCGTGATGCACTGCCGGACGTGAAGCTGATGACCAACCATGGCGGCGGCAACTTCAAAAAACAGTTTGCTCGTGCCGATAAATGGGGCGCAAGTATTGCACTGGTGCTGGGCGAGTCCGAAGTGGCTAACGGCGAAGTGGTTGTGAAAGACCTGCGCTCTGGTGAGCAGACAACGGTAACGCAGGACGGCGTTGCGGCGCACTTGCGCACTCTATTGGGCTAAGGAGAAGGACTGCGTGGAAATTTACGAGAACGAACACGATCAGGTCGACGCGATTAAACGCTTCTTTGTCGAAAACGGCAAGGCGCTGGTTGTTGGGGTTATTTTAGGTGTCGGTGCGCTGGTAGGCTGGCGTTACTGGAACAGTCATCAGGCGGACTCCGCGCGTGACGCGTCGCTGTCGTATGAAAATACCGTTAGCGCAATCCGTGCCGATCAGCCGCAAACGCTGACGGCGGCAGAGAAATTTGCCGCTGACAACAAAAACACCTACGGTGCGCTGGCCGCACTGGAAGTGGCGCAGCAGTACGTTGATAAGAACGAACTGGATAAAGCCGCTAGCCTGCTGTCACAAGGGCTAACCGCCGCCAGTGATGAAAATCTGAAAGCGGTAATCAATCTGCGCCTGGCTCGTATTCAGGTTCAGCAGAAAAAAGCTGACGATGCGCTGAAAACGCTCGATACCATCAAAGGCGAAGGTTTTGCTGCCATTGTTGCCGATCTGCGCGGTGAAGCACTGCTGAGCAAAGGTGACAAAGCGGGCGCGCGTAAAGCGTGGCAAGCTGGCGTAGAGAGCAAAGCTTCACCTGCGCTGAGCGAAATGATGCAGATGAAAATAAATAATTTGTCCGTCTGAGAGGGACCCGATGCAATTGCGTAAATTACTTCTGCCAGGACTGCTTTCTGTTACGTTATTGAGTGGCTGTTCACTGTTCAGTGGCGAAGAAGACGTTGTGAAAATGTCCCCACTGCCGACTGTTGAAAACCAGTTTACCCCGTCCACCGCGTGGAGCACCTCCGTGGGCGATGGTATTGGTGATTTTTATTCCAACCTGCACCCGGCTTTTGCCGACAGCGTTATCTATGCGGCTGACCGCAAAGGTACCGTGAAGGCGGTTAATGCCGATGACGGGAAAGAAGTGTGGTCGGTTAACCTGGCGGAAAAAGACGGCTGGTTCTCTCGTAAACCGGCACTGCTTTCTGGCGGTCTGACCGTTGCCGGTGGGCATGTGTACGTGGGTAGCGAAAAAGCCCAGGTCTATGCTCTCAACACCAGCGATGGTTCTGTTGCATGGCAAACCTCCGTGGCCGGTGAGTCTCTGTCTCGTCCGGTCGTGAGCGACGGCATGGTACTGATCCACACCAGCAACGGCCAGCTGCAGGCGCTGAACGAAGCCGATGGTCTGGTGAAATGGACCGTGAACCTGGATATGCCTTCCTTGTCCCTGCGCGGTGAATCTGCGCCGGCTACCGCCTTTGGTGCTGCCATTGTTGGCGGTGACAACGGTCGTGTAAGCGCGGTACTGATGCAGCAAGGCCAGATGATCTGGCAGCAGCGTATTTCCCAGGCGACAGGCTCAACGGAAATCGATCGTCTGAGCGATGTCGACACGACCCCGGTTATCGTAGACGGTGTGGTTTACGCACTGGCCTATAACGGTAACCTGACCGCGCTGGATCTGCGCAGCGGCCAGGTCATGTGGAAACGTGAACTGGGCTCGGTAAATGATTTCGTGGTTGATGGCAACCGTATCTATATGGTCGATCAGAACGACCGTCTGCTGGCGCTCAGCACCGAAGGTGGTGTTACGCTGTGGACGCAAAGCGATCTGCTGCACCGTCTGCTGACCGCACCAGCACTGTATAACGGTAGCCTGGTGGTGGGTGATAGCGAAGGGTATATGCACTGGATTGACCCGGACAACGGTCGTTTTGTTGCTCAGCAAAAAGTCGACAGCTCAGGTTTCCTGACGGAACCGGTCGTGGCTGACGGCAAACTGCTGATTCAGGCAAAAGACGGCACGCTGTACGCGATCACGCGTTAATTACCCAGCGGTTGTAGTATACTAAACGGCTCCTGTTCACTCAGGAGCCGTTTTGACATTTTTAAAAACGCCGCAAATGCGACGTTTATTTGAATTTTATGAGGCTTCAAACATGGTACCTGTGGTCGCGCTTGTCGGGCGCCCTAACGTTGGAAAATCCACTCTTTTTAACCGTTTAACACGCACCCGTGATGCGCTGGTTGCGGATTTCCCGGGGCTGACGCGTGACCGTAAGTACGGTCGTGCAGAAGTAGAAGGACGCGAGTTCATCTGTATTGATACCGGTGGTATTGACGGGACAGAAGATGGTGTTGAAACCCGTATGGCGGAACAGTCGCTGCTGGCGATTGAAGAAGCTGACGTGGTTCTGTTTATGGTGGACGCTCGCGCAGGCCTGATGCCGGCGGACTCCGCTATTGCGAAACATCTGCGCTCGCGTGAAAAACCCACTTTCCTGGTGGCGAACAAAACTGACGGTATTGATGCAGACCAGGCGGTTGCGGATTTCTGGTCCTTAGGTCTGGGCGAAATCTACCCGATCGCGGCATCTCATGGCCGTGGCGTGACCAGCCTGCTGGAAACCGTTCTGCTGCCTTGGGTTGATGAAGTTAACCCGCCGGAAGAGATCGATGAAGATGCCGAATATTGGGCGCAGTTCGAAGACGGCGAAGCGGGCGAGGAAGAGCCTGAAGACGACTTCAACCCGCAGGATCTGCCGATCAAACTGGCTATCGTGGGCCGTCCAAACGTAGGTAAGTCTACACTTACTAACCGTATCCTCGGCGAAGAGCGTGTGGTCGTTTACGACATGCCGGGCACCACCCGCGACAGTATTTATATCCCGATGCAGCGCGATGAGCGTGAGTATGTACTCATTGATACCGCAGGTGTACGTAAGCGCGGGAAAATCACCGATGTGGTGGAAAAATTCTCCGTTATCAAAACCCTGCAGGCGATTGAAGATGCCAACGTGGTCATGCTGGTCATCGATGCGCGCGAAGGTATCTCCGATCAGGACCTTTCTCTGCTCGGCTTCATTCTGAATAGTGGGCGCTCACTCGTTATCGTGGTCAACAAATGGGATGGCCTGAGTAATGAGGTGAGAGAGCAGGTGAAAGAGACGCTCGACTTCCGTCTGGGCTTTATCGACTTTGCTCGCGTGCACTTTATCTCTGCGTTACACGGCAGCGGTGTAGGTAATCTGTTTGAGTCCGTGCGTGAAGCGTACGACAGCTCCACCCGTCGTCAGAGCACCGCCATGCTGACCCGTATCATGAACATGGCAGCAGAAGACCATCAGCCGCCGCTGGTGCGTGGTCGTCGCGTGAAGCTGAAATATGCTCACGCCGGTGGTTATAACCCACCAATCGTGGTGATTCACGGCAACCAGGTTAAAGACCTGCCGGATTCCTACAAGCGCTATCTGATGAACTACTTCCGTAAATCACTGGACGTAATGGGCACGCCAATCCGCATCCAGTTCAAGGAAGGGGAGAACCCATTCGCCAACAAGCGCAATACCCTGACGCCAAACCAGATGCGTAAGCGTAAGCGTTTGATTAAGCACATTAAGAAAAGCAAATAAGCGTTGCCGTTCTTTCTGAAGCCCGCGTTGATCGCGGGCTTTTTTTCGCCCACTCATACCGTCAGTCCACTCTGTGTGATGTCAATCACTATTCACTTTTAACCAAGTTTAAATCTAAGAAAGTAGACAATCATCGAATTTTCATCTTAAAGTCCAGGGTCCGGTACTAGACAAAACTAGCGACTGGTTATCAAATGGTTAACTAACTTTTCGCCGCATGTAAAAAATCGGTCAGATACGTAACTGGCCGGCGTACATGCTGGTGTTTACAAGCACGACACATACCTTCCTGGGAGAATTATGCAATCCTCTGTTAATCAAAAAGAAAGCCGAACGTTCTTCGGCCACCCTTATCCGCTCGGTTCGCTGTTCTTTACCGAGATGTGGGAACGTTTCTCGTTTTACGGCATTCGCCCATTATTGATCCTGTTTATGGCCGCCACCGTGTATGACGGCGGGATGGGGCTGGCACGTGAAAACGCGTCGGCAATTGTGGGCATCTTTGCCGGCACCATGTACCTGGCCGCACTGCCGGGTGGCTGGCTGGCGGATAACTGGCTCGGCCAGCAGAAAGCCGTCTGGTACGGATCCATCCTGATTGCGCTCGGCCACCTGTCGATTGCGCTTTCGGCCATCATGGGCGATAACCTGTTCTTTATCGGCCTGATGTTCATCGTGCTCGGTTCTGGTCTGTTTAAGACCTGTATCTCGGTCATGGTGGGGACGCTGTACAAAAAAGGCGATGCGCGTCGTGACGGTGGTTTCTCGCTGTTCTACATGGGCATCAACATGGGCTCGTTTATCGCGCCGTTGATTTCCGGCTGGCTGATTAAATCTCACGGCTGGCACTGGGGCTTCGGCATTGGTGGCATCGGGATGCTGGTTGCCCTGATCATCTTCCGCGTGTTTGCCGTTCCGGCAATGAAACGCTATGACAGCGAAGTGGGGCTGGACTCGACCTGGAACAGCCCGGTGGTGAAAAGAAACGGCGTGGGCGCATGGTTGCTGGCGCTGGCTGTGGGTGTGGCGGTTATCGTTACGCTGATCGCGCAGGGTGTGATTGTGATTAACCCGGTTGCGGTAGCCAGCGTGCTGGTTTACGTGATTGCGGCGTCCGTTGCCCTCTACTTTATCTACCTGTTCCTTTTTGCGGGCCTGAATCGTAAAGAGCGTGCCAGACTTCTGGTCTGTTTTATTCTGCTGGTCTCCGCTGCGTTCTTCTGGTCCGCCTTCGAGCAGAAGCCAACGTCATTCAACCTCTTTGCCAACGACTACACTAACCGCATGATCGGTGACTTCGAAATCCCGGCGGTATGGTTCCAGTCGATTAACGCCCTGTTCATCATCCTGCTGGCACCGGTATTCAGCTGGGCCTGGCCGAAACTTGCCAGCATGAACATTCGTCCGAGCAGTATCACCAAGTTTGTTATTGGTATTTTGTGTGCCGCCGCAGGCTTTGGTCTGATGATGCTGGCTGCGCAGAACGTACTGAATAACGGTGGCGCGGGCGTGTCGCCATTCTGGCTGGTGGGCAGCATTTTGATGCTGACGCTGGGGGAACTGTGCCTGAGCCCGATTGGTCTGGCGACCATGACGCTGCTGGCACCGGAAAGAATGCGTGGGCAGATGATGGGCCTGTGGTTCTGCGCAAGTGCGCTGGGCAACCTGGCGGCAGGTCTGATTGGCGGTCACGTGAAGGCCGACCAGCTGGATATGCTGCCGGATCTCTTCGCACGTTGCTCCATCGCGCTGCTGATTTGTGCCGCGGTGCTGATCGTCCTCATTGTTCCGGTACGGCGCATGCTGGAAAATGCGCAGACTAAACCGGCCGCTAACGCCTGATAACGCCTCGCTCGTCAATACCGGGGCAGGCGTTTGCCCCGGTAATTTACTCGACGAGGTAGAAGATGCTGTTAGGGTTTGTTGGGCTTGGCGCGGTGGTGGAAACCGCTTATTTACCTGCATTACACAATCTGTATGGCGATTCACTGCACTGCCTGGGTTTCGATGTTCAGCCTGGCAGGCACCCTGAAGGCGTAACGCGCTGCGCCTCTCTCACCGAACTTCTCTCGCATCCTCTTGATACCCTGTTTATTACCACGGCTTCTCTGCAGCATCTTGAGGTGCTGGAGCACGCCCTGGTGTCTCCTGTGGCGCGGATCGTGGTTGAAAAACCCATCGTCGCCACGCTCTCGCAGCTCGAAAAACTGAACAGACTGCTGGCGTTGCCCGGTGCGGCGTCCCGTGTGCTCGCACTTGACCACTGGATGGCGCGCCTCGCAACGGTTCAGCTTGGGCTGATCGGGACTTTTGCTGATATCGCCAGAATTGACGGTTTTTTGCAGGAACCGAGCGGGTTTAACGCAAAAGGAGAACCTGTCGCGCTTAACTTCGCCACGGGTGAAGTGGACACCCGCACGCTTCGCCATCCTGACGGCGTTATCCTGGACATCGGCACGCATGTGCTGGCGATGCTGCGTGAAACGGTGCGTTATCTGGGGGGCGGGGATGATATGACGCTGCAGGTGGTGGCCGCTACTGACCGGCTTGGGCGTGAGATCAAACAGGGCGATCTCACCACGGCAGAGGGCAGCGCTCATCTTCGCGGGCAGCTTAGTGGCATTCCGGTGGAGATTTGGCTCAACAAATATGCGGGACCGTCAGGCGGGCAAAAAGGGTTACAGCTGTATCTGCATGACGGGCGCGTCATAAGCCACGATCGTCACGGAGCGGAAGATGTGCTCGTGCTGACGGACGGCGATCGGGTTCAGCGCTGGCATATTCCAGGCACGATTTATACGCACTGCCTGGCAGAGCGCATTCTGGGGCAGAAAAGTCTGTTCGAATGTGACCCGGAAGAAGTGAGCCGGACGACACGCCGTCGAATGGCGGAAGTAGAACTGTTGCTGACCTTACAGCAACAGCTGCGTGGCCCGCACTGAGTGCTGCGTGTTAATATCAACGTATTACAGAATGCCCAGCAAAGGAGTCATCATGTCGATTACCTGCCCGGATTGCCACGCAGAGCTTGAAGCGCAAAATGGCGTCGCCCACTGTGAGCACTGCGATAAGGATATCTCGCTCGAAGCCCGCTGCCCGGAGTGTCATCAGCCACTCCAGGTCTTAAAAGCCTGCGGTGCGGTGGATTATTTCTGCCAGAACGGCCACGGCCTGATTTCGAAAAAGCGCGTGGAGTTTGTCCCGGCTGAAGCTTAATCACACACGCAGCCTTCGCCTTTCTGCCACAGCTCGACCAGCGACTCAGGGGCTTCCTGCTCAGGCACCAGCACAATCATATCGGTGTACTGGGCCTGATTGTGCTGAGTCCAGATTATCTGGATGCGAAAATAACGCTGATCGCCACTCCCCGGCGAGGTGGGTTCACCCGGCGGCTGGCCGCGTGGAAATGCCTGCTCCAGGATGCTTACCACGCGCTGACGCTGGGCCTCATTGAGTGACGAAAGCGTAATGGTGCGTTGGCCGCTTAGCTTAGGGATAAAAGCGACGCCGCCTTCCCGGGCCAGCTCAACGACGGCGTCATCTGTGAGTTCCGGAACCTGCATTTACAGCACTCCCACCTGTTCCCAGGCTTGTTTTATCGCAGCCGCCACGTCGCCACCGGACCGTTTCTCGCCGTGGGCAACCGTCAGTTTTGCGAAGGCCTCAAAATCGGCATCTTGCGCCAGGTGACGGTCGCAAACTGTGTCGTACCAGGCATATCCCGCTTTTTCCCAGGCATGACCCCCAATCGCCTTCGCGGCCAGATAAAACGCCCGGTTGGGAATACCTGAATTCAGGTGTACGCCGCCGTTGTCTTCGCGCGTTTTGATAAAGTCTTTTATGTGCCCAGGCTGCGGGTCTTTACCGAGCAGAGGATCGTCATAGGCGGTGCCGGGCGCTGACATGGAGCGCAGCCCTTTGCCGTTAATACCGTCTGCCAGAAGCCCCTCACCAATCAGCCAGTCGGCTTCATCGGCGGTCTGTTTGAGATGGTACTGTTTGACCAGCGAGCCAAACACATCTGACAATGATTCATTCAGTGCGCCAGACTGCTCAAAATAGATAAGCCCGGCTTCGGTCTCGGTGACACCGTGGCTGAGCTCGTGGGCCACGACGTCAATGGCAATGGTAAAGCGGTTAAATATTTCGCCGTCGCCATCACCAAAGACCATTTGCTGACCATTCCAGAAGGCGTTCTGATATTCCCGGCCATAGTGCACGGTACCGGTCAGGATCAGGCCTTTATTATCAAGCGAATCGCGCTGATACATTTTCCAGAAGAAATCATGGGTGACCCCCAAATAATTGTAGGCTTCATCAACCGCCACATCGCCATTTGACGGCTGGCCCTCATAACGCACCTGAGTACCCGGCAGCTCCTGCGTCTGTCTGGCATCGTAAATATCACGCTCCAGTTGACCGGCTTTATTGACGTGCGGCGCGGCGGGTTTGCCCGGCATATGCGCCATGAGCGTTTGCACATGCGTTAATGTCTGACGGGCGCAGCGCTGCTGCGGCTCAGAGCCACTTTCGATAATGCGACGAAGAATATAGGGGGGAATAACGCTGTGAAGATAAGACATGCTGCTCTCCTTAGTTCGGGCAAGGCCAGATAAAAGGGAATAGCAGCAGTATAGTTTGTAACCGACGAAGAATTATCCGGTTTTTCGCTGGCGCGTTTTTTTCACCGGTTTAATCTCTTTTACTTCGCTCTCCACCCAGCCGTCTGACAGACGGGTGGTGAGAACATCTCCGGCTTTCACCTGTTTCGTTTGCTTCAGCACTTTACCGTCGGTGGCGGTCGTTACGCTATAGCCTCGAGCCAGCGTCGAGAGCGGGCTGACCGCCTCGAGGTGGGTCACGGCGTTGCCAAAGCGTTCACGTGTGGTGCTAAGACGTGCACGGATAGTGTCTGCCAGTCGATATTCAAGCTGTTGGATACGCGTTTGCGCGCGATAAATCTTCGGCTGTGGGTTCTGCTGGTTCAGACGCTGAGTAATACGCTGCTGGCGGGAGACCGCGCGCTTGAGCTGAATATCCAGCGCGACGTTCATTCGCTGACGCAGACGCTCCAGCACGGTTTGCTGACGGGCCAGCCGCAATTGCGGATGCTGCTGTTGCAGGCGATGATGCAGCTGGGTAAACCGGCGCGTCCGGTTGGCCAGGAAATAGTCCATCGCCATTTCCAGACGCTGCTGACCATTCTGCAGCTGGCGCAGCAGCTCCAGCTGATTGCGGCTCACCACTTCCGCGGCTGCGGAGGGCGTTGGCGCGCGTAAATCCGCCACAAAATCAGCTATTGTCACGTCCGTTTCGTGGCCGACGGCGCTGACGACCGGGATCTGGCTTGCGAAAATGGCCCGTGCCACGCGTTCGTCGTTAAAGCTCCACAGGTCTTCCAGCGAACCGCCGCCACGCCCGACAATCAGCACGTCGCACTCCTGACGTGCGTTTGCAAGTTCAATGGCGCGGACAATCTGACCCGGTGCGTCATCACCCTGAACAGCGGTCGGGTAGATGATAACGGGCAGGGAGGGGTCGCGGCGTTTGAGGACATGAAGTATGTCGTGCAGTGCCGCCCCGGTTTTTGACGTAATCACCCCAACGCAGTGGGCAGGTGAGGGGAGCGGTTTTTTGAACTGCTGATCGAACAGACCCTCTTGCGAGAGTTTGTCTTTTAGCTGCTCGTACTTCTGCTGCAACACACCTTCGCCCGCAGGCTGCATACTTTCGACGATGATTTGGTAATCGCCGCGCGGCTCATACAGGGTGATATTGGCGCGAACCAGAACTTGCTGACCATGCTGAGGGCGAAACGTCACGCGGCGGTTGCTGTTGCGGAACATTGCACAGCGCACCTGAGCGGTGTCGTCTTTTAACGTGAAGTACCAGTGACCAGATGAAGGCTGCGTGAAGTTAGAAATTTCACCGCTGATCCAGACCTGCCCCATTTCCTGCTCAAGCAGCAAACGAACCGTCTGATTAAGGCGGCTGACAGTAAAAATTGAGGGGGATTGAGTGGATAACATGTGAGCGGGATCAAATTCTAAATCAGCAAGTTATTCAGTCGATAGTAACCTGCTGAGAGGGGAGTGCAAGGTTTTTTTATAAAAAAGTGTGGATGCAATCGGTTACGCTCTGTATAATGCCACGGCAATATTTAACCACCCACCAGGTCAGAGATATTGCCCATGCTACGTATCGCTAAAGAAGCACTGACGTTTGACGACGTCCTCCTCGTTCCCGCTCATTCCACCGTTCTGCCGAATACTGCCGATCTCAGCACGCAGTTGACGAAAACGATTCGCCTGAACATTCCTATGCTCTCTGCGGCAATGGACACCGTGACTGAAGCGCGCCTGGCTATCGCCCTGGCACAGGAAGGTGGCATCGGCTTTATTCATAAAAACATGTCTATCGAGCGTCAGGCTGAAGAAGTTCGCCGCGTGAAGAAACATGAATCCGGCATCGTGTCTGACCCACAGACCGTTCTGCCAACCACCACCCTGCACGAAGTGAAAGCCCTGACCGAACGTAACGGTTTCGCCGGTTACCCGGTTGTCACCGAAGATAACGAACTGGTGGGCATCATCACCGGCCGTGACGTGCGTTTCGTGACTGACCTGAACCAGCCTGTCAGCGTATACATGACCCCGAAAGAGCGTCTGGTAACCGTCCGTGAAGGCGAAACCCGTGACGTCGTGCTGGCTAAAATGCACGAGAAGCGCGTTGAGAAAGCACTGGTTGTGGACGCGAACTTCCACCTGCTGGGCATGATCACCGTTAAAGATTTCCAGAAAGCAGAACGTAAGCCTAACGCCTGTAAAGACGAGCATGGCCGTCTGCGCGTAGGTGCTGCCGTTGGTGCGGGTGCAGGTAACGAAGAGCGTGTTGACGCGCTGGTGGCTGCGGGCGTTGACGTACTGCTGATTGACTCCTCTCACGGCCACTCCGAAGGCGTTCTGCAACGTATTCGTGAAACCCGTGCGAAATACCCAGACCTGCAGATCATCGGCGGTAACGTTGCAACGGGCGCAGGCGCTCGCGCACTGGCTGAAGCAGGCTGCAGCGCGGTGAAAGTCGGTATCGGTCCTGGCTCTATTTGTACCACCCGTATCGTGACTGGCGTAGGCGTTCCGCAGATCACCGCGGTATCCGACGCGGTTGAAGCGCTGGAAGGCACCGGTATTCCGGTTATCGCTGACGGCGGTATCCGCTTCTCTGGCGACATCGCGAAAGCGATCGCTGCAGGTGCTGCAGCCGTCATGGTTGGCTCCATGCTGGCCGGTACTGAAGAATCTCCGGGCGAAATCGAACTCTACCAGGGCCGTTCTTACAAATCATACCGTGGTATGGGCTCCCTGGGCGCGATGTCCAAAGGCTCTTCCGACCGTTACTTCCAGAGCGATAACGCCGCTGACAAACTGGTACCGGAAGGTATCGAAGGCCGCGTTGCCTATAAAGGCCGCCTGAAAGAGATCATTCACCAGCAGATGGGCGGCCTGCGCTCCTGTATGGGTCTGACCGGCTGTGGTACCATCGACCTGCTGCGTACTAAAGCGGAATTCGTACGCATCAGCGGTGCGGGTATCCAGGAGAGCCACGTTCACGACGTGACGATCACCAAAGAGTCCCCGAACTACCGTCTGGGCTCCTGATAAATTTCCGCGCCCGGCTCATGCCGGGCGCTCTGTATTTGTTTCACTTGCCTCGGAATTAGCGTCAATGACGGAAAACATTCATAAACATCGCATTCTCATCCTGGACTTTGGTTCTCAGTACACTCAACTGGTGGCGCGTCGCGTGCGTGAACTGGGCGTTTACTGTGAACTGTGGGCATGGGATGTCACGGAAGCACAGATTCGCGAATTCAATCCAAGCGGCATCATTCTGTCCGGCGGCCCGGAAAGCACCACCGAAGAGAACAGCCCACGCGCACCGCAGTACGTGTTTGAAGCGGGCGTGCCGGTATTCGGCGTTTGCTACGGTATGCAGACCATGGCCATGCAGCTGGGCGGCCACGTAGAAGGGTCTAACGAGCGTGAGTTTGGCTACGCGCAGGTTGAAGTCGTCACCGACAGCGCGCTGGTTCGCGGTATCGAAGACTCCCTGACCGCAGACGGCAAACCGCTGCTGGACGTGTGGATGAGCCACGGCGACAAAGTCACCGCCATCCCGTCTGACTTTGTGACCGTTGCCAGCACCGATAACTGCCCGTTTGCGATTATGGCGAACGAAGAAAAACGCTTCTACGGTGTGCAGTTCCACCCGGAAGTGACCCACACCCGTCAGGGTATGCGCATGCTGGAACGCTTCGTGCGTGATATCTGCCAGTGTGAAGCACTGTGGACGCCAGCAAAAATCATCGACGACGCCGTTGAGCGTATCCGCCAGCAGGTTGGCAATGACAAAGTGATCCTCGGCCTGTCCGGCGGTGTTGACTCCTCTGTCACCGCGATGCTGCTGCACCGCGCAATCGGCAAAAACCTGACCTGTGTATTCGTGGACAACGGTCTGCTGCGTCTGAACGAAGCGCAGCAGGTTATGGATATGTTCGGCGACCACTTCGGTCTGAACATCATTCACGTGGAAGGCGAGAAGCGCTTCCTCGACGCGCTGGCCGGCGAGAACGATCCGGAAGCGAAACGTAAAATCATCGGTCGCGTCTTCGTTGAAGTGTTCGATGAAGAAGCGCTGAAGCTGGAAGACGTTAAATGGCTGGCGCAGGGCACCATTTACCCTGACGTGATTGAATCTGCGGCTTCCGCAACCGGTAAAGCACACGTCATCAAATCTCACCACAACGTGGGCGGCCTGCCGAAAGAGATGAAGATGGGCCTGGTTGAACCGCTGCGTGAGCTGTTCAAAGATGAAGTACGTAAGATCGGCCTGGAACTGGGTCTGCCATACGACATGCTCTACCGTCACCCGTTCCCGGGTCCAGGTCTGGGCGTGCGTGTGCTGGGCGAAGTGAAGAAAGAGTACTGCGACCTGCTGCGTCGCGCGGACGCTATCTTCATTGAAGAGCTGCACAAAGCTGACCTGTACAACAAAGTGAGCCAGGCGTTCACCGTGTTCCTGCCGGTGCGCTCTGTCGGCGTGATGGGCGATGGCCGTAAGTACGACTGGGTTGTTTCCCTGCGTGCGGTAGAAACCATCGACTTCATGACCGCGCACTGGGCGCACCTGCCGTACGACTTCCTGGGCCGCGTCTCTAACCGCATTATCAACGAAGTGAACGGTATCTCCCGCGTGGTGTATGACATCAGCGGTAAGCCGCCGGCTACGATTGAGTGGGAATGATTTTCCCCTGATATCACCCCAAACCCTCTGCTTGCGCAGGGGGTTTTTTTATTCTCCGTTACTTCCCACTGCCCAGCCGATATGCCAGCGCTACCACCAGCGACTGCACGAGGCACAGCGTCGCCGACTGCGAGCGAAACGCATCTACCTGCGCCTCTTTCACCACAAAACAGAGATCGCTGAAGGTGGCCAGCGGGCTTATCTGGCTGTCGGTGATTACAATCTGCCGCGCGCCGACGCTGGCGGCGGTTTCGCTGACCATCACCGTCTCTTCCGCATACGGCGAGAAGCTGATCGATACCACGATGTCCTGCGCCTTGATGCGGTTGATCTGCTCACGCAGCATCCCCCCCATTCCGTCGAGCAGAATAGGGCGGCACTCCAGGTGGCTCAGGGCGTAGGTCAGATAGGCGGCGACGCTAAACGAGCGGCGTAACCCGGCGATATAGATTGTGTCGGCGTCGGCCAGCAGTTGTACGGCGCGTTCCAGCATCTCCGGCTCGGCGCGGGCGGCCAGCTGCTGGAGGGCCTGCGCATTTGAACGGGCGAACTCCTGCAGAATATCGAGCGGGGTTTCCGGCACGGCCTGACTTTCCATTTCGCGAAACAGCCGGGCGCGGTCACTGTAGCTGGCGGTCTCTTCCACCAGGTTCATGCGAAACAGCTGTTTCATCTCGTTGAAGCCGGTGAAGTCAAAAGCATTGGCAAAACGGATCAGCGTTGACGGCGGCACATCGGCACGCTCGGCAATGACGGCGACCGTATCAAAGGCCACGCTGTTGGTATTATCCAGCACATATCGGGAGACCTGCTGCAGCCTCTTGCTCAGGCTATCGTAGCGATCGCGGATTTGCTGCTGCAGCTCATTCAGGCTGGTTGCTGTGGTCATTTTACCCCCTATGCATAGTTTTATGATTCTAAACGCAAAACCGCGTCTTTTAAATGCCGGCCGTCCATCTGGCCTCAAAAATGAAACAGAAGCTTCACGCATTTCAACGCCTGAAATGCCTTAATAGCGCAGGCTTCACCGGTGATGGTGGCTGTTAACATAAAAATCCATCCTTGATCACAATAATCATCATTTATTTTATTTCAACTTAAAATGGAATATTTGTTTCATATATAGTGTTCAGGTAACAGTCACGTATCAACAGCGAGAGGTTAAGGATGGAGACGGTAGCGAATTTTATTCACGGCGAGTGTGTCACCGGTTCAGGCCAGCGCGTTCAGGCAATCTTCAACCCGGCCACCGGAGAGCAGATCCGCCAGGTGGTGATGAGTACGGCACAGGAAACCGAACAGGCGATTGCCGCAGCACAGCAGGCTTTTCCTGGCTGGGCGCGCCATTCTCCACTTAAACGCGCACGCGTGATGTTCCGCTTCAAAGCGCTGCTGGAAGAGAACATGGAGCGCCTGGCCCGCATCATCAGCGAAGAGCATGGCAAAGTCTTCTCCGACGCGGTGGGCGAGCTGACCCGCGGCCTGGAAGTGGTGGAGTTTGCCTGTGGCATCCCGCATCTGCAAAAAGGTGAGCACTCCGCTAACGTCGGCACCGGTGTCGACAGCCACTCGTTGATGCAGCCGCTCGGCGTATGTGCCGGGATTACGCCGTTTAATTTCCCTGCAATGGTGCCGATGTGGATGTTCCCGATTGCGCTGGCCACCGGCAACACGTTCGTGCTGAAACCGTCGGAAAAAGATCCCTCTCTGGCGCTCGCGCTGGCAAAACTGCTGAAAGACGCCGGCCTGCCTGACGGCGTGTTTAACGTGGTGCAGGGCGATAAAGAGTCGGTTGACGTGCTGCTGACTGACCCGCGCGTGCAGGCTGTGAGCTTTGTCGGTTCAACGCCGATCGCCCAATACATTTACGAGACCGCCTCCGCCCACGGTAAACGCTGTCAGGCGCTGGGCGGGGCAAAAAACCACTGTATCTTAATGCCGGATGCCGATATGGATATGGCGACGAACGCGATTATGGGCGCTGCCTTCGGCGCGGCGGGAGAACGTTGCATGGCGCTGTCGGTGGTGCTGGCGGTGGGGGATAACATCGCTGATGAACTCTGTTCCCGGCTGGAAAAACAGATTGCCGCGCTGCGCGTCGGGCCGGGTCTGGACCAGACACCAGAGAATGAAATGGGGCCGCTTATCTCCTCGGCACACCGTAACAAAGTGCTGGGCTATATCGACAGCGGGGAAACTCAGGGAGCCCGCCTGCGCGTGGATGGCCGTGGGTTCAGCGTGAAAGGCCACGAGCAGGGCTATTTTGTCGGACCAACGCTGTTCGATAACGTCACGCCGGAGATGACCATTTATAAAGAAGAGATTTTCGGGCCGGTACTTTCTGTGGTGCGTGTTGCAGATTACAGCAGCGCGGTGGACCTGATTAACCGGCATGAATATGGTAATGGCTCGGCAATATTTACCCGTGACGGTGGCTGCGCGCGCCGCTTCTGCGAAGAGGTGCAGGCGGGGATGGTTGGGGTGAACGTGCCGATCCCGGTGCCGATGGCGTTCCACAGTTTTGGTGGCTGGAAGCGTTCGATCTTTGGTGCGCTGAATGTCCACGGCAACGACGGCGTGCGTTTCTACACCCGAATGAAAACCATCACCGCACGCTGGCCGGAAATGCAGCAGGAGACTGGCGCTGCGTTCTCCATGCCGACGCTGGGCTGACAGGAGGTTTTATGCAAACCGAACGTATGACCATGGCTCAGGCCCTGGTCAGATTCCTTAATCAACAGTATGTCTCCATTGATGGACACGAAACGCCTTTCGTGGAGGGCGTGGCGACCATTTTTGGTCACGGTAACGTGCTGGGTATCGGCCAGGCGCTGGAGCAGGATCCTGGCCACCTGCAGGTGATGCAGGGGTGTAACGAACAGGGCATCGCCCATATGGCGACCGGATTCGCCAAACAGCATCGCCGTCGGCGCATTTTTGCCGTCACCTCATCCGTCGGGCCCGGCGCGGCTAATATGGTGACGGCCGCGGCGACTGCCACCGCGAACCGCATTCCGCTCCTGCTGTTACCGGGGGATATCTATGCCAGCCGCCAGCCCGATCCGGTTTTGCAGCAAATCGAGCAGTACCACGATCTCAGTATCAGCACCAACGACTGCTTCCGTCCCGTTTCACGCTACTGGGACCGCATTAACCGTCCCGAACAGTTAATGAGCGCGATGTTAAATGCGATGCGAACGCTTACTGACCCTGCAGCGACGGGGGCAGTGACCATTTGCCTGCCGCAGGACGTACAGGGCGAAGCCTGGGATTATCCCCTGAGCTTCTTTGCGCGTCGCGTGCATCACATTGAACGCCGTCCGCCTGACCCCCAGCGTCTGGCCCAGGCACAGGCGTTGATTGCCCGTAAACACCGTCCGCTGGTGGTGTGTGGCGGGGGCGTGCGTTATTCCGGCGCGCATGAGGCATTTCGGGAATTTGTCGAGACGCTGCAACTGCCGTTTGCCGAAACCCAGGCCGGAAAGGGGGCGCTGGTAAGCGATCACCCCCTTAATCTGGGGGGGATCGGTGTGACGGGCGGAATGGCCGCTAACCAGCTTGCACCCAGGGCGGATTTGGTGATTGGCATCGGCACGCGCCTGACGGACTTTACCACCGGCTCCAAAGCGCTCTTTTCCCATCCGGACGTCGAGTTCCTGCTTTTGAACGTCGCCGAGTTTGATGCTCTGAAACTGGATGCCACGGCGCTGATTGCCGATGCGCAAACCGGGCTGCACGCTTTAACGCAGGCGCTCCCGGCGTACCGAAGCCACTGGGGAGAGGAGATCGCTCAGGCGAAATCTGCCTGGCATGCGGAGTGCCAGCGCTTATGGGGCCGTCAGTGGCATCCCGACGATGCGCCTGAAGTGGCAGGGCACCTTGATGCGCAGCTGGTGGAATACGGTGAGGCGCTCAACACCCGTCTGACCCAGACGCGGGTGCTGGGGCTTATCAATCAACATATCGAAGATAATGCCATCGTTGTGGGCGCGGCCGGATCGCTGCCCGGGGATTTACAGCGCCTCTGGCAGGTGAAGACGCCGGACAGTTATCACCTGGAGTACGGCTACTCCTGCATGGGGTATGAGATTGCGGCGGCGATAGGCGCGAAGCTTGCCAGCCCGCATCAGCCGGTTTACGCCATGGTGGGGGATGGCGCCTACATGATGCTGCACTCCGAGCTACAAACCGCGGTGCAGGAGGGGATCAACGTCACCGTCCTGCTGTTTGATAACGCCAGCTTCGGCTGCATTAATAACCTGCAGATGGGGCATGGGATGGGGAGCTTCGGTACGGAAAACCGTCATCGAAATCCAGATTCAGGCCGGCTCGACGGACCGCTGGTGAAAGTCGATTTCGCCCAGAACGCGGAAAGCTACGGCTGTCGCGCGTGGCGGGTCCACGACGAGCAGAGTCTGCTGGTGGCGCTAGAGGCGTCGCGGGCGCATCCTGGCCCAACGCTGCTGGATATCAAAGTGCTGCCGAAAACCATGACCCATGATTACGCGTCATGGTGGCGAACCGGTGATGCGCAGGTCGCGGGATCGTCTGCGGTGCGCAAAGCCGCTGAGCAAACCCAGGCGCAGGTAAAAAAAGCACGCCAGTATTAAGTATTTCCCGCCATAACGAAATTTTCATTTCATTTTCCCCTCACCCTAACCCTCTCCCCAAAGGGGGGAGGGGATGGTGTGGTGCATTCTTTTCTCCCTCGCCCCTTTGGGGAGAGGGCAGGGGTGAGGGGTTAGTAGCACCTTCTTCCATGTTGTGAGATTGATAACAAAATTTATCTCAATCATCTCAAAAGTGTTAACCCACACTCAAAAATATAATTTTCACTATTTATAAAAATGAAATAAATGTTTTATTTAAGGGGTCGTTAGTTCACAGCATTCACCAACACCGGGAGCCGTTATGTTTAACATTGCTTTACTGGGCGCTGGCCGAATTGGCCAGGTACATGCAGCTAACATCGCCAGCCACAGTGAGACCACGCTCTGGTCTGTGGTCGACCCGAATCAGGAATTTGCCACCCGCCTCGCCACGCAATATCAGGCTCGTTTGCAGAGCCTGGAGGACGCGATGAGCGACCCAAACGTTCATGCCGTGCTGATCGCGTCTGCGACGGACACCCACGCGGATCTGATTGAGATGGCCGCCCGCCACGGCAAAGCGATCTTCTGTGAAAAGCCGGTACACCTGGATCTTGCCCGCGTGCGCGACTGCCTGAAAGTGGTTAACGAGTACAACGTACCGCTGTTTATCGGTTTTAACCGCCGCTTTGACCCGCAGTTTCGTCGGGTCAAAACCGAGGTGCAGGCCGGGCGGATCGGTAAGCCCGAATCGCTGCTGATTATCTCCCGCGACCCGTCCCCGCCACCGGCGCAATATGTGCGCGTTTCCGGCGGTATGTTCCGCGACATGACCATTCACGATTTTGATATGGCGCGCTTCATCATGGGCGAAGAGCCGGTGTCGGTATATGCCCAGGGCAGCAATCTGGTGGATCCGGCGATTGGCGAGGCGGGGGATATCGATACCGCGTTTATCGTACTGAAGTATGCCTCCGGCGCGATGGCGACCATCGTCAACAGCCGCCGCTCTTCTTACGGCTACGACCAGCGCCTGGAGCTGCACGGCTCAGAGGGCCTGCTGTGCGCGGGCAATATTCTTGAAAATCAGGTGCAGCACTACGGCAAACAGGGCTGCACCGGCGCGCTGCCGGAACACTTCTTCCTGCAGCGCTACAAATCCGCTTACGCCGCGGAATGGGAACACTTTGTTGCGGTGCTGCGCGGCGAAGCGACGCCTGACTGTAGCGGCGACGATGGTGAACGTGCGCTGTACCTGGCGGATAAAGCGCTGGAATCCCTGCGTAGCCAGCGTGAGATCGTCCTCTAAACACAACCACCCTACACAGAGAGACATAATAATGAAAAAACTGATCTTAGCCGCCCTCATCGCCATGACCGCCGGGGCAGCAATGGCCGAAAACGAGCAAATAGTTTTCAGTACACCAAACCTGGCGATGCCGTTTGAAGTTCACATGCAGCGTACTGCGGTAAAAGCCGCAAAAGAGATGGGCGTAAAGCTTCAGGTACTGGACGGGCAGGGCAGCTCGCCGAAACAGGTCGCTGACCTGGAAAACGCCATCACCCGTGGTGCGCAGGGGTTCATCGTCTCCCCGAATGACGTCAATGCCGTCTCCAGCGCGGTGGATGAAATTCAGGATGCGAATCTGCCCGTTGTGACGCTTGACCGCTCCGTCGACAGCCAGAAGAAGGTGCCGCATTTTGGTGCCAACAACTACAAAGGCGGCCAGGCGATTGGCGACTTCGTTAAAAGCAAATTCCCCAACGGGGCAGACATTATTCTGCTCACCGGCCAGCCAGGTTCCTCCTCCAACATTGAACGTACCAAAGGGATCCGCGACAGCCTGAAGGCGGGCGGGGACAAGTACAAGATCGTTGCCGATCAGACCGGCAACTGGATGCGTTCTGAAGGGATGCGCATTGTGGAAAGCGTTCTGCCGTCACTGCCGAAACGCCCACAGGTGATCCTCTCCGCCAATGACGACATGGCACTGGGCGCAATTGAAGCGCTGCAGGGCCAGGGCGTGAAGCCAGGCGAAATTCTGGTGACCGGATTTGACGCGGTCCCTGAGGCGCTGGCGCGCGTGCGCGACGGCTGGCTGGCGGTCACGGCGGATCAGCGCCCGGGCTTCGCGGTACAAACGGCGATGAGCCAGCTGGTGGCCAACGTGCGTGAGAAGAAAGCCATCACCGGCGCGGACTACCCGCCAACGCTTATCACCAAAGAAAATCTGCAGCAGGCTGAGCGCATCAGTGAGGCCGGTAACTGATTTATCCGGAGCCGCCGCGCAGGTGGCGGCTCACTATTAAGGAGGAGCAGACCGATGTCGCAACCCTTACTGAAAGTGACCGACCTGGCAAAAAGCTTTTCTGGCGTCTGGGCGCTGAGCAGCGCACAGCTCACCGTCGGTGCCGGGGAGATCCACGCGCTGCTGGGTGAGAACGGAGCGGGGAAATCCACGCTGCTGAAAGCCCTGGCGGGCGCACAGCCGCAAACGTGCGGGGATATCTGGTTCAACGGCGACACGCTGCCGGTGGACGATTCACCGGTTGAGCGGCAGAACAAGGGCATTATCACTATCTATCAGGAATTTAACCTGCTGCCCAATATGACCGTCGCGGAAAACATGTTTCTCGGGCGCGAGCCGCGTAAACGTAACCTGATTGTCGACGAAAAAGCGGTGAACCAGGAGGCGCAGGTGATACTCGATTATCTGCAGTTGAACGTTGCGCCAACCACGCCTGTCGCCCGTCTGAGCGTAGCCCAGCAGCAGATGGTCGAGATTGCCCGGGCGCTGACGCTGAACGCCAAGCTGATCATCATGGATGAACCCTCCGCGGCGCTGAGCGACAGCGAGGTGGAAAGCCTGCACCGCGTGGTGCGCGAGCTGAAAAACCGGGGGGTGAGCATTATTTACGTTACCCACCGACTGCACGAAGTTTTCCAGCTTTGCGATCGCTTTACCGTTTTCCAGGACGGCCGTTTCACCGGCAGTGGCGCCGTGGCGCAAACCAATGTCGAGCAGCTGATCCGTCTGATGGTGGGGCGTGACGTGGCCTTTAATCGTCGTCCCGCCAGCGAAACCCATCATGAAAACAAGCCGGTCCGTCTGGCAGTAAAAGGGCTAAGCCGCGAAAAACCGCCGCTGGATCCGCACGGCATTGCCCTGCATGACATCAGCTTCCATGTCCACGCCGGAGAAGTACTGGGCATTGCCGGCCTGGTGGGGGCAGGGCGCACCGAAGTGGCGCGCTGCCTGTTCGGGGCGGATGCCTTTACCTCGGGCAGCTTTGAACTGGACGGCGTCCCGTATCAACCGCGCGACCCAATGTACGCCCTTGAGCAGGGCATCGCGCTGGTCCCGGAAGATCGCAAGAAAGAGGGGGCGGTGCTGGGGTTATCGATTCGCGACAACCTGTCGCTCTCCAGTCTCTCTTCTCTGATGCAGTGGCGCTGGTTTGTGAATACCCGCAAAGAGGACGATCTGATTGAGTCCTACCGCAAGGCGCTGCAGATCAAAATGGTCAACAGCGCGCAGGAGGTGCGCAAGCTCTCCGGCGGTAACCAGCAGAAAGTTATCCTGGCGCGCTGCATGGCGCTGAACCCTCGGGTGCTGATTGTCGATGAGCCGACGCGCGGTATTGACGTGGGCACCAAGTCGGAAGTGCACCAGGTGCTGTTTGATATGGCCAAACAGGGCGTGGCGGTGATCGTGATCTCCTCCGATCTGCCTGAAGTGATGGCGGTATCCGATCGGATCATCACGCTCAGTGAAGGCCGGGTGACCGGTGAGATCCACGGCGACGACGCTAACGAAGAGCGGCTGATGACGATGATGGCCATCAACCACAACGCCCTCAACGCGGCATAACGGAGTTTTCCATGACGCAGATGATTTCTAAAACGCAGGTTCCGGTGAAACGTAGCGGACGCCTCGATCCCATCGCCTTCTTCGAGCGCTTCGGGGTACTGATTTTCATGATCCTGCTGCTGATTTTCTTTCAGTCGCAGAACAGCAATTTTTTCTCTGAACGCAATATTTTCAACATCCTGACCGAGGTGTCCATCTACGGGATCATGGCCGTGGGGATGACCTTCGTCATTCTGACTGCCGGTATCGATCTTTCTGTCGGCTCCATCCTGGCGGTCTGCGCCATGACCGCCGCATACGT
Source organism: Enterobacter sp. PTB (assembly GCF_051130085.1). NCBI lineage: Bacteria > Pseudomonadati > Pseudomonadota > Gammaproteobacteria > Enterobacterales > Enterobacteriaceae > Enterobacter > Enterobacter sp. PTB. The sequence continues at coordinate 95,217 of NZ_JBDKEE010000011.1, forward strand.
GATTAAGGGCGACAACTTCACCACCGTTGATCCGAACGCCTGGGGCGGCATGAGCTGGCTGATTGGGCTGGGCATTTGTCTGGCGATGGGCACGGCGATTGGCTTCCTGCACGGCCTGGGCGTAACCCGCCTGCGCCTGCCGCCGTTTATCGTCACGCTCGGCGGGATGACCATCTGGCGTGGCCTGACGCTGGTGATCAACGACGGCGCGCCCATTGCAGGTTTCGACCCGGGTTACCGCTGGTGGGGACGCGGGGAGCTGCTTGGCATCTCCATTCCAATCTGGATTTTCGCCATCGTGGCGCTTGGCGGGTATCTGGCGCTGCATAAAACCCGCTGGGGACGCTTCGTCTATGCCATCGGCGGTAACCCGGAGGCAGCGCGCCTGGCGGGGGTCAACGTGAAGCGCGTGCTGGTGAGTGTCTATGTGCTGATTGGCTGTCTGGCGGGACTGGCGGGCTTCATTCTCAGCGCTCGTCTTGGCAGTGCGGAAGCGGTCGCTGGGATCTCCTTTGAACTGCGCGTTATCGCCTCGGTAGTCATCGGCGGCACTTCGCTGATGGGCGGCTATGGACGCATCGGCGGCACCATCATTGGTTCCATCATTATGGGGATCCTGATTAACGGTCTGGTGCTGATGAACGTCTCGGCCTATTACCAGCAAATAATCACCGGATTAATTATCGTTCTGGCGGTGGCATTCGACACCTATGCCAAGAGCCGTCGCGGCGCATTGTGAGGATCAGGATGAAAGAGGTTCGTATTGGATTGATTGGCACCGGGTATATCGGCAAGGCACATGCCATCGCCTATGCCCAGGCGCCGACGGTATTTACCCTGCGCGGCAAACTGGTGCGCGAGATGGTGGCGGAAGTGACGCCCGCGCTGGCGGCAGAGCGGGCGCAGGCCTTTGGCTTCAACCGCTCAACCGGCGACTGGCGGGCACTGGTGGCTGACCCGGCGATTGATGTCGTGGATATATGCTCGCCCAACCATCTGCATAAAGAGATGGCGCTGGAGGCCATTCGCCACGGTAAGCATGTCTACTCGGAAAAGCCGCTGGCGCTGAATGCCCATGACGCACGTGAAATGGTGGACGCCGCGAAGCGGGCAGGGGGGAAAACGCTGGTGGGTTTTAACTACATGAAAAACCCGACGGCACAGCTGGCGAAAGAGATCATCGCCCGCGGCGAGATTGGCGAGGTGATCCACTTCTACGGTACCCACAACGAAGATTATATGGCCGACCCGCTTTCTCCCATTCACTGGCACTGTTTTAAAGAGACCGCCGGGCTGGGTGCACTGGGGGACCTGGCGGCGCATATCGTCAACATGGCGCAGTATCTGGTCGGGGACATTCAGCAGGTCTGCGGTGATTTAAAAATTGTTGTGCCTGAACGCCCGGCGCAGGCCGGTTCGTCGCAAAACGTTGCGGTTGAAAACGAAGATCAGGCGCACGCGATGGTCCGTTTCGCCGGCGGAGCACAAGGGGTGATTGAAACGTCCCGCGTCGCCTGCGGGCGCAAGATGGGACTGTCGTATGTGATAACCGGCACCAAAGGGGCCATCAGTTTTACCCAGGAGCGGATGGCGGAACTGAAGCTCTATCTGCATGACGACCCGGTAAACCGCCAGGGATTCCGCACGCTGCTCGTGGGTCCGTCACATCCGGACTATGGTGCGTTTTGCATGGGGGCGGGCCATGGTATCGGCTTTAACGATCAAAAAACGGTGGAAGTACGCGACCTGGTCGACGGTATTGCCGCTGATGTGCCGATGTGGCCGGACTTTGAAGAGGGCTGGAAGGTTTCGCGGGTGCTGGACGCCATCGCACTCTCGCACCAGGAAGGCCGCTGGCTGAACGTGAACGACATTGTCTGATGAGGTATCAACGTGGAAAAGCAGTTTGATGTGATATGCATGGGCCGCGTGGCGGTAGACCTCTACAGTCAGCAAATTGGTGCCCGTCTTGAGGATGTGTCGAGCTTCGCGAAATATCTCGGCGGCTCGTCCGGCAACGTAGCCTACGGGACGGCGCGTCAGGGGCTGCGCTCATCGATGCTGGCACGCGTCGGTGATGAACATATGGGACGCTTCCTGCGAGAAGAGTTACACCAGGTGGGCTGCGATACCAGCCATCTGATCACCGACAAAGAACGCCTGACGGCGCTGGTGCTCCTCGGCATTAAAGACCGGGACACCTTTCCACTGATTTTTTATCGCGATAACTGCGCGGATATGGCCATCAAGGCCAGCGATGTGGATGAACGCTACATTGCCTCCGCACGGTGCCTTGCCATCACCGGGACCCACCTCTCGCACCCTCAGACCCGTGACGCGGTGCTGACGGCGCTTAACTATGCCCGCCGTCACGGTGTTCGCACGGTGCTGGATATCGACTACCGGCCGGTACTGTGGGGGCTGACCTCATTAGGGGACGGGGAGACACGCTTTATTGCCGCAGAAAACGTGACCCGTGAACTGCAGGAGGTGCTGCACCTTTTCGACGTCATTGTCGGCACCGAAGAAGAGTTTCACATTGCAGGTGGCAGTACCGATACCCTGCAGGCGCTGGGTCGCGTGCGCGCCGTGAGTAACGCTACGCTGGTTTGCAAGCGTGGCGCGCTTGGCTGTTCGGTGTATACCGACGCTATACCACCCCGGCTGGATGAGGGTCTGACGGTGACCGGCGTGCGCGTTGAGGTGCTGAACGTGCTCGGTGCGGGCGACGCGTTTATGTCCGGCCTGCTGCGCGGCTACCTTAACGACGAAGGCTGGGAGCAGGCCTGCCGCTATGCCAACGCGTGTGGCGCGCTGGTGGTTTCCCGCCACGGCTGTGCCCCGGCGATGCCGAGCAAGGCTGAGCTGGACGACTACCTGTCGCGTGCGGCGTCGGTGCCGCGTCCCGATCTTGACTCGCGCCTGAACCATCTGCACCGCGTCACTACCCGCCGCCGCGAGTGGCCGGAGCTGTGCGTGATGGCCTTCGATCATCGCAGCCAGCTGGAAGATATGGCGTTGCAGTGCGGGGCATCCCTGAAGCGCATCCCGGCGCTGAAGCAGCTTATTCTGCAGGCCAGCCGTGAGGCGGCCAGCAGCGCAGGGCTTGAGGGCAAAGCTGGCCTGCTGTGTGACGGTACTTTTGGTCAGGACGCCCTGAACGCGATTACCGGTGAAGGGTGGTGGATAGGCCGCCCTATTGAGCTGCCGGGCTCCCGGCCGCTGGAGATGGAGCACGGTAACATCGGCACGCAGCTCATCAGCTGGCCGCAGGAACATGTGGTGAAATGCCTGGTCTTTTTCCATCCGGAAGATGCGCACGGCCTGCGTCTGGAGCAGGAGCAGAAAATCGCAGAGGTCTACCACGCCTGCTGCCAGTCCGGTCATGAACTGCTGCTGGAGGTGATCCTGCCTGCGAGCATGCCGCGCAGCGATGAGCTTTACCTGCGCGCCATCTCGCGTTTTTACAACCTGGGGATTTATCCCGACTGGTGGAAACTGCCGCCGCTCTCTGCCGATGGCTGGACGGCGCTGAGCGAGATTATTGAACGTCGGGATCCGCACTGTCGTGGCGTGGTGATCCTCGGGCTGGACGCCCCGGCTGAGCAGCTTCGTGCTGATTTTAAAGCCGCCTCGGGACACGCGCTGGTGAAGGGCTTTGCCGTAGGACGCACGCTGTTTGGCGATGCGTCCCGTGCATGGCTGAAACACGATATTGACGATGCGCAGCTGGTGGCACGCATCCGGGACAATTACCTGCAGCTTATCGCCTGGTGGCGCGAGCGCGGACACGCATAATTCAGGAGACGACAATGAGTGTGCAATTAGGCATTAACCCGCTGACATGGACGAACGACGATCTGCCTTCACTCGGCGCGGAGACGCCGCTGGATACCTGTCTGAGCGAAGGGAAAGAGGCCGGTTTTGCCGGTTTCGAACTGGGCAATAAATTCCCGCGTGAGGCGCGCCTGCTTGGCCCCATTTTGCAGCGCCACGATCTGCAGCTGGTCTCCGGCTGGTATTCAGGGCGTCTGCTGGAGCGTAGCGTGGAGGAGGAGATTGCCGCCGTGCAGTCCCACCTGACGCTGCTGCGCGAACTGGGGGCAAAGGTGCTGGTATTCGCCGAAGTGAGCGGCTGTATTCACGGCGAGCAACAGACGCCGGTTCATCTTCGCCCGCGCTTCCCGCACGCGCGCTGGCAAGAGTACGGCGAGAAGCTGACCGCTTTTGCCCGCTACACGCAGCAGCAGGGGGTGCAGATTGCCTACCATCACCATATGGGAACGGTCATTGAGTCCGCTGAAGATGTCGATAACCTGATGACCCATACCGGTGAAGAGGTGGGCCTGCTGCTGGACACGGGCCATCTGACCTTTGCCGGGGCTGATCCGCTGGCGGTGGCCCAGCGCTGGGCATCGCGCATTAACCATGTTCACTGCAAAGACGTGCGCGCCGACGTGCTGGCGGACGTCAAAAACCGCAAAACCAGCTTCCTTGATGCGGTGCTGAGTGGGGTCTTCACCGTACCGGGTGACGGCTGCGTGGACTATCCGCCCATCATGCGACTGCTGAAGGCGCAGGATTATCACGGCTGGCTGGTGGTGGAGGCGGAGCAGGATCCTGCTATCGCTCACCCGCTGACCTACGCCCGTCTGGGGTATAACAACCTGAGCCGCATGGCGCGCGACGCCGGGCTTATCTGAGGAGGTGACATGTCACGTCTGTTATCACGCTGGCAACCGCCGAGTGCGGAGGGCCGTACCCAGTCCGTCACGCCGGAACGCGCGGGCTGGGGATACGTTGGCTTTGAAGCGTATGAACTGCAGGAAGGGCAGACGCTGACGCTGCCCGCCGTCAGCGAAGAGCGCTGTCTGGTGCTGGTGGCCGGACGGGCCTCTATCAGCACACCTACCGCGCAGTTTACTGACATCGGCGAGCGGATGAGCCCGTTTGAGCGCATAAAGCCCTGGGCGGTCTACGTCACGCCGCAGGAGACGGTGCAGATTAAGGCGCTGACCACGCTGGAGCTGGCGGTCTGTGCCGCACCCGGCAAAGGATCCTTCCCGACACGGCTTATCGCTCCGCAGGATATCGACGCGCAGGCGCGCGGCAAAGGCCATAACCAGCGCTACGTGCACAACATTCTGCCGGAAGATCAACCCGCCGACAGCCTGCTGGTGGTTGAGGTCTGGACCAACGAAGGCTGCACCAGTTCATACCCGAGCCATAAGCACGATACGGATAATCCACCGCAGGAAACCTACCTGGAGGAGACCTACTATCATCGCCTCAATCCCGGGCAGGGGTTCTGCATGCAGCGGGTCTATACCGACGACAGGTCGCTGGATGAGTGTATGGCCGTTTATAACCGCGACGTGGTGATGGTACCGAAGGGGTACCATCCGGTGGCGACGCTGGCTGGTTATGACAGCTACTATCTCAACGTGATGGCCGGTCCGGTGCGAAAATGGATGTTCACCTGGGAAGACGATCACGCGTGGATCAACCGCGACTATCCGCGTTGACGTTGCAGAAGCCCGCACCCGGCGGGCTTTTTTTATCACCCTTATCCTGTCTTGCGCGTTACCCACCAGAACACCAGCGCCATCAGGCTCACCGCTGCGCCAGTCAGGCAGACGCCCTGCCAGCCCGCGATGGCATACGTCATCGTGGTGCTCAGCGCGCCCAGACCGCTGCCGACAGCATAAAACAGCATATAAAGCCCGACCAGCCGGCTATGCGCCTCGGGGCGGGCACGAAAGATCAGGCTCTGGTTGGTGACATGCAGCGCCTGCCCGCCCAAATCGAGCAGCACGATGCCAATGAGCAAAATGCCGAGCGAACGGTCCATCAGTGAAATCGGCCACCACGCCAGGAGTAACATGACCAGTGCAGCCGCGCTGGTGCGCCGGGCATATCCTCGATCGGCCCACTCTCCGGCCCGGGTTGCCGCTAACGCGCCTGCCATTCCGGCCAGGCCAAAAGCACCAATGGCGGTATGCGATAAGTTATAGGGTGGGGCACTTAACGGCAGCACCAGGGCGCTCCAGAAAATATTGAACGCAGCGAACATCAGTAAAGCCAGTACGCCGCGCACCTGCAGGACTTTTTCTTCCCGCAGCAGGATCAGCATTGAGTGAATCAGGCGCGGGTAACTCATCGTTTCAGGCACCGCAGGCAAGCGGGGCAGCCTCCACCACAGCGGAAACGCAATAATGACCATCAGCCCGGCGGCAGAGAGATACACGCCACGCCAGCCCGCGATATCACTGATGCCTCCGGAGACGACGCGGGCCACTAACAGGCCCATAAATACCCCGCCTTGTGCCGCACCAATAACGCGGCCTTGCTCATGCGGCGACGCGGCGTTGGCGGCATAGGCGATTAGCCCTTGCGTCATGGCCGTTCCTGCCATGCCGGTGGCGAGCATACCCGCCAGCAGCATCGTTGACGTCTGCGCCATGCCGACCGTGACCAGTGCGGCGACCAGTACGACAAGCTGTAGCGCCATCAGGCGCCGGCGATCCACTTTATCCCCCAGAGGAACCACGAACAGCAGAGCCAGAGCACAGCCAATCTGTGTGGCGGTGACCACGCCGCCAATGGCACCATGGCTGATGCCAAAGTCTCTGGACAACGCGTCAAGCAACGGCTGTGCGTAATAGACATTGGCCACGCTTAGGCCGCTGGCGAGGGCGAACAGCCACACCAGGCTACGCGGCATGTCGCCTGAGCGGACGTGCCCGGTTTTTCGATCTGACGGTAGTGGTGACGCATGTGACATGTACAAATCCTCGCCCTGGGTAAAGTGGTTTTAAAAAGAAACCAGTTGAAGGCTAGGCTATGCAGTTTTAAAATGCAACCAGTTATTGTTGACTGACCTGCCGGGGTAATGCTGTGCCGTCTCGTAAACCGATTGAACAGGAATTTTGTCCCGTTGCCCGCAGCGTCGATCTGATTGGCGATCGCTGGTCGCTTCTGATTGTGCGCAATGCTTTTGACGGCATGCGCCGTTTCGGGGATTTTCAGCGGGATCTCGGGGTTGCGCGTAACATTCTGGCTGACCGGCTGCGCAAGCTGGTCGACGCGGGCATTCTCGCGATGCAGGGGGCGTCAGACGGTACGTCGTATCAGGAATACGTCCTGACGGACAAAGGCGAAAGCCTGTTTCCCATCGTCGTTGCGCTTCGCCAGTGGGGAGAGCAGCATCTGTTTGAACGCGGGGAGCGCCACTCGCTGTTGATCGACAGGCGTACCGGCAAGCCGGTTCCCCTGATGGCGCCAGCAGCGCAGGATGGAACGGCGCTGAAGGCGCAAGATACTGAAGTGCAGAAAGTGAAGTAACTCACCCTTCGCAAGCCCGCGCATCGCGGGCTGTTGTGTCATTCTTAATGGTTTGTGATTGCCTGCTCAATCGTGCGGGCAATATCATCCGGCTGACTCACCATCGACACGTGGCTTGCTGCCACTTCCGTGGTTTTCGCGTGGATCGTTTTCGCCATCGCACGTTCAAGCTCCGGGTTAATCATCCGGTCATTTTTGCTGACCACAAACCAGCTTGGCTTTTCATGCCAGGCCGCATGGCTCACTTTTTCCGCAAACGCGTCGGCCTTGATCGGCCCCTGAGTGGCTGCAATGGTCTGCTGTTCAACGGCGCCTGCATCCGGTGCGAAGTCTTTCATCACGGCTTCTGGCGGGAGATACAAATACCCGTCTGCCGTTTTTGCGATATCCGCGCTCCCCGCTGGCGGTGGGTAACTTCCCGCCAGGTCCGCCGTCGACTGGCCGGAATCAGGCGCAAAGGCCGCTACGTACACCAGGGATTTTACCCGTGCATCGTTGCCCGCTTCGCTGATCACCGTTCCGCCCCAGGAATGACCTACCAGCACCACATCGCCCTGCGCCCGTGCAATGGCGCGCCGGGTGGCGGCAACGTCATCTTTAAGCGACGTGAGCGGCAGCTGGACGGCAATCACCTCGGTATGCTGTTTTTGCAGCCGGGTAATGACCTTGTTCCAGCTGCTGCCATCGGCAAACGCGCCATGGACCAGCACCACGCTGGTTTTGCTCTCAGCAAAGGCGCTGGCTGAAAGCGCCAGCAGACCCGCCGTCAGTACAGAACGTGCTTTCATTGTCTGGCTCCTTAAAAATGATGGACCGTTGCGTGAGGCGGTACGGTGAATTCAATGGTTTTATGGTCGATGGGTTTATGCGTGGGGTCGGCCAGAATTATGGTCACTTTATGCTTCCCGGCGGGTAACCCAACCAGAATGATTGGCTCTCCGCTGGTATCGGCCCAGTGCCAGGGGGCGTCATCCACCACGACATGGATATGGCCGATACGTGGTGTGACCTTCAGCGCATCGGGCCCGAATACCGGCTCGATGCGCAGGTTTTCAGCCCGGTATTGAATAAAGACCGCCCCCTTGCTCAGCGGGCCGGCAAGCGGTGGATCGACAATCAGCTTAGCGGCCGGCTGTGGACGTTCCAGCGGGGCAACCGCGGCAGGGCCGTTGACGTCGGCAGCGCTGAGGTTATCCAGCGGTGCGGCCCAGGAGCAGGTTGCTGACGCCAGAACAAGTGCAGGGAGCAGTAAATAACGACGGATCATCTGAGTCTCTCCTCAATCGGTTTCAAATTCGGTTTCAAACAATGACAGACACAGAAAACCATTTTTATGTATCCGGGATGTTTGCGGGGAACGGCGTTTTGTACCGGCTTGTCAGCGTGGCGCTCCGGATACAGTGGGATACATTTCATTATTCCGCGCGGGGTCGGCACTGCGCACAATCGCTATCGCCAGCCCGGCAATCACCAGCGTCAGCGCGGTGGAAACCCACATTGCGCCGGCGTTCCCCAGCGTTTTGTTTAGCCACGCATAGGCAAACGGCGATGCCGCGGCCATAAGCTGTGCGGGAATGAGCAGCATGCCGGTGCGGCGGGCATAGCTTTCGGCGCTGAAAAGCGTCAGCGGCAGGGTGGCTTTTACTATCGTCATCAGCCCGTTGATGGCGCCATAGCCCAGCACAAAACCGGCGGCACACCCGACAAACAGCGAGCTGCTTAACCCGATAACAAAGCAGAGCGGCATGGCGAGGGCGGTCAGGAGCGTCAGGTTGAGCGGGGTTAAGCGTGCACCCGCCAGCACCTCCGTGGCGCGTGCGCCCGTCTGGCCAACTCCCCACAGCATGCCGATGGCGACCGGCAGGCCAAAACTGGCAATAAACTCTGGCAGATGGGTGGACGTGCCGTTAGAGACAAAGGTCATGAGGGCAATAAACGTGGCATACCGCCAGCCGTTACGCCGTTCCTGGCGCACGGGCGGCGCGGTAACGTGCGGGGGGGCCGCCAGCCGCTGGTGGGGAAGCGTGCGAATCAGCACCGCACTCAGAAGGCCAAAGAGGGCGTAGATCTGCAATGCGTGTTGCCAGCTCATCACTTTCAGCAGCCCATCACCCAGCGGCCAAAAAACCGCTGAGGCCAGCCCGCCTGCGAGCGTGATGCGCGAGATCGTTCTGCGTGCCTGCTGGCCGTACAGGTTCACCAGCGCGGCGAACAGCGCATCATACAGCGACAGCCGCATCCCGATACCGGCAACCAGCCAGGCACCGTACCAGCCGAACAGCGTCTGCGTATATGCCATGCCCGCGCAGCTTGCGGCAATCAGTAACGTTCCGCTCATCACCACGTTCTGCCCGCCAGCGTACGCCAGCAGTCGGGCGACAAAAGGGGAGACCATCGCCATTACCAGCATCGCCAGCGTCAGGCCGAGGTAGAGCTGCGGTGATGACCACCCCCGGTCGGCCACAATGGCCTGGGCAAAGGTCCCGGGCATATAAAACGAGATCCCCCAGTTGATAAGCTGATGACAACCTGCCCGGAGGGCGAGGTGACGGGGAAGGGCAGGTGTTTTCATTGTTTTTCATTCCGTTATGCAGTTGTCCTGAGCATAGCGAGCGCGCTATTGTGCTGGCAGGTCAGTCACCTTATGCGCTGTATAAGAGAAACTTTGAATGACAACGCTCAACCTGGGCTATCTCGCGACGTTCCGTCTGGCTATCCAGCGCGGCAGTTTTTCCGCGGCGGCGGACCTGCTGGGCATTTCCCAGCCGGCCGTCAGCCTGCAAATCCGCCAGCTGGAGCAGTTTCTGCAAACCCGGCTGGTAGAGCGTACCGGGCGGGGCATCAAACCCACGGCTGCCGGGCAGGCGTTGCTGGTGCACGGGGAGCGTATTCAGCAGGCGGTGGATGAAGCCATTCGGTCCGTGAGTGAGTTCAGCCATGACGTGAGTGGCACCATTACGCTTGGCACGGGCGCAACGGCCTGCATTCATCTTCTGCCGCCGCTGTTGCAGCAGCTCGGACGTGACTATCCGCTTCTCAGAGTGGGCGTGACGACCGGCAATACGCTCGACATCGTCCGGGCAATTGAAGAAAACCGTCTTGATATGGGGCTGGTGACGTTACCGGTGAGCGGAAGAGCGCTCGACGTTACGCCGGTGATGGACGAAGAGTTTGTTTTTATCGCGTCGCTGGACCAGCAGGACGGTTTTCAGTTGTTGACGCCGGCTGCGTTGCACGCGCAGCCATTCATTGCTTTTGAATCAGGCAGCGGCACCCGGGCGCTGATCGACGGCTGGTTTGCTGCCGAGGGGCGAATCCTCACGCCGGTGATGCAACTGGGCAGCATCGAGGCGATCAAGCGGATGGTACGTGCGGGGCTTGGCTACAGTATCGTGCCGCGTATGGCCGTAGACCTGGCGGCTGACCGCGAAGGGCTATGCGTGATGTCGCTCACGCCCGTGCTGCAGCGACAGCTGGCTGTGGTGATGCGCCAGGATAAAATCCTGAGCAAAGGAATAGCAGGGATAATTCGGATATTACAAAATCCTTCGACGCGTTAGCGATCGGCTGAATCAACGGTCAGGCTGGATTGCTGTGACTGGGCCTTGTCCTGATGGTGATACCAGGCGCCAATAGAGGAGTAAACGAAGCGGCCGAAGAAAAACAGGAAGCTGATAAGCAGTATGATGCGGGTCATCCGGGTGTTGAACTGATGTCGTTTTCGCATACGCGTGGCCTGACTCACTGTGTTTTTCCTGGGCATGCCCTTTTGGGCGACAGGGATATTAAGGCACAGCGGGAAGAGAGGGTCAATTCGCAAATGTGTAAATAACCGTCAATAGATACATTAATTAATGTTATTGAAATTAATAATTGCATTTACCATATTGATAATATGAAGAAAACCATTTCAAAAAAAATGTAAGAAAGGATCGTTTGAGTAAATTAGTTTGATTTAAGTCAACGGTTTCCCTGGCCTGGTATTTAAAATCCCACCTCCATACTGTTCGCCCCGCACGTTGTCGGGCGGCAGGTACGTCAGGTTGGATGCCTGTCTTCATTTCCCTCTGGAGCGAAAGGGGTTTAAACGGGCATCTATGAACATTATTTCTTTCCTGAAAAACAATAAAGACCGCTGGTGGGCTTTACCGCTTATTTTACCGGTGGGTTTACTGCCTGTATTAAGCGTTGCCAATACCTTTACCCGATTGGGCGATGGTCTGGTGGCACTCTATTATTTACCTCTCTCCTTTCTGCTTTCGGTGATGATGTTTTTTGGTCTGGAAGCGCTGCCCGGCATCGTATTGTCACTGTTCATCCGCTACTACCCGTCGGTTGGGTTGTTCGAAACCATCGCCGGCATTTTTCATTTTATTGTCCCTGTTGTGCTCAGTTGGGGAGGGTATCGGGTGTTTGCGCCCAGACGCAGCATGACGGCTTACGGGGATGTCAGACTGATGGCGCAGCGTATCTTCTGGCAGGCCTTTTGCCCCGCGACGCTGTTTCTGGTGCTGTTTCAGTTTGCCCTCTATCTGGGGGTGTATGAGAGCCGTCAGAGCCTGGAGGGGTTAACCCCGCTTAATATTCGCACGCTGATTAACTATCAGGCGCTGCTGGTCAGTGGGCTGACGGGCGTGCCGTTAAGCTATTTACTGATCCGTCTGATTCGTCATCCGCGGTATATCAGAAGTCTTGTCTCGCAGGTGCGAATGCAGATAGACAAAAAGGTGACGGTTATTGAATTTCTGCTGTGGGCCATTGCGCTTGGCGGGCTGCTTACCCTGCTGCTGCTCCCGATGAATGAAAACAGCTCGATTTTCACCACCAACTACACCCTGTCGTTGCTGATGCCGGTGATGCTCTGGGGAGCGATGCGGTTTGGCTATAAGCTGATGTCGCTTATCTGGACCCCGGTGCTGCTGGTGTCCATCCACTATTTTTACCGCTATATCCCTCAACAGTCCGGGTATGACATTCAGCTGGCAATTACCTCTTCCAGCTATCTGGTCTTTTCGTTTGTGGTGATTTACATGTCGATGCTGGCCACCTGCCAGCGCGCCGCGAATAAACGTTCCCGCAGGCTGGCGCTACTCGACCCGGTTGTCCATATGCCGAACCTGCGGGCCTTGTCGCGCGATCTTGCTAAAAACCCGTGGTCGGCGCTCTGTCTGCTGCGCATTCCGGAGCTGGAGGTGCTGGGCCGAAATTACGGGGTGTTGTTGCGGATCCTGTATAAACAGCAGCTGGCGCAGTGGGTCAATGGCACCTTGCAGCCCAGTGAGCGGGTCTATCACCTCACCGGCTGTGACCTGGCGGTTCGCCTTAACGCGGAATCGCACCAGCAACGCATTGAGGCGCTGGACGAGCATATTAAACAGTTCCGCTTTGTCTGGGATGGGATGCCGCTGCAGCCTCAGGTGGGCGTGAGCTACTGCTATGTGCGCTCACCGGTGACCCATCTCTATCTGGTCCTCGGTGAACTGGGGGTGATTGCCGATCTGTCGATTTCGACCAACCATCCGGAAAATCTGCAGCAGCGCGGTGCTGTCCATCTCCAGCGTAGCCTGAAGGACAAGGTTGCGATGATGAGCCGTCTGCAAAGTGCGCTCGACAGTAACGCGTTTACTCTGCTGGTCCAGCCGGTTTGCGGCGTGCGGGGCGATTGCTACCACGAGGTGTTGCTGCGGATGTCGGATGCAAACGGGGCGTTGCTCTCTCCCTTGCAATTCCTGCCCGTCGCCCAGGAATTTGGTCTGTCGTCGCGGGTTGATTTGTGGGTACTGGAGAACACGCTACGCTTCCTGGCAGAGCATCGGGTAAATCTGCCCGGCCAGCGTTTTGCCATTAATCTGGGCCCTTCCACCGTGTGCCGTGCGCAGTTCCCGGCTGAGGTGAGTCGTCTGCTGGCGAAATACGCCGTGGAACCCTGGCAGCTGATATTTGAAGTGACCGAGTGCAGCACCTTCGGCAGTGGTGAGCAGGCGTTACATACCCTCAGGCAGTTGCAAAAAATGGGGGTACGCATTGCGATTGATGATTTCGGTACCGGCTATGCGAGCTACGCGCGGCTGAAAAGCGTGGACGCCGATATCCTTAAGATAGACGGAAGCTTTATCCGTAATATCGTCAACAACAGTCTGGACTATCAGATAGTGGCCTCGATTTGCCATCTGGCGCGAATGAAGAAAATGCTGGTGGTCGCGGAGTATGTCGAAACAGAAGAGATACGTAGCGCGGTTCACGCGCTAGGTATCGATTATGTGCAGGGTTATCTGATTGGCAGACCGGTGGCGCTTGAGTCACTGCTGGAAGCAGAGGCGTCGCCGGTCGAGACCTGAGCCGTTACGCCGCGACGTCTGAGCTCTCTTCTTCGATTTTGAGTAGCCAGCCGGTGACCGCTTCCCAGTACTGCTGCTCTTTTTCCAGATCCAGCAGCACCAGCGCATTCTGGCTAAACCAGTCTGGCGGGAAGCTCAGGGTCCAGTGGTTGTCATCCGTTTTGAGCTTCAGCGTGGGCGGGGTGGTGGTGGCCTGACGCTGGTTATTGAGCAGCACGCCGAGACGCAGCAGCTGAATAAGCGGCAGGAATTGCTTCTTCTTAAACAGCGTGAAGCGCGGCAGATCGTCAAGCTTGATGGCTTTACGATGGTAGCGCACCAGGGTCGCCATCATGGTTTGCTGCTCCTGGTTGAAGCCAGGCAGATCGCTGTTTTGCAGGATATAGGCTGAGTGGCGGTGCATTCCGCTGTGGTTAATATTCAGTCCCACTTCGTGCAGCATTGCTGCCCATTTCAGCAGGGCGGCAAGCTGCGGATGCGCCAGCTTAGGGTTCTGCTCCTGCCACTGGTCGTATATCTGAACGGTTGTTTCCAGCACGCGCTTCGCCTGTTCACGGTCGATATTGTACTGGTTTGCCAGGCTTTGCGCGGTGCGGCTACGAATATCCTGGTGGCGGAAACGGCCTTCCATTTCATACAGCACACCTTCACGCAGCGCGCCGTCGGAAAGACGCAGCTCTTTAATTGCCAGCGCATCAAATACGCCGCACAGGATAGCCAGCCCCGGTACGAATACCGCTTTGCGCTCGTCGGAAAGACCCGGCAGGCTTAAGGCGTCAAAGCTTTTATGTTTCAGCACCTCTTCGGTCAGCAAGGTCAGGCGCTCAGGGGTGATAAACCCATCTTTTTCACCCATCGCCAACAGCACTTCATGTGCCGCTTTGATGGTGCCCGATGCGCCCAGCGCTACGTTCCAGCCCTGAATACGGTACTGCCAGGCCAGGTTCTCCAGTTTCTGGATAGCGGCCATGCGCGCGCGCTGGAAGTTTTCGCGGCTGATTGCGCCACCCGGGAAATACATCTGCGCAAAGCTGACGCAGCCCATACGACGGCTTTCGACCAGACGCGGCTCAAAATCTTCGCCGATCACCAGTTCCGTAGAGCCGCCGCCGATGTCGATGACCAGCTTGCGCCCTTTTTCCGGCTGAGTGTGTTCAACACCCATGAAAATCAGACGGGCTTCCTCGTTACCGGAGATGATCTCAATGGGGTAGGGGATCACTTTTTCGGCCCGCTTGAGGAATTCTGGCGCATTCAGCGCCTGGCGCAACGTGTGGGTGCCCACAATGCATACGCTGGAGGGCGAGAAGCCCTGCAGGCGTTCAGCAAACAGCGACAGGCAGTTTAAGCCTCGCTCCATTGCCTCTTCGCTGAGCATGCTGCGCTCATCAAGACCATCCGCCAGGTGTACACGCTGTTTCAGACGACCGATGATCTGCAACGCGCCATCCACCTCACGGGCGATGACCATGTGGAAACTGTTAGAACCAAGATCGACCGCGGCGAATTCCTGCGGGCGTGGGGTCTTATCATTTATCGGCATAGGTTAATCGGGTTGCTCGAGTGATTTGATATAGTCGTAAATCGCCAGTTGCGACCGCACTTTACGGCGATTGCCGCGCGGTACATAGCGGTTACTGAGTTCTTTGTCGATATAGCGTGCTTTCACCGTATCGCTGAACAGAATCTCGATGATATCGAGGATCTGCTGCTTCAGCCGCGGATCCAGGAGCGGTGTCGCGACTTCAATTCGGTAGTCAATATTGCGCGTCATCCAGTCTGCAGAAGAGAGATAGACCTGTTTATCACCCGCATTATCGAAAATATAGACCCGATCGTGTTCCAGGTAGCGGTCAACAATGCTGATCACGCGAATATTGTCGCTAATGCCTTCGAGTTCAGGGATCAGTGAGCACATACCGCGTATCAGCAGATTGACCGGAACGCCGGAGCTGGACGCCGCATACAGACGATCCACCAGTCCTTTGTCGACCAGGTTGTTGAGTTTCAGCGTAATGCCCGACGACAGCCCTTTCTGGGCATTGGCGATCTCTTTATCGATCATGTCGTACAGCAAGCGGCGTGAGTTCTGCGGCGAGACCAGCAGATAATCGAAGCTGACCGGGCGGTACGGGTTCTCAATAAAGTTGAACACCCGGCGAACCTCGTTAGTGATGCGTGCATCGGCAGTCAGCAGCGAGTAGTCGGTATAAATTCGCGCGGTTTTTTCGTTAAAGTTCCCGGTCCCGATGTGGGCATAACGCACCACGTCCTCCCCCTCTTTACGGGAGATAAGGAACAGCTTGGCGTGAATTTTCAGCCCAGGTGCTGAGAAGATAACGTGGACACCGGCTTCCGTCAGACGGCGCGCCCAGTGAATGTTTGCCTCTTCATCGAAGCGCGCCTGCAGCTCAACCACCACGGTCACTTTTTTGCCGTTGTGCGCCGCATGGATCATCGCGTCGATGATGCGGGAATCTTTTGCCACACGGTAGATGTTGATTTTGATCGCCAGTACGTTCGGGTCGAACGAAGCCTGACGCAGCAGTTCCAGCACGTGTTCAAACGTATGATACGGATAGTAGAGCAGGACATCGCGCTCGCGAATGGCGTCGAAACCGTTGCGGAATTTATCGAACCAGAGATGGCGCAGACGCGGCAGCGGTTTGTTCACCAGATTGGCCTTGCCGACGTTCGGGAAGCCAATAAAGTCTTTAAAGTTATGGTAACGACCGCCCGGCACGATGGAGTCATAGCGAGAAATGGTCAGCTTGTCGCGCAGCATTTCCACCATGGCATCTGGCATATCGCGCTGATAAACAAAGCGCACCGGCTCCGCCGTCAGGCGCTGTTTCAGGCTGGATGACATCAGCTCCATCAGGCTGGCTTCCATCTCGTGCACCAGATCGTATTCGGCGTCACGGGTCATCTTCATGGAGTAGGCGTTTAACGCGTCGTAATCGAAGAAGCCCTTGAAGATGTCGTCCAGGCAGTAACGCAGGATATTATCGAGCAGGATCATTGGCTTGCGTCTGCGCGGGGTTTCCGGCGGCAGGTTCACAAAGCGCGGCACCTTATCGGACGGGATCTCAAGCAATGCGTAACGAATCGTGTCGCCACGAATAATTTCCACCGCGAGGTAGGTGTAGTCATCTTTCAGGAACTGCACCAGATCGGTTTCGCGGTTGATCAGAATAGGGGTAATGTGCTGGCGCAGGTAATGTTTGAAATAGTGGCGCAGCCAGGTTTGTTGGTTAACAGAAAGCTGACGTTCGTTAATCAGGAAGATTTGATTGCGTGCCATTTCCAGCAGCAGTTCGTTATACAGGCCGTCAAACTCCTGATCGGCTTTCAATACGCGCGACTGAATTTTGCCCAGCAGATGGCGCGAGTGAGAGTTTAAGCCCTGTTCTTCGCTGATGATGATTCGCCGTTTCAGTTCGGCAAAGCGAACCTTGTAGAACTCATCCAGGTTGTTGGAGTAAATCCCCAGAAAACGCATACGCTCGATAAGCGGGTTACTTTTGTCTGCCGCTTCCTGGAGTACACGTTCGTTGAATGCTAACCAGCTTAGCTCTTTCTCGATATATAACTTTTCCTGACCCATTACAGCTCACACTCCAGTTCAATCACAGGACGTGGTAAATCCGTCTCGTCCTTATTATGGCGAGCATTTCCACGATATGTCCAACAGTGCCAGAAAAGTATGACAGTTATTTTTTTTCTGGGGGATTTTAGAGGGTTGGGGGAAGGGCATGTCGGGAAGCGCGGTGCTCACCCGACAGTGAAGACCACAGGCCCGTGCAGGCGTCGCGCCGCCGGGCACATCAAACAAACTACTCGTCAGCGGCATAACCCTGTGCAGGGAGCCTGACGCCGTCCAGCCAGGCGGCACCGTCGCGCATCTGAAGACGCCCGTCAACAAACCAGCTTACCACCAGAGGATAAATGGCGTGTTCCTGCGTCTGCACGCGTTCGGTAACGTCGTCTTCGCTGTCACCTTCAAAGACCGGCACCTTTGCCTGCAGGATCACCGGCCCGCCGTCCAGCTCGTCGGTAACGAAATGCACGGAGGTACCGTGCTCCTCATCGCCGTTTTCCAGAACCTGACGATGGGTGTGCAGGCCGGGATACTTCGGCAGGAGGGAAGGGTGGATATTCAGCAGACGACCAGCGTAGTGCCCGACAAAGGCCGGGCTCAGGATACGCATATACCCCGCCAGCACGACAACGTCAGGCGCGTAGGCATCAATCTCCTGAACCAGTTCCCGGTCAAACGCTTCACGTCCGGAGAACTGGCTGGCTTCCAGCGCGTGCGCGGGAATGTTTTCTTCCCGGGCACGTTCAAGGCCGAACGCGTCGGCCTTATTGCTGAATACTGCCCGAATGGTGCCGTTGATTTTCTTCTGTTTGCAGGCGTCAATTATCGCCTGCAAATTGCTTCCGTTACCGGAAATGAGCACCACAATGTTTTTCATTCAATGACCACACGCTGTTCGGAATCGGATGCTTTGATAATACCGATTTTCCACGCGTTTTCACCTTTGTCGGTCAGCAGCGTAATCGCCTTATCCGCTTCGCTTGCTGGCAGCGCGATAACCATGCCCACGCCACAGTTAAAGGTGCGGTACATCTCGTGTGATCTCACGTTGCCCGCAGTCTGCAGCCAGTTAAAGACGGACGGCCACTGCCAGGACGATTCGTCGATCACCGCCTGGGTGTTGTCCGGCAGGACGCGCGGAATGTTTTCCCAGAAGCCGCCACCGGTCAGGTGGGCAATGGCGTGCACGTCAACCTTCTCGATCAGCTCCAGCACGTTTTTCACGTAGATGCGGGTCGGCGCCAGCAGATGGTCAGCCAGTGGCTTGCCATCAAGCTCGGTGGTCAGTGGATCGCTGCCGCTCACGTCGAGGATTTTACGCACCAGAGAGTAGCCGTTCGAGTGCGGGCCGCTGGAGGCCAACGCGATCAGCACATCACCATCAGCCACTTTACTGCCGTCGATAATTTCTGATTTTTCTACTACGCCAACGCAGAAGCCTGCGACGTCATAATCTTCGCCGTGATACATACCGGGCATTTCGGCGGTTTCACCACCGACCAACGCACAGCCAGACTGCAGACACCCTTCGGCAATGCCGTTAATGACGCTTGCTGCGGTATCCACGTCCAGTTTTCCGGTCGCGTAGTAATCCAGGAAGAACAGCGGCTCTGCGCCCTGAACCACCAGGTCGTTAACACACATCGCGACCAGATCGATACCGATCGTGTCGTGACGTTTTAAATCCATCGCCAGGCGCAGTTTCGTCCCTACACCATCAGTACCCGAGACCAGAACAGGTTCACGATATTTTTGCGGCAGTGCGCACAGTGCGCCGAATCCACCCAGACCACCCATCACTTCCGGGCGGCGGGTTTTTTTCACCACACCTTTGATTCGGTCAACCAGCGCATTACCTGCGTCAATATCAACACCGGCATCTTTGTAGCTGAGAGAAGTTTTGTTGGTCACGGCTCAAGTCCCCACGCGATTGCATAGCTAGTAAGAAAAATCGGCGCAATTCTAACAGTCCAGGCAAACGTTTGCGAGCCTATTCTCGGCGAGAGGATTTTTTTTTCAGCAGGCCCTGCGAATGCGCCTAAAGTTGAGTCTGTTCACGAAAATGAAACCGGTTTCGGTTTTCTCCTTGCAACAGAAAGCCCCTTTGCACATCATCAGAATGAAACCGGTTTCTGTAATTGTTTTTGCAGAAAATAACGCAGAATGAGGGAAAGTGTATGTCTGGATTCAAAGCAGATTTTCTGTGGGGCGGTGCGGTCGCAGCGCATCAGCTGGAAGGGGGCTGGAACGAGGGCGGTAAGGGGATCAGCGTTGCCGATGTGATGACTGCCGGCGCGCACGGCGTGCCGCGTGAAATCACCAACGGCGTGCTGCCAGGGAAAAATTACCCTAACCATGAAGCCATCGATTTCTACCATCGCTATAAAGAGGACATCAAACTCTTTGCCGAGATGGGCTTCAAATGCTTCCGTACCTCCATCGCCTGGACGCGTATCTTCCCGAAAGGGGACGAGCTGGAGCCTAACGAAGCTGGCCTGAAATTCTATGACGACCTGTTTGACGAGTGCCTGAAGTATGGCATCGAGCCGGTTATTACCCTTTCCCATTTCGAGATGCCGTTCCACCTTGTCACCGAATACGGTGGCTGGCGTAACCGTAAGCTGATCGACTTCTTTGTTCGCTTTGCGGAGGTGGTGTTCAGACGTTACCAGCATAAAGTGAAGTACTGGATGACCTTTAACGAGATCAATAACCAGGCCAACTTCCACGAAGACTTTGCACCGTTTACCAACTCCGGCCTGAAGTACGAGCCGGGCGAAGACCGCGAGCCGGTAATGTTCCAGGCGGCACACTATGAGCTGGTGGCCAGTGCCCTGGCGGTGAAGGCCGGGCGCGACATTAACCCGTCGCTGCGGATCGGCTGCATGATTGCCATGTGTCCAATCTATCCGCTGACCTGTGCCCCGGACGATATGATGATGGCGATGAACGCCATGCACCGTCGCTACTGGTTCACCGATGTCCACGTGCGCGGCAAGTACCCACAGCATCTGCTTAACTACTTTGCTCGTCGCGGTTTCACGCTGGATATTACAGAAGAAGATAACGCGGCGCTGACGCAGGGGTGTGTCGATTACATTGGCTTTAGCTATTACATGTCTTTCGCCACCAAAGCGACGGCGGATAACCCGGAGCTGGATTACGACGAAAGTAAGAGCCTGGTCTCCAACCCGTACGTGCAGAAATCTGACTGGGGCTGGCAGATTGATCCGGTGGGCCTGCGTTACTCCCTGAACTGGTTCTGGGATCACTATCAGCTGCCCCTGTTCATCGTGGAGAACGGCTTTGGCGCCATCGACGTGCAGGAGAGCGACGGTTCGGTGAATGACCAGTACCGTATTGATTACCTTGCCGCGCACATCCGCGAAATGAAAAAAGCGGTGGTCGAAGATGGCGTTGATCTGATGGGGTATACCCCGTGGGGCTGTATCGACCTGGTGTCTGCCGGAACGGGTGAAATGAAAAAACGCTACGGCTTTATCTTTGTCGACAAAGACAATGAAGGTAACGGTACCCTGAACCGCAGTAAGAAGAAGTCGTTTGACTGGTATAAGCAGGTGATAGCCAGCAACGGCGACACTCTTTAATTCCAGCAGAGTAAAAACGCAAAAAGCCGGAGCTTGCCCTCCGGCTTTTTTGCCTCTAAAACACTTTGCTTGATGTACGTCAAGCAAGTTGGGTATGGTGCAATCCGAAAAAAGCGGTATAATCCCGCGATTTTTTTGCGGTTGCCCCCTCAGAGGAGAAAGAGAATGAAGATTGTGGAAGTGAAGCACCCACTCGTTAAACACAAGCTGGGCCTGATGCGTGAGCATGACATCAGCACGAAGCGTTTTCGCGAACTGGCTTCTGAAGTCGGCAGCCTGCTGACCTATGAAGCGACCTCTGACCTGGAAACGGAAAAAGTGACCATCGAGGGCTGGAACGGCCCGGTTCAGGTTGAGCAGATCAAAGGTAAGAAAATTACCGTTGTGCCCATCCTGCGTGCCGGCCTCGGCATGATGGAAGGCGTGCTGGAGCACGTGCCAAGCGCGCGCATCAGCGTGGTCGGGGTCTACCGCGACGAAGAGACCCTGGAGCCGGTACCGTACTTCCAGAAGCTGGTGTCTAACATCGACGAGCGTATGGCCCTGGTGGTTGACCCGATGCTGGCGACCGGCGGTTCAATGATTGCCACCATCGACCTGCTGAAAAAAGCCGGTTGCAGCAGCATCAAAGTGCTGGTGCTGGTTGCTGCACCAGAAGGTATCGCGGCGCTGGAAAAAGCGCACCCGGACATCGAACTCTATACCGCGTCTATCGACCAGGGGCTGAATGAGCACGGGTACATCATCCCGGGGCTTGGCGATGCCGGCGATAAGATTTTTGGTACTAAATAATCGAATAACGATAATGAAGCCGACTTTGATAGTCGGCTTTTTTTTGAATAAAACGCCAACAACAATACTACTCAGAGGAAAACACTATGACGCGCCGTGCTATCGGGGTGAGTGAAAGACCGCCGCTTTTACAGACAATCCCGCTTAGTCTGCAGCACCTGTTCGCCATGTTTGGCGCAACCGTGCTGGTGCCAATCCTGTTTCACATTAACCCGGCTACCGTGCTGTTGTTCAACGGTGTGGGTACGCTGCTTTACCTCTTTATCTGTAAAGGCAAAATCCCTGCCTATCTCGGCTCAAGCTTCGCCTTTATTTCACCGGTTCTGCTGTTGCTGCCGCTGGGGTATGAAGTGGCGCTGGGCGGCTTCATTATGTGTGGCGTCCTGTTCTGCCTGGTCTCTTTCATTGTGAAGAAGGCCGGTACCGGCTGGCTGGACGTTATGTTCCCGCCTGCCGCAATGGGGGCCATTGTCGCCGTCATCGGTCTGGAGCTGGCGGGCGTAGCGGCCAATATGGCCGGCCTGCTGCCTGCTGACGGGCAGTCACCGGATTCCAAAACTATCATCATCTCGATGGTGACACTGGGCGTAACGGTATTTGGTTCCGTGCTGTTCCGCGGTTTTATGGCGATTATCCCGATCCTGATCGGTGTGCTGGCGGGGTACGCGCTCTCCTTCGTGATGGGCGTTGTTGATACCACGCCTATTGCTGAAGCGCACTGGTTCGCACTGCCAACCTTCTATACCCCGCGCTTTGAATGGTTTGCCATTTTCACGATCCTGCCCGCGGCGCTGGTGGTTATTGCTGAGCACGTAGGTCACCTGGTGGTGACGGCAAACATCGTTAAACGTGACCTGATCCGCGACCCGGGTCTGCACCGCTCGATGTTTGCCAACGGCCTCTCTACCATTATCTCCGGTTTCTTTGGTTCTACGCCTAACACCACCTACGGTGAGAACATCGGCGTGATGGCGATTACCCGTGTCTACAGTACCTGGGTCATTGGCGGCGCGGCAATCATCGCCATCCTGCTCTCCTGCGTGGGCAAACTGGCGGCGGCTATCCAGATCATTCCGGTACCGGTAATGGGAGGCGTCTCTCTGCTGCTGTACGGTGTGATCGGCGCGTCCGGTATTCGCGTGCTGATTGAATCCAAAGTGGACTACAGCAAAGCGCAAAACCTGATCCTCACCTCCGTGATCCTGATCATCGGCGTGAGCGGCGCGAAGGTGCACATCGGTGCGGCTGAACTGAAAGGCATGGCGCTCGCGACCATCGTGGGTGTGGGCCTGAGCCTGATCTTCAAACTGATCTCCGTCCTGCGCCCGGAAGAAGTGGTGCTGGATGCCGAAGACAGCGAAAAAGCGTCACATTGATCGTAAAACCGGGCGGACGATCCGCCCGGTTCTCTCCTTGCACGTTCCGTGCTAAACTCACCGCCGATTTTATGTAAGATCTGGTTGAGGTACTTCTGAACGGACCGGCACAGCTCTCTCTGCCACTCTATCTCCCTGACGACGAAACTTTTGCGAGTTTCTGGCCGGGTGATAACCCCTCTTTACTGGCTGCACTGCAAAACGTGCTGCGTCAGGAACACAGCGGATACATCTATATCTGGTCACGCGAAGGCGCGGGGCGCAGCCACCTGTTGCATGCCGCCTGTGCGGAGCTTTCCGCGCGGGGTGATGCGGTAGGCTATGTGCCGCTGGATAAACGTACCTGGTTTGTGCCTGAAGTCATGGAGGGAATGGAACATCTCTCACTGGTCTGCATCGATAATATCGAATGTGTGGCGGGGGATGAGCCATGGGAAATGGCGATCTTTAACCTCTATAACCGCATTCTGGAGTCGGGGAAAACCCGGCTGCTGATCACCGGCGATCGTCCGCCGCGCCAGCTGAATCTGGGGCTGCCGGATCTGGCTTCCCGTCTGGACTGGGGGCAAATCTACAAGCTGCAGCCGCTGTCGGATGAAGACAAACTTCAGGCGTTACAGCTGCGCGCAAGATTGCGCGGCTTTGAACTCCCGGAAGACGTGGGGCGTTTCCTGCTCAAGCGCCTGGACCGGGAAATGCGCACGCTCTTTGATACGCTCGATCAGCTCGATCGCGCCTCGATTACCGCGCAGCGCAAGCTGACCATTCCTTTTGTGAAAGATATTCTGAAGCTGTGATGCGCTTTTCTCCCTCTGCCTGGCGCAGAGGGAGAACCAGTGCCACTGGCTAAAACTCACCTGTCTTCCAGCAAATGCTCAACCAGAAGTGGAATGGGTCTGCCCGAGGCCACGCTTTTTCCGTTTTCACGCCACAGCGCCGTGCCGCTAATATCCAGATGGGCCCAAGGAATGGTCGGCGGGCAAAAATGGTGTAACAGCCAGGCCGCCGATGCGCTGATCGCCGCATTATTGGGTGGGGTATTGCACAGGTCGGCGATGGCGCTGTCGGTCTGTTTTTTTAACCGTGCATCCAGCGGCAGGGACCACACCTCATCACCGCTCCGTTTCCCCGCGTGGGTGAGCGCCTGACGCAGCGCTTCGTCCTGCGTCATTAACCCACTCAGCTCGTACCCCAGCGCTTTCACGACGGCACCGGTTAAAGTCGCCATATCAATAATATAGCGAGCCTGCGGATGACGCTGGCTGGCCCAGGCGATCGCATCCGCCAGTACCAGCCGGCCTTCGGCATCGGTATTGTTGATTTCAACCGTGATACCGTTGCAGGCGTTGGCCACCGTGCCCGGCTGCATTGCATCCGGTCCTATGGCGTTTTCCGCCAGCGCCAGTACGCCCATAATACGAACCGGCAGGCCGAGTTCTGCCACGCTCAGCATCAACCCGAGCACGTTCGCTGCCCCGCACATGTCATATTTCATGGTGTACATGCCCGCGCCTTCCTTCAGCCACAGGCCACCGGTATCAAACGTTATGCCTTTGCCCACGTAACAGCGTACCGGGCCATCAGCGATGCCGTTATAGTGAATGGCCAGCAGCCGCGGTGGACAGGTCGCGCCTTTACCGACGGCATGCAGAAGCCCCAGTCCCTGTTCAATAATTTGCTTCTCATCAAGCACTTCACACCGCAGGGCGGGGAAGGCGGCGCACAGCTTTTGCGCTTCGTCGACGACATACTGCGGCGTACAGCGATCGGACGGCATATCCGCCAGACGTCGCGCGGCGACCATTCCTCGGGCAATGGCCTGCTGTTGCTGGAAGAGAGCGTCCAGCCTTTCACGCTGTTGCGGATGACACAGGGCGGTGACATGGCGAAGGCGAACGCTTTTGCCATCGGTTTTCTTAAGCTGCAGATCGCGAAGGTCATGCGCCTGGTTAAAGAGAAAACGCAGAACCTGCGTCAGTACCACCTCGTCAATATCCGTGACATCCAGTACCACATCGGCGCTGACCGGGGCTGCCAGCAGTGGACGGAGGGCGGTGAGTAACCCTTCTGTCAGACTGTCCTGCCAGAGCGCATCCGGCAGCAGCGTGATTCTGGCAAACGGAGCACAGCCAAAGCGGGTATCCGCGACGGTGCTTTGTTCACGCATTTCAGCGATGAGTGCGGTGTCCGGCAGTAACGCGCAGGCGGCCCGGGCAATAAGATGACTCTGGGGCTTTGCGTCTGCAAGGGCGGTGATAAGCTCAAAGGTAATCATTGTGACTCCTCAACTGGCGCGCGGATCCGCGCGGCATAGGCCTGCATCCATTCCTCATCCACGGGCTGATAGTGCGTTTTTTCCCGCAGGCGCTCGGCGCGAAATACGGTGAGAGGCTGGCGGGCCGTTGCCACCACAAATGAGAAGGTTTTGATGTTGGTTGCGGCGCCGAATTCGCCTTTATTATTCATGCACACCACCGAGAGATCGCCCGCGCGGCCAAAGTGCGACATCAGTTTGTCTTCCAGTTCGAAGACCACCGAGTCCGCCGCCTGCTGCGGTGACATGCCCTGTGCCATGCGGCGAACAATTTCGTAGCTGGTGCAGCCTTTCATCAGGTCTTCCCCCACGCCGGTGGCGGTGGCGGCACCGGTTTCACTGTCGCAGTAAAAGCCGGAGCCGATAATCGGCGAGTCGCCAATACGGCCGCGCTTTTTCATAAACAGACCGCTGGTGGAGGTCGCCACGCTCATTGACCCCCTTTTGTCGAGGCCAATAATCCCGACGGTGTCATGCCCATCGTACGGGCTTAAGCCTTTGTCCAGCGTCTCCCGGCAGCGCTTACGGTAATGCTGCATCGCGCGGTCGGTAAGCATGGTTTTGTTGGCAAAACCCTGACTCAGCGCCCATTCACGCGCGCCCTGGCCGACCAGCAGGCTGTTATAGCGCTGGCGGCTTAGCGCATGGGCGACACGCACCGGGTTCGCAATATCAACCAGATCTCCCACGGCCCCAAACGCAAGCGTATCGCCATCCATATACGCCGCGTCCAGTTCAACTTCGCCATTTTCGGTTGGCAGCCCGCCGTAGCCGACGGATTTATACAACGGGAAGTCCTCGACGGCAGCAACGGCATCGACCACCGCTTCTGCTACCGGTTTCCCCGCAGCCAGCGCAGACGCAGACTCCGTGACCCCTTCAAGCGCCATTCGCCAGGTTGCGATAATTCCCCACATGCTTTACTCCTGTTTTGCAAGGGTTGGGTCGGTTTGCGTCACGGTGGCAATCTCCGCGGCGCGGTATTGTTTATCCACGATACGCATGAAAGGCAGATACAGCATGGCGCCAATCAGCAGGTTGATAAGCTGCATCACGCTGCCGCTGAGATGCCCCGTGACGATAAACCCGCTGATCACCGGCGGTAACGTCCAGGGGATAAACACCCCGGTGGTCACAGCGACGGCACCCATTTTCATCGCGGCATATTGCACGGTAACCAGGACCAGCGGCACCAGATTGAACGGGATCAGCATGATGGGGTTCATGATAACCGGCAGGCCAAACAGAATCGGCTCGTTGATGTTAAACACCGAGGCCCCCGCGCCGAGACGCGCCACCTCGCGCATGTTTTTGCTGCGGGCAAAAATCAGCATCGCAATCACCAGCGAGAGCGTTGCCCCTGCGCCACCCATCCAGATCATGTCAAAAAACTGTTCGGTGATAATGTGCTGCGGCGTCGTACCTGCCTGAATGGCGGCGATGTTATCGGTCTGGTTCTCCATCCACAGCGGGCGAATGATGCCGTTGATCATTGAGCCTGAGTTAATACCCACAGACCACAGAATGGTGATGCTGAACACCGTCATCAGCGCGCCGAAATAGGAGGTCCCGTAATGGCGAACCGGCGTGGCGACCACCTCGTAAATAAACTGGTGAATGGTGTTGTAGTGGGTGTTTTCGAAAATGATGCGGATAATAAGCACCAGAATCATTACCAGCAGGGCCGGGATCAGCGCGGCGAACGACTCCTGCACCGCCGGCGGCACGCCATCAGGCATTCTGATGACCAGCTTTTTGCGCTTCAGCCAGCAGAACAGCTCCGTCCACAGCAGAGACCCAATCATTGCCACGAACAGTCCTTTGCTGCCAATCCACTCCACCGGCATAACTGTGATACCGCCGTTTTCGGCCACTTTGATAAAAGGTGTCAGGATTAAAAAGGCGACCAGAGCCAGAATACCGCAGGAAATGCGATCTTCGCCGTAGTGTTCAGCCAGGCGAAACGCCACCAGGAAGCTGATAAACAGCGACATGGTTGAGAACACCGCGTTGAACGGAATTTCAATGATGGCACTCCAGCTTTCACCAAATGCCTGAGACATAAACTGCTGATAGGTTTGGTTCGGAAAAGAGGAGATGACCAGCAGAATCGAGCCGACGATGATAAACGGCATGAAGGAAACATAGGCCCCGCGTATGGCGCCCAGATGCCGCTGTTGCGCAGTTTTGGCCGCCAGCGGCATCAGTTTTGCTTCAAGAAATCCCAGAACATTGTTCATTGTGAACTCCGTACAAGATTGAGGGGTGTTGTTATGTTATGTCTGTGGATTATCAGTGAAGCGCGGTGGCTGAAAGGTGAAACAGGTCACAAAGCACTCGCTAAGATATTATAAATCTCATGAGATTGGTTATGGAGTTACAGCGATGGAAATCAAATTGCACGCCAATGCCACCACCACGCCGCGGATCCGTCGCTATCTGCAACAATCCAATAAAAGCGACAGAGAACTGGCTACGGAGCTGGGTATTTCCGTGACGACCGTGCGGCGATGGCGCAATCGCGATCGGGTTTCTGACAACCATACGACCCCAAAAGTGATACACAAAGCGATGAGACAAGAGCAGATTGACCTCGTTAATGCGCTGCGTGATATCACGGGCGCACCGCTGGATGAACTCCTGCTGCTGGTTAACGTGGTGCTGGGGATTTCCGTTTCGCGGGCGACGCTGAACCGTTATCTCCGTCCCGCTCCTGCGAAACGCAAGGGCGTTGAACTTCACGGGAAAAAAGCGCTAAAGGCAGGCGTTTTACCCACAAAACTGCTGGTGCATCACCAGCCTTTATCGCTGCATATGGATGATGGCGGGGAGCAGCATCTGCTGTGGGGGCGCGAACCGGTGAGCGGCTGGTGTTATGCCCGGCTCTATGCGGGAATTTCATCACAGCTGCTGAACAGCTGGATGTGTGAGTTGCTGAACGCCTGTCCGGCTGATATCCAATCTGTTGAGACTTCCGGTTTTGAACCCGACTTACCCGCGGGTGAACCTGTCGTAAAAGTACAGCCGACCAGGCACAAGGCCGTGCAGGTTGCGGTACCGCTCGGCGACATCATTCCACGAGTGAATGCTGTTCCGTTAGGGCAGGTGTTGATCGAGATGTGCGAGTTTTACAATCGGGGCAAAGCGCAGAAAAAGCTGGGAGAGAGCACGCCGCAGGCCTTTCTGGAAGCGCTGCGGCGTAAGGATTAGAGAATTTCGAGCACCTCTTCCGGCGGGCGTCCAATACGCGCCTGACCGTTTGCGACCACAATGGGGCGCTCAATCAGTTTCGGATTTTCAACCATCGCCTGAATCAGCTCAGCCTCGGTTAGACGACTGTCATTCAGATTGAGCGACGTATACAGGTCCTCTTTCTGGCGCATTAGCTCTCTGGCACTGCCCATTCCCAGCATGTGCAGCAGCTGACGAAGCGTCTGTGCATCTGGCGGTGTCTCCAGATACAGCACCACTTCCGGGTCAATGCCGTTCGACTTCAGCAGGCTAAGGGTGTCGCGGCTCTTCGAGCAGCGTGGGTTGTGGTAGATTTTTACCGCGTCTGTCATGACCTGAATTCTCCTTTATTACATCTTCTCGTACGGCTTAAAGCGCTGCTGCAGACCGCGAAGCTGATCGATACGCGCATCGTAACGGGCCTGCTGCAGACTGCCGAGCTTAACCTGTGAACTGGCACTGCTCAGGAGGGAAATCGCCTGATCAAGACGTCCCACCAGGGCAAAGCCTTCGGCGCGTGCCGCAAGCTCTTGATCGCGGTTGCCCAGCTGCGCTTCTGCCTGGGCAAGCAGATCCCAGCCGTTCTGATCGTCTTTATTGTTAAAGGTGTAGCGGTTCAGAATGTTCGCCGCTTCAGCAGGCTGACCACCCTGTAAGTAAGCATTCGCCAGGTTAAGCTGCAGCACCGGGTTAGTCCGCACCTCTTTTGCCCCTTTCAGGCGATTAATCGCATCGGTGGCTTTTTTCTGCCCCAGATCGATATCCGTGGCGAGATCGAGATACCACGGGTTATTCGGATCAGCGGCGAGAAGTGGCTGCAGCGTTTTACGCGCTTCGTCATATTTGCTCGCTTCCATCGCCTGTAACGCCTGGCCATACTGAGCCGCGTTTTTCTCACGCACGTTGCCTTTCGCCAGCGCATCCAGTAGGTCGCTGGTCAGCTGGTTACGCCCGGAATTGTACATGCCAAGCGTTCGCACTTTTGCCATGTAGAAATCCTGCGACGACTGAACCACGACCGGGCGCATCTGGTTGGCACGGTTACGCGCATCCGACAGACGGCTTTCCGGTAAGGGGTGCGTCAGCAAAATTTCCGGCGGACGGGAGGAGTAGCGCGCCTGGTCGAGCAGCTTTTCGAGGAAGCTCGGCATGGCCTGCGGGTCAAAGCCCGAACGTTGCAGCACCTGAATGCCAATACGATCCGCTTCCTGTTCGTTTTGCTGGGTGAAACTGATCATCCCCTGACGTGTTCCCGCCAGCGTACCGGTTAACGCCGCCATCCCGGCCTGTGGGCTGGCCATTGCCAGCAGAATGGAACCCAATGCGCCAACCCAGGTCAGCGGAGCGTTACGCTTCTGGTCTTCCATTGCACGGGCAAGGTGGCGCTGGGTGACGTGAGAGATTTCGTGCGCCATGACCGAGGCCAGCTGACTTTCGTTATCAGAGTAGCGGAATAACGCCGAATGCAGCACCACGTTGCCGCCAAAGAAGGCGAAGGCGTTGATTTCGTCATTATTGATTAAATAGAAGTGGAAGGGGGTTTTTACCGAGTTGGCGTGCGCGACCAGGCGCATGCCCAGCCCGTTAATGTACTGAACCAGCAACGGGTCGTTAATCAGCGGCGCGCTGCCACGCAGCTGACGAACGTAATAATCCCCCATCTGCATTTCCTGCCCAATGGAGAGCGTGCTTCCTGCTGTAGTGCCCATGTCCGGCAATGAATCGGACGAGTCAGCGAAAGCTGGCAACACCTGACCGACCGTCAGTGCGGCAATCAGTGTCGCAACCAGTGTTTTTCTCAACTGCCTGAACATAACCACTGTCCTGTATTTGGGATGTGCTAATTTGACCGATGAACCGGCATATCGTTCATCTCCACTGCCCTGCGAGTGTAGCCGTGTTGAGGCATGAAGAAAATCCCATTCATCAGGGTTTTGCGGATCGTGGCAGGGAGACAAAAAGCGAAAGTCTTTTTTGTGACAGTTAGATACAATTCACGTTCTCACTCCCGCCATCCGATTCAGGGAAGGGTTGTATGCTCGAAATGTTAATGCAGTGGTACCGCCGTCGGTTTAGCGACCCGGAAGCCATTGCTTTGTTGGTTATTCTCGTCGCCGGGTTCGGCATTCTGTTCTTCTTCAGCGGTCTTCTCGCCCCCCTGCTGGTCGCGATTGTGCTGGCGTACCTGCTGGAGTGGCCAACGGCGCGTCTGGAAAATATAGGCTGTTCCCGACGCTGGGCGACCAGTATCGTCCTGGTGCTGTTTGTCGGCATTCTGCTGTTAATGTCGTTTGTCGTTATGCCTGTGGCCTGGCAACAGGGGATTTACCTTATCCGCGATATGCCTGGCATGCTGAATAAGCTTTCTGATTTTGCCGCCACGCTGCCGCGCCGATATCCCGCCCTGATGGATGCCGGGATCATTGATGCGATGGCCGAAAACATGCGCGCCCGCATCATGACAATGGGCGATTCCGTGGTGAAATATTCCCTGGCGTCGCTGGTAGGGTTGCTCACGCTGGCCGTCTACCTTGTCCTCGTTCCGTTAATGGTTTTCTTCCTCGTCAAAGATAAAGAGCAGATGCTGAACGCGGTGCGGCGCATTCTGCCGCGTAATCGCGGGCTGGCCGGGCAGGTGTGGGAAGAGATGAACCAGCAGATCACCAACTACATTCGCGGCAAAGTGCTGGAGATGATTGTGGTGGGTGTGGCTACCTGGATTGGTTTTTTAATTTTTGGGCTTAACTACTCGCTACTGCTGGCGGTGCTGGTGGGGCTGTCGGTACTCATTCCCTACATCGGTGCCTTTGTGGTGACCATTCCGGTTGTCGGCGTTGCGCTGTTCCAGTTTGGTCTGGGGACCGAGTTCTGGAGCTGCTTCGCGGTGTACCTGATCATTCAGGGACTGGATGGCAACCTGCTGGTGCCGGTGCTGTTCTCAGAAGCGGTGAACCTGCATCCGCTGGTGATTATCTTATCCGTGGTGATTTTCGGCGGGCTGTGGGGATTCTGGGGTGTGTTCTTTGCCATTCCGCTGGCAACGCTGATCAAAGCAGTGGTTCACGCGTGGCCGGATGTGCCTGCGGTTGAGGATAAGTAGATAGTTGTGCGGCCTGATACCCTCTCCCGTGGGGAGAGGGGCAAATATCAAAAACGGTAACCTGCGTTACCGTATTGCATTTACCGCGTAGGTCGGGTCAGGCGAAGCCGCGGCCCAACGATCAGGCGCTTTGTTTGAGCCAGTTCAGCACCACGTCGTGGTGGTTGCTGGTTTTGAAGTCATCAAACACATGTTCAACTTTACCGTCAGCGTCAATCAGGAAGCTGATACGGTGAATGCCGTCGTAGGTTTTGCCCATAAAGGTCTTCTCGCCCCAGACGCCAAACTGCTCGCATACCTGGTGGTCTTCGTCAGAAAGCAGCGTGAAGTTAAGCAGCTCCTTTTCAGCAAATCGTGACAGCTTTTCTGGCTTATCGGTGCTGATACCCAGCACTTCCACGCCGACTTTTTTCAACTCGTCCATGTTGTCGCGTAAGCCGCAGGCCTGTACGGTGCAGCCCGGGGTCATGGCTTTCGGGTAAAAATAGACCAGAACACGCTGTCCCTGGAAGTCGGTCAAATTTACTTGCTCACCATCCTGGTCAGGTAAGCTAAATTTCGGTGCGATGTCACCGGCTTTCAGTGGGTTCATTACTCAACTCCATCCTGTTCATGCTGCGAATAATTGACGACGCTTATACTGCCTTGCGCGTTTAATTCTGTACAGAGGGCTTTGAACGCTTGCTCGATATTTGACGCATCCTGCGAGGCAGGACTGTGCGCGGTAATCTGAATAAAAAGGGTGGGAATGGCGCTGCCGTCACCCGGCTGCGTTCGGGAAACGAGTTCGGCAATATTCATCTGATGGCTGTCAAATAACGCGGTGAAGCGCTCAATCAGATGGGGTGAATCGGGGACTTCAACCTGCACCCAGACAGTCGCGGGCAGGGCCGGACGTGGGCGAGCAGTGGTGCGTTTCATCACGATCAGCAAATCCAGCTCCGCACCTTTGAGCGGCAGGGTCGATTCGATAAGGGTAATGGCATTCCATGTCCCGGACAGCAGCATAATAAACGTGAACTCTTCGCCCAGCATAGCCAGACGACTGTCCTCGATATTACAGCCGCAGCTGCTCACATGGCGGGTGATGGTGTTCACGATACCCGGCCTGTCAGCACCCAGCGCAGTGATAACCAGGTAATGTTGTGATGAGGTTGTCAAACCTGTTCTTCCTTTGCATGGTTAAGTCTTCCTAAGGAAAGCATAAAAAAAACATGCATACAACCGCCTGAGGGCCTCAGGTCGCTTGCTTTTATTACAGTTCCAAACGTACCATTGAGGCTCTTGTTCGCACAGAGGATGGCTCATGTTCACGGGAAGTATTGTCGCGCTTGTTACACCGATGGATGAAAAAGGTAATGTCTGCCGGTCAAGCATGAAGAAGCTGATTGATTACCATGTCGCCAATGGAACCTCGGCGATCGTTTCGGTAGGGACTACCGGTGAATCTGCAACGCTAAGCCACGAAGAGCACGGCGATGTGGTGATGCTGACCCTGGAACTGGCTGACGGGCGTATCCCGGTCATCGCAGGGACAGGCGCTAACGCCACGGCAGAAGCTATCAGTTTGACCAAACGTTTTAACGACAGCGGCATCGTGGGCTGTCTGACGGTGACCCCTTATTACAACCGTCCTACTCAGGAAGGTCTGTTCCAGCATTTCAAAGCCATCGCAGAACATACTGACTTGCCACAAATTCTGTATAATGTGCCGTCCCGTACTGGCTGCGATATGCTGCCGGAAACCGTTGGTCGTCTCTCGAAAGTAAAAAATATTATCGGGATTAAAGAGGCGACAGGGAACTTAAGCCGCGTTCATCAGATCAAAGAGCTGGTTTCAGACGACTTTATCCTGTTGAGCGGCGATGATGCGACCGCACTGGACTTTATGCAGCTCGGTGGCCATGGCGTGATCTCCGTAACGGCGAACGTTGCGGCCCGCGATATGGCTGAAATGTGCAAACTGGCGGCTGCCGGTCACTTTGATGAAGCTCGCGTGATTAATCAGCGTCTGATGCCGTTGCATAATAAATTATTTGTCGAACCCAATCCGATCCCCGTGAAATGGGCGTGTAAGGAGTTGGGACTTGTAGCAACCGATACGCTGCGTCTGCCAATGACACCGATTACCGACCACGGTCGTGAAATTGTCACAGCAGCGCTGAAGCATGCCGGTTTGCTGTAGAGTTTAGGGAGATTTGATGGCTTATTCAGTACAGAAGTCGCGCCTGGCGAAGGTTGCGAGTGTTTCGCTTGTTATGCTGCTCGCTGCCTGTAGTTCAGACTCGCGCTACAAGCGCCAGGTGAGCGGTGATGAATCCTATCTGGATGCGACCCCGCTTGCTGAACTTCACGCACCGGCTGGTATGATCCTGCCGATTCAGAACGGCGATTACAATATTCCCGTGACCAACGGCAGCGGCCTGGTCGGTAAAGCGCTCGATATTCGTCCGCCAGCACAGCCTCTGGCGCTGGTGAGCGGGGCGCGTACCCAGTTCACCGGTGATACGGCGTCGCTGCTGGTTGAAAGCGCCCGCGGTACCACCCTGTGGCCGCAGGTTGTGAGCGTCATTCAGGCGAAGAACTACACCATCGATAAACGCGATGATGCCAGCCAGACCTTGACCACCGACTGGATCGAGTGGAACCGTCTGGACGAAGATCAGCAGTACCGTGGGCGTTATCAAGTCTCCGTTAAACCGCAGGGTTATCAGCAGGCGGTTACCGTTAAGCTGTTGAACCTGGAGCAGGCGGGTAAACCGGTTGCGGATGCCGCATCAATGCAGCGTTACAGCACTGAAATGCTGAACGTGATTGCCGCGGGTCTGGATAAGAACGCCAGCGACGCCGCTAACGCAGCGCAGAGCCGCAACGGCGCGACGTTTGACGTTCAGAGCGGTGCGGATGACACCGGTCTGCCAATGCTGGTTGTGCGTGCACCGTTTAACCAGACCTGGCAGCGCCTGCCAGCGACGCTGGAAAAAGTGGGCATGAAAGTGACCGACAGCACCCGTTCAACCGGTAGCATGACGGCAACCTATAAGCCGCTGTCTGACAGTGCATGGCAGGAACTGGGCGCCACCGATCCACAGCTGGCTTCCGGCGACTACAAGATTCAGGTCGGTGACCTCGATAACCGCAGCAGTCTGCAGTTTATCGATCCGAAAGGCCACACGCTGACCCAGTCGCAGAACGATGCGCTGGTGGCCGTCTTCCAGGCTGCATTCAGCAAATAAATGCGAGGGCTGGTTAATCCAGCCCTTTTTATTTTCGTGCTACGCAAACGTGTGCGTGGCATAATATCCCCAGTTTTGAACACCAATCATCACACCAGGAGTAATGAAGATGCAGAAGCAAGCTGAGTTGTATCGTGGCAAAGCGAAGACCGTATACAGCACGGAAAACCCGGATCTGTTGGTGCTCGAGTTCCGCAATGATACGTCAGCAGGGGATGGCGCACGCATTGAGCAGTTCGATCGTAAAGGCATGGTGAACAACAAGTTCAACCACTTCATTATGACCAAACTGGCCGAAGCGGGTATCCCGACCCAGATGGAAGCACTGTTGTCCGATACGGAATGTCTGGTGAAAAAACTGGATATGGTTCCGGTTGAGTGCGTCATTCGTAACCGCGCAGCAGGCTCCCTGGTGAAGCGTCTTGGTATTGAAGAAGGTATTGAGCTGAATCCACCGCTTTTTGACCTGTTCCTGAAAAACGATGCCATGCACGATCCGATGGTCAATGACTCTTACTGCGAAACCTTCGGCTGGGTGAATAAAGAGAACCTGGCGCGCATGAAAGAACTGACCTACAAAGCCAACGACGTGCTGAAAAAACTGTTTGATGACGCGGGTCTGATCCTCGTCGACTTCAAACTGGAGTTCGGCCTGTTCAAAGGCGAAGTGGTTCTGGGTGATGAGTTCTCTCCGGACGGCAGCCGTCTGTGGGATAAAGAAACGCTGGATAAAATGGACAAAGACCGTTTCCGTCAGAGCCTGGGTGGCCTGATTGAAGCGTACGAAGCGGTTGCTCACCGTTTAGGCGTTAAGCTCGACTAACTCCCTCATCGCCAAAGGATATGTATATCCTTTGGCGTCTTACCCTTGTTTCCTATGGTAATCTTGCCGTTAACCGCCTACGATCATAGCTATTATTAATGGAATAGTTCGAGGTGGTTATGCGCTGGCAAGGGCGTCGTGAAAGTGACAATGTAGAAGACAGGCGCAGCGATAGCGGCGGCGGTCCTTCAATGGGGGGGCCTGGCTTCCGGTTACCCAGCGGAAAGGGCGGGATTATTCTGCTGATTGTGGTGCTGGTCGCGGGGTACTACGGTGTCGATCTGACCGGTTTAATGACCGGCCAGCCTCTGCAGCAACAGCAGCATTCTGAGCGCTCAATCAGCCCGAACGAGGATGAAGCGGCCAAATTTACCTCCGTTATTCTCGCCACCACAGAAGAAACCTGGGGTCAGCTGTTCGAGAAAATGGGGCGTACCTATCAGCAACCCAAGCTGGTGATGTACCGTGGCGCAACCCGTACCGGATGCGGCACCGGACAGTCGGTGATGGGGCCGTTCTACTGTCCGGCAGACAGCACCGTCTATATCGATCTCTCTTTCTATGATGACATGAAACGCAAGCTTGGCGCTGACGGCGATTTTGCCCAGGGCTACGTCATTGCGCATGAAGTCGGGCACCATGTGCAAAAACTGCTGGGGATAGAACCCAAAGTACGCCAGCTTCAGCAAAACGCCTCTCAGGCTGAGGTAAACCGTCTTTCCGTACGCATGGAACTGCAGGCGGACTGCTTCGCGGGCGTCTGGGGGCACAACATGCAGCAGCAGGGCGTGCTGGAATCCGGTGACCTGGAAGAGGCGCTCAATGCCGCGCAGGCTATCGGTGACGATCGTCTTCAGCAGCAGAGCCAGG
Source organism: Enterobacter sp. PTB (assembly GCF_051130085.1). Lineage (NCBI taxonomy): Bacteria > Pseudomonadati > Pseudomonadota > Gammaproteobacteria > Enterobacterales > Enterobacteriaceae > Enterobacter > Enterobacter sp. PTB. Next base: position 131,850 of record NZ_JBDKEE010000011.1, read on the forward strand.
GCCGCGTCGTCCCCGACAGCTTTACTCACGGCACATCACAACAACGATACAGCTGGTTCAAACGCGGTTTCGACAGCGGTGACCCGGCGCAGTGTAATACCTTCGGCAAAGCCATGTAATGGTGGCGTTTGAACATCTGATTCGCGAGCTTGAGCACAAAGGTCATCGTCGGCTGGTGGTGCTCAGCGGCGATGAGCAGTGGACATTCACGCAGGCATCAGCCCTGCGTGATGCCTTGCCCGGAGACTGGCTGTGGCTGGCGGATAACGTGTCCAGAGCCATCAGCGGGCTGCTGGGACGCGAGTTCCGGCACGCAATTTTTGATGCCCGCGCCGGGTTTGACGTCTCAGCCTTTGCGGCCCTGAGCGGGACGCTGCGTGCCGGTAGCCTTCTGGTGCTGCTGGTACCGCCCCCTGACGTGTGGGCGGAACAACCTGACAGCGATTCCCTGCGCTGGAGTGACAGCGCCGAACCCATCGCCACGCCAAATTTTATTCACCACTTTTGCCGGACGATTGCCGAGGATCCTGAGGCGATAGTCTGGCTTCAGCACCAGCCTTTATCGCTCCCTGCACGATCCGACGCCCCTGACTGGCAGCCTGCCAGCGGTGCGCCGCAGCGCGAGCAGGCTGAGATCCTGGCAGCACTCCTGGCCATGAAACGCGGCGTTGTGGCCGTTACGGCCCCGCGCGGACGCGGAAAGTCTGCGCTGGCGGGCATGCTGCTGAGCCGCACGCAGGGCAGTGCCATTGTCACCGCGCCATCAAAGGGGGCGACGGAGGTTATCGCCCGTTTTGCCGGCGAACGTTTTCACTTTATGGCCCCGGACGCGCTGCTGGCCTCTGAGGAGCAGGCCGACTGGCTGATTGTCGACGAAGCCGCCGCCATCCCCGGACCGCTGCTTGAAAAGCTGGTCGACCGTTTCCCGCGCGTCCTGCTGACCACAACGGTGCAGGGTTACGAAGGAACTGGAAGAGGCTTTCTGCTTAAATTCTGTAGCCGGTTCAGCGGGTTGCAGCGGTATACCTTATCAACCCCGGTACGCTGGGCTGCAGGATGTCCTCTTGAGCGGGTCGTCGCCAGCGCACTGCTGTTTGACGATACGCTTATCGATCGCAGCCCAACAGGCGCCATACAGTTGACCTCTCTGGCTCCGGAAGCCTGGGCGAGCAACCCGGCGTTGGCGGCGAGTGTGTATGAGCTGCTTTGTGCGGCACATTACCGCACCTCACCGCTTGATTTACGCCGCATGATGGACGCGCCCGGCCAGCACTTCGCCGTCGCCCAAACGGACTCTGTCATTGCCGGGGCGCTCTGGCTGGTGGAAGAGGGGGGATTAACGGCGCAGCTCAGCCGTGCCGTCTGGGCGGGGTTCCGCCGTCCTCGCGGGAACCTGGTGGCGCAGTCCCTTGCCGCGCATGGCGGCTCCCCGCTGGCGGCAACGCTCAAAGGCCGACGGGTGACCCGAATAGCGGTACATCCTCGTCGTCAACGGGAAGGCATCGGACAGGCACTGATCCGCAACGCAAGCGGCGAGGATTACCTGTCGGTGAGCTTTGGCTATACCGATGAACTGTGGCGTTTCTGGCAGCGATGCGGCTTTGTGCTGGTGCGCATGGGCAGCCATCGCGAAGCCAGCAGCGGCTGTTATACCGCAATGGCCTTGCTGCCCCTCAGCGACGCGGGGCGACAGCTGTGTGAGCAGGCGCATCAGCGACTGCGCCGCGATGCGCGCGTGTTATCGGCCCTGAACGGTGAAAAGATCCCGGTGGACGATGGCTGGGAGGCTACCCTTAATAGTGACGACTGGCTGGAGCTGGCGGGCTTTGCCTTTGCCCACCGCGCGTTTTCTACCTCCGTCGCGGCGTTAACGCGGTTGCTGCTAAGCGTGGACATGCCGCTGCCCGCTCTGCGCGGGAAAGTGGAGGCGAGAAGTGATGACGCCCGGCTCAGCGCTGAACTGCTTCTTTCGGGGCGAAAAGCGTTACTGGCCAGGCTTCGCAGTGAAACGGCGCAAGCGCTTGAAAGCCTTGAACCTGCACGCTGTCAGCAGCTGAAAGACGACATTTTGCAATGGCAATTTTTTCAATGACTTCTTCAGTAAAGTGGCATGGTCATTCCTCCTGAGAGGCGTAGAATCCAGGCCATCAAATAAGGAGACCGCCATGAAACACGATCATTTTGTTGTTCAAAGCCCTGATAAACCGGCTAAACAGTTACTGCTTCTGTTTCATGGTGTTGGCGATAATGCCGTCAATATGGGCCAGATTGGCAGCTGGTTTGCCCCGGTATTTCCGCAGGCGCTGATTGTCAGTATTGGCGGGGTGGAGCCGTGTGGTCCGAACGGACGGCAGTGGTTCTCCGTTCAGGGCGTTACGGAAGAGAACCGTCAGGCACGTATTGACGCCGTCATGCCTGTCTTTATCGACACCGTGCGTTACTGGCAGCAGCAGAGCGGCGTTGGTGCCGATGCGACCGCGCTGATTGGCTTTTCGCAAGGGTCTATCATGTCCCTGGAGAGCGTAAAAGCGCAGCCAGGCCTGGTGTCGCGTGTGATTGCTTTTAACGGTCGCTTTGCGACGTTACCGCAACGCGCGACGACGCAGACCACGATCCATCTGATCCACGGTGGTGAAGACCGTGTGATTGAACTTTCGCATGCGGTTGCCGCGCAGGAAGCACTGATCCGCGAAGGCGGGGATGTGACGCTGGATATTGTAGACGATCTGGGGCACGCGATTGATGACCGCAGCATGCAGTTTGCGCTTGATCATCTGCGTTATACCGTACCGAAGCACTACTTTGATGAAGCGCTCAGCGGCGGCAAGCCAAATGACGATGATATCGTCGAGTTTATGTGATGTAGCCCCCTCTCCCACAGGAGAGGGGACAGAGAATCACTTCTTCTGGTCTTTCTTCGGCCAGTCGTCATCATCGTCCCACTTATCGTTAAAATCACGATGCGGTGGAAGATCCGGTTTGTTGGCGAGAAACTTTTTGTGATCAACACGCTTAAGATCTTTAATGACGTTAAGTAACACGCCGACCAGAAACACTAACACCAGAATCCACCAGTACTTTGAAAGCCAGTCCATTCGCTATTCCTCTCAGAGCGTTCGTCAGGCGACGAGTTGCTCCATAATTCGTTGATACATACGGGCCAGCAGCTGCAAATCAGCAGCATTCACACATTCATTGATTTTATGAATGGTTGCGTTCACCGGCCCCAGTTCGACAACCTGGGCCCCCATCCGGGCAATAAAGCGTCCGTCTGAGGTGCCACCTGTCGTCAGCAGTTGTGGCTTAATTTCATTATAGTGCTCGATGGCGTTCACTACCGCATCCACCAGTTTGCCGCGCTGGGTCAGGAACGGCTGGCCGGAAAGCCACCAGTCCACGGTGTAACGCAGATTATATTTTTCCAGCAGCGCGATAACGCGCGCTTTGATCATCTCATCGGTCAGTTCAGTGCTGAAGCGGAAGTTAAACTGGACAAAGAAATCACCCGGGATCACGTTGTTGCTGCCGGTACCGGCCTTCAGGTTTGCAATCTGCATGCTGGTCGGCGGGAAGAACTCATTGCCTTTGTCCCACTCAATGGTCACCAGTTCGTTCAGCATCGGTGCCGCGCGATGGACCGGGTTATCGGCCAGGTGTGGATAGGCAACGTGCCCCTGAACGCCATGAAGGGTCAAATTGCAGGTCAGCGAACCACGGCGACCATTTTTGACGACGTCTCCCACCACTTCCGTACTGGACGGCTCGCCGACCAGGCAGTAGTCGAGACGCTCATTACGGGCCATCAGCGCCTCAACGACCTTCACGGTGCCGTTATGGGCGCTGGCTTCTTCGTCAGAGGTGATCAGAAACGCGAGGCGGTTTCTGTGGTTCGGATGTTGGGCAACGAAGCGCTCTGCCGCCACGACCATCGCCGCCAGCGAGCCTTTCATGTCTGCCGCACCGCGCCCGAACAACATGCCATCGCGGATGGTCGGTTCAAACGGCGGGTTGATCCAGCGATCCGCATCACCTGCGGGAACGACGTCGGTATGTCCGGCAAAGGCCAGCGTTTCGCCCTGACCGCGCCACGCCCAGAAGTTCTGGGTGTCGCCAACGTCCATGCGTTCAACGGTGAAACCGATGGCACGCAGGCGCTCAATCATTAATGCCTGACAACCTGCGTCGTCCGGGCTAAGGGAGGGACGGCGAATAAGCTGCTGAGTCAGCTCAATGACCGGGCATGACATAAACTACACCTCAACGAAAAAAGTCGGAATAAAGGGTTTCACTGAAACCCAGCAGCATAGGCTGCCCGGGCGCGCAGAGCAATGGGCGTTTGATGATTGCCGGCATTTCGAGCATCAGTTTGGCGGCACTGTCGGCGTCGTTGATGCCAGCCCGGACGGCTTCATCCAGTTTACGCCAGGTGGTACCACGGGTATTCAGCAGCGCCTCCCAACCCAGTTCCTTGATAGCGGTATGCAGAAATTCTGCATCAAGCCCGTCAACGCGATAGTCATGGAAACGGTACTCCACGTTGTTCGCTTCCAGCCACCGGCGTGCTTTTTTGATGGTGTCGCAATTTTTAATGCCGTACATCACAACCATGGTGAATCCTTTTGTTCTTATGATGATTAAATGTTCAGTAATTTCGAAGATATATCCTTAAGTGGAATATAACACATTCAGGAATTGTCTTGATTTACACTTCTTCTTAATTCAACTCACAACTGTACGCTGAATATTCTTTCATCATTTAAGCATAGATGTCCATAAGACCGAAAATGCTAATGAACTCAGGCGGTAATTTAAATCTCACCTGCCTGTATGGTTATTTCAAAATATTGCTGAGCGTCACACAAAATTTAAGGCCCTGCGTTCATATTTATCACAAATCCCTGACAGTAGCGGGGTACAATCACAGCGATAGGTTAGACGGTCTTCACAATGATGATACGTTTTCGTAGAATGCGCATAATAATAAGAGAGGTAGTTATGATTGAACGTGAACTGGGGAACTGGAAAGATTTTATCGAAGGCATGCTTCGTAAATGACATTCAGTAAGAATTGCAAGAGCACTTAAATAAGTAAAATAACCATAGTGTGAATTAATCACACACCCTAAAAGGCGGCCCTGAGAGCCGCCTTTTTTATTACGTACTGTTATTCAGGACGTTCCTTTAGCGGGAAGCGGCGACGCACCAGCACAAAGAACAGCGGTACAAAATAAATGGCCAGGACGGTTGCCGAAATCATGCCTCCCATCACCCCTGTACCTACCGCATGCTGGCTGCTGGAGCCCGCACCGGTGCTGGTTGCCATAGGTAATACCCCAAAGACAAATGCCAGCGACGTCATCAGGATCGGACGCAAGCGCTGACGGCAGGCATGCAGTGTGGCCGCCATCAGCTCGTGACCTTTGGCATTCATCTCGTTGGCAAACTCAACAATCAGGATCGCGTTTTTCGCCGACAGGCCGATCACGGTGAGCAGCCCTACCTGGAAGTACACATCATTCTCCAGACCGCGCATCCAGGTCGCCAGCAGCGCACCGATGACGCCAAGCGGCACCACCAGCATGACCGAGAACGGAACGGACCAGCTTTCATACAGCGCGGCAAGACAGAGGAAGACCACCAGCAGGGAAAGCGCGTAAAGCGCAGGCGCCTGTGCCCCGGAGAGCCGCTCCTGATAAGACATCGCCGTCCACTCCAGCCCAAACCCGGCAGGCAGCTGTTGCACCAGTTTCTCCATGGTGTCCATGGCGGTACCGGTACTGACGCCCGGCGCGGCTTCACCGACGATTTCTACCGCCGAATAGCCGTTATAGCGTTCCAGACGCGGCGAACCACTCTCCCAGTGCGACGAGGCGAACGCCGAGAACGGCACCATCCCGCCTGCGTTATTACGAACAAACCAGCGGTTAATATCATTCGGCAACATACGGAACGGCGCGGCGGACTGGACATACACTTTTTTCACACGCCCACGATCCATAAAGTCATTCACATAGCTTGAGCCCCAGGCCGTCTGCAGGGTGTCGTTAATGTCGTCGATGGAAACACCCAGAGCCTGCGCCTTACGCTGATCAATATCCACCTGCAGCTGCGGGCTGTCATCCAGGCCATTATGACGAACGCGGGTCAGGTCAGCGTCTTTGCCCGCCAGCGCTAACAGCTTATCGCGCGCCGCCATCAGCGCCGTGTGGCCTGCACCGGCGTGATCCTGCAGTTCCATGTCAAACCCGGCAGAACTGCCCAGCCCGCTAATGGCCGGTGGGCTGCTGGCAAAGACGCGCGCTTCGTTGATCTTCGTAAACGCGTGGGTTGCGCGTTCAATGATGGCCGACGCGGTCCCCGTTTTTGTGTCGCGCTCGTCCCAGTCCTTCAGGCGTACAAACATACGGGCAACGTTCTGCCCGTTACCGCCCGGGCCAGAGCCCACGGTGGAGAAGACCGACACCACATTATCTTTCTCCTGGGTGAAGAAGTACTGTTCGACTTTTTCGACCACTTTTAGCGTCTGCTGCTGCGTCGCGCCGCTCGGAAGTTGCACGGAGGTGGTGAACATTCCCCGGTCCTCCATTGGCAGGAACGAGGTAGGCAGATGCAGGAATAGCCAGACCATTCCACCCAGCAGCACTACGTAAATCAGCATCCAGCGCAGGCTGCGGTGCAACACTTTACCGACAGCGGATTCATAACGCGCGGCATTGCGGTTAAACATGCGGTTAAACCAGCCGAAGAACCCTTTCTGACCATGCTGCTCGCCTTTGTGCAAAGGCTTAAGAAGGGTAGAGCAGAGCGCAGGGGTCAGGATCAGCGCCACCAGTACCGAAAGCACCATTGCCGAGACGATGGTTATCGAGAACTGGCGGTAAATGGCGCCGGTTGTGCCGCCAAAGAAGGCCATCGGGATAAAGACCGCCGAAAGCACCATGGCGATGCCGACTAACGCGCCCTGTATTTGCCCCATCGATTTACGCGTGGCCTGGCGCGGGGAAAGGCCTTCCTCGCTCATGATGCGCTCGACGTTTTCAACCACCACGATGGCGTCATCCACCAGAAGGCCAATTGCCAGCACCATTGCAAACATCGTCAGCGTGTTGATGCTGTAGCCAAACGCGTAAAGCACCGCGAAGGTGCCCAGCAGGACCACGGGGACGGCTATGGTCGGGATCAGCGTCGCCCGGAAGTTTTGCAGGAACAGGTACATGACCAGGAAGACCAGCGCGATGGCTTCCAGCAGGGTCTTCACCACATCCTCAATCGACGCTTTAACGAAGGAGGTGGTTTCGTAGGCGACTTTGTATTCAAGGCCGTGAGGGAAATAGTTCGACAGCTCGTCCAGGCGGTCTAACACCAGTTTCGCCGTCGCCATTTCATTTGCGCCGGAGGCCAGTTTAATCCCCAGGCCGGAGGCGGGATTACCGTTAAAGCGGCTCAGGTAGTCGTACTTTTCCGCGCCCATTTCCACCGTGGCGACATCGCCCAGCCGCACTTCTGAACCGTCCTGATTCACGCGCAGGGTGATGTTGCGGAACTGGTCCGGAGTCTGAAGCAACGATTGCGAGTTAATGGTGGCATTCAGGGCTTGTTTTTCGACGGAAGGCGTTCCTCCCAGCTGCCCTACGGCAATCTGGGCGTTCTGCGATTTGATGGCGTCCGTCACGTCAGTCGCCGTCATCTGGAAGCTGTTCAGCTTGTCAGGATCGAGCCAGATGCGCATTGAATATTGTGACCCGTAGGCGTCGATATCCCCTACACCGTTAATACGGCTGAGCGGGTCCTGAATGTTACTGGCAACGTAGTCCGCAATATCCTGCTTATCCATGGAACCATCGGTGGAGACAAACGCGATGGTCAAAATATTGGTATCCCCCGTTTTACGTACGGTAACGCCCTGATTTTGCACTGCCTGCGGCAGTTTTCGCATGGCTGACTGCAGCTGGTTTTGTACCTGCTGCACCGCTTCATCCGGGTCAGTCCCGGCCGTAAAGCTCAGGGTCACCGTCGCCTGGCCCGTGGCACTGCTTTGTGAGGACATGTACATCAGGTTATCCAGACCCGTCATGTTCTGCTCGATAACCTGCGTCACGGTATTTTCCAGCGTCTGTGCCGAGGCGCCGGGATAGTTTGCTGTGACACGCACGTTAGGGGGTGCCAGATCGGGGTATTGCTCAACGGGAAGTGAAGTAATGGCCAGGACACCTGTCAGACACAACAGAATGGCAAGTACCCAGGCAAAAATGGGGCGATCGATGAAAAAATTCGCCATGAAAAATTGACCTCGTTTTGCTGCACGTCATTATTGTTTATTGCCCGTACCACTTTAGCGGCAAGACGAAGACCAAACGTGGAGAAATAAAGGAGATAATGTAAATTATCATGCGCGTTTCTCTGCGCTGCCCCCTTTACGGTTATTTACCTGTTAACGCCAGCGACGAAGGGAATGTCACGCTCACCTGCGTTCCCCCATTTTGTGGCTGCGAAAAGTGCAGGGTACCGCCGAGCCGTTCCGCGCGTTCACGCATTATATTCAGCCCGTAATGTCCCGGCGGCTCGCTGGCTTCGCCAATCCCGATGCCATTGTCGCGAATGCTCACGCTGTGCGTGCCGTCCACGGCGGTGATACAGCTTACGGTGATCTCGCTGGCCTGCGCGTGCTTGATTGCGTTCAACACCGCTTCACGCACGATCTGCAGCAGATGCACCTGCTTTTGTGCGTCAAGGGCCAGCGAGGAGAGGCGACAGTCAAGATGCAGCTTTGCCTGCGTCTGGCTCTGCAGGCCGTCGAGTGACTCCTGAAGGGCTGCCGGCAGGTTAGCGTGGTTGAGCGTCAGGCGGAAGGTGGTGAGCAGCTCGCGAAGCTGATGCCAGGCATTGTTAAGCTCGCGGGAGAAGTCGGTGATGATGGTTTGCGCCGGGGCATTCTCTTGCGGTACGGCACGCTTAAGCAGCGCAAGCTGGATCCGCAGATACGACAACACCTGCGCGAGGGAATCATGCAGTTCGCGGGCAATCGTCGCGCGCTCCTCCATCAGCAGCAACTGCTGGTAATGCTTTTGCGCCTGGTTGAAGTAAAGCCCGCGCCCGAGCATTGTCGCCACGCTTCTCATCAGCGGAAGCGGGACGCTGTCCGTCTCGCTCTGCCAGCGCAGCTCGCCGTAGAGCGTGTCCTGCATCAGCACCGGCAGGTTTTGCAGCGGCATGTCGGCTGCCTCACTCCCTTCACACAGACGCCAGTCGTCGCTGGTCCGTAACTCCAGATAATTCATCCGGGTGTATTCATGGACGATTTGCAATATATGCCGGAAACAGTGACTGTCTATCTGTCCGGTGTTGAGCGCCTGCGAACATTTGAACAGCATTTCGAGCTGCTGATGCGCCTCGTTCAGGTGCCGGGTCTTTTCCGCAACCGAATCTTCAAGCGAGCGATAGAGGGTGTGTAACTCCGCCGACATATGGTTAAAGGCGCGGGACAGCTGACCGAGTTCATTCGGCAAAGCGGTATCCGGTGCCGGGGTATCAAATTGTCCCCGTTCAACGCGTTCGCTTGCGGCGACCAGATTGTTGAGCGGCAAGACCACCTGGCGACGGATGCGTCGCAGGGTAAACACCGTCAGCAGCAGGATCCCCAGCGCGCCAGCCAGAGAGAGCAGGGTCACCGTCTGAATTTTATGTTCGGTATAGTGCTGAAGGGCGAGCACAAAGGCATCAATACGGCCAACAAAATCTTCGATATGGGTTTGATACCACGCGAGATCGCCGCGGGCGATGTGCGTATCCATCTCCTGCCAGGCCAGATGCAGCTGCTGGTAGCGCTGTTTGACATCGTCCGGCACGTACCAGCGGTTCAGCTTTTGGAGTGCAGGTGCGCTCAGGGTGTGTTGCCAGTGTTGGCGATGCTGTGTCAGGGAAGGGCTATTGCGCTGCATCTCATAGCCCAGCCGGTAACTCTGCATACGCAGTGAACCCGCAATATTGATGGCTTCGGCGTCACGCTGGCTGCTGGCAAGCGTCAGCAGCGCGACGGTGCTGGTCAGAACGGATAACACAATCATCGAAAAGAAAGCCCAGGCCAGGCTTGCGGAAACAGGGCGTTTAACGGTCACAGAACGGCTTCCTGAATAAAATTGATCTGCCACAGGTTCACTGGAAATAGTTTGGCATTCCGGGTAATTGAACATTGCCTGACGACGCTGTGATGAGTAAATACCATATTCATACAAAGAATAAGGTTATTGAACCAAAAACAGGTGTCGTTATGAATCGTTTTATTATGGCTAACAGCCAGCAATGTATTGGGTGCCACGCCTGCGAAGTTGCCTGCGTAATGGCGCATAATGATGAGCAACATGTCCTGAGCAAGCGCCATTTCCATCCCCGTATTACGGTCCTTAACTCTGGCGCGCAGAACAGCCCCGTCACCTGTCACCACTGTGAAAATGCCCCGTGTGCACTCAGTTGCCCGAACGGCGCCATCAGCAAACGCGATGACAGCGTACAGGTGAATCAACAAAAATGCATCGGTTGTAAAGCCTGCGTGGTTGCCTGTCCCTTCGGCACGATGGAGATTATCGTTACGCCACTCGACAACGGCAGTGCAAAAGCCTCGGCGTATAAATGCGATCTCTGCCTGACCCGCCCGCAGGGCCCGGCCTGTATCGAAAATTGCCCGGCAGATGTGCTGACGCTGGCGACGCCAGAGGTGCTGGATAACCTGGCAAAATCGCGCCGTCAGCGCACCGCCAGGCTGGAGGCGCAACCCTGGCACAGTGAGGCAGTCAGCGAGGGGACGGCACCCACCAAACTGCAGCAAATGCACAACACACCACCACGCGGCGAGCCCGACAAACTGGCTGCCGAAGAGCGGGTTGGCCATTTCAATGAAATATACCTGCCGTTTCGGACCGAACAGGCCAGACGCGAGGCATCGCGCTGCCTGAAATGCGGGGAGCACAGCATATGTGAATGGACCTGCCCGCTGCACAACCACATTCCGCAGTGGATTGAACGGATTAACGCCGGTGACATCCTCGGCGCGGTCGAACTTTCTCATCAGACCAACTGTTTACCTGAAATTACCGGCCGGGTCTGCCCGCAGGACAGGTTATGTGAAGGTGCCTGCACCGCGCGCGATGCGTCAGGGTCGGTGACCATTGGCAACCTCGAGCGCTACATCTCTGACCAGGCGCTGGCGTTGGGCTGGCGACCGGATATGTCTGGCGTTTCTTCGGTGGGAAAACGCGTCGCGATTATCGGCGCGGGGCCTGCCGGGCTGGCATGCGCGGATGTGCTGGTGCGCAGCGGGGTGAGCGTGACGGTCTATGACAGGCATCCCGAAATCGGCGGCTTGCTGACATTCGGCATTCCGGCCTTTAAGCTGGATAAATCCCTGCTCGCACGACGCAGAGAGATTTTTACTGCGATGGGGGTTCACTTCGAGCTGAACTGCGACGTGGGCAGCGATGTGTCGTTGTCTCAGTTGCAAACAGATTACGACGCCCTGTTTATTGGCGTGGGAACCTATCGTTCGATGAAAGCGGGCATCCCCCATGAAGATGCGCCGGGTGTCTACGATGCGTTGCCGTTCCTGGTGGGGAACACGCGCCACGTCATGGGGCTGGACGCGACGGCCAACGAACCGTTTATCGACACCCGTGGGCTCAACGTGGTGGTGCTGGGCGGGGGGGATACCGCAATGGACTGCGTGCGCACCGCGTTACGTCACGGCGCGGCAAAAGTCACCTGCGCCTATCGCCGGGATGAAGCCAATATGCCGGGCTCGAAAAAAGAGGTGAAGAATGCGAAAGAAGAGGGAGCCGCATTTGAATTTAACGTCCAGCCCGTTGAATTGACCCTTGCTGCTGACGGCAAGGTTAACGGCATCCGGATGCTGCGCACCCGGATGGGAGAGCCGGATGCGCAGGGGCGTCGTCGACCCGTCCCGGTGGAGGGCAGCGAGTTTGTCATGCCGGCCGATGCGGTGATTATGGCTTTTGGCTTTAACCCACATGCCATGCCCTGGCTGGAGAGTCAGGGCGTCAACACCGATGACTGGGGGCGAATCATTGCCTCGGTGGAAAGCCGCTATCGTTACCAGACGTCTAACCCGCAAATTTTCGCCGGCGGTGATGCGGTGCGCGGCGCTGATCTGGTGGTGACGGCGATGGCGGAAGGGCGTCATGCGGCGCGGGGGATCCTCGACTGGCTTGAGGTCAGTGTGCCGAAAATGCACTAAACCAGGCGGGCGACAAAGCGGGTTTCACGGCGTACTATAGGAAGACTCATTGTGTCGTGGAGCCCGTATGACCCTGAAAATTGACGTTATCAAAGACAAAATCCTTTCTGAAAACTACTTTGTCCTGCGTAACATCACTTACGATTTAACCCGTAATAACGGTGAAGTGATCCGCCATAAACGCGAGGTCTATGACCGCGGCAATGGCGCCACCATTTTGCTCTATAACCGTGAAAAGCAGAGTGTGGTGCTGATCCGTCAGTTCAGGGTAGCAACATGGGTCAATGGCAACCCTGACGGCAGGTTGATTGAAACCTGTGCGGGCCTGCTTGATGACGACGAGCCGGAAGTGTGCATCCGCAAAGAGGCCGTCGAAGAGACTGGCTTTGAAGTGGGAGAGGTCAAAAAGGTCTTCGAGCTGTTTATGTCTCCTGGCGGCGTGACGGAAATCGTCCACTTCTTCATCGCGGAATACAGCGATGCGCAGCGTACTCACCGCGGCGGTGGCGTGGAAGATGAAGATATTGAAGTGCTGGAGTTGCCGTTTTCCCGGGCGCTGGAGATGATGCATGCCGGGGAAATCAGGGATGGTAAAGCTGTGATATTACTACAGTATCTTCAAACGACCGGGCTGATGAACGCCTCTTTCGAACGGTGATAGAATGTATTTCGGATAAATCTATCCGATAAATCCGATTGAGCAACCCGGGCGGGAACACGAAGATACAGCCCAGTTAAGCGTTTTCGTTCCGGGATTGTGCCATTCATGCGCTATTGCGTCTCTCTTCTCTGCCTGTTTTGCGTGCTCACCTCCTCGCAGGTGTGGGCTGCGCCTGCCCAGCAATTATTTTCTGACTGGCAGGTGACCTGCAATAACCAGAATTTTTGCCTCGCACGCAATACCGGTGAACACCGGGGGCTGGTCATGACGCTCAGCCGCAGTGCCGGCGCGAAAACCGACGCTACGCTGCGTATCGATCTCGGCGGCCTTGCTGACCCTGCCGTGAAAGAAGCGGATATTGCGCCGCGGTTGTTGCTGGATAAGGTTCCTCTCAAGCTGGATCGGCAGCACTGGCAGTTAACCCCGTGGCATCTGAAAAGTGATGATGCCGCCACCATCACGGCGTTTCTGAAAAATATCCAGGAAGGAAAAGCCCTGACCTTGCGCGGCGGTGACCAGGTTATCTCTCTGAACGGCCTGAAAGCCGCGCTGTTGTTTATTGACGCGCAGCAGAAACGTGTCGGGAGTGAAACGGCCTGGATTAAAAAAGGTGACGATCCGCCGTTAAGCGTGCCGCCTGCACCCGCCTTAAAAAAGGTGGCGGTAGTCAATCCGACGCCGACGCCGCTCTCCCACGCCGAATTGAACGACCTGCTGGATTATGGCACCTGGCGGATGAACAACAGCCAGTGCTCGCTCGATCCTAACCGCCGTGAAGTGCGCGTTACCGCGTTAACCGATGAAAAAGCATTGCTGATTATTAGCTGTGAGGCAGGGGCGTATAACACGGTCGATCTGGCCTGGCTGGTATCGCGCAAAAAGCCGTTTTCTTCCCGCAGTGTAAGGCTGCGTCTGCCTTTCACCCCTGCAGACGATAGCAGTGAAATCGAATTGATGAATGCCCGCTTTGATGAGAAAACGCGCGAGCTGACTACGCTCGCGCTGGGGCGCGGTATTGGCGATTGTGGGGTCCAGACGCGCTGGCGTTTTGACGGCCAGCGTTTCCGCCTGGTGCGTTATGCAGAAGAGCCCAGCTGCGATAACTGGAATGGGCCAGATGCCTGGCCCACGTTGTGGATCACGCGCTAAATTACGCTCAGCGCCTTCTCAACCACATTCTCAACGGTAAAGCCAAAATACGGGAACAGCTTGTCGGCAGGCGCCGACTCGCCGTACCCACGCATCCCGACGATAGCACCTTTCAGCCCGACATATTTGTACCAGTAGTCGGCGATACCCGCCTCGACGGCCACACGGGCTGCGACGTTAGAGGGCAGGACCGATTCACGGTAGGCCTCATCCTGAGCATCAAAAATGTCGGTGGACGGCAGGGATACCACGCGTACCGCATGACCTTCGGCGGTCAGTTTTTCCGCAGCCTTCACGGTAATTTCCACCTCAGAACCGGTAGCAATCAGGATGACATCCGGTTTGCCGCCGCTGTCTTTCAGGATGTACCCGCCGCGGGCGATATTTTTTACCTGCTCCGGCGTGCGTTCAATCTGGGCCAGGTTTTGCCGCGACAGAATTAATGCCGTTGGCCCCGTGTGGCGCTCAACCGCCAGCTTCCAGCCAACCGCCGCTTCGACCTGATCGCACGGACGCCAGGTGCTGAAGTTTGGCGTTAAACGCAGGCTCGCCAGCTGCTCAACGGCCTGATGCGTGGGACCGTCTTCACCCAGACCAATCGAATCGTGGGTGTAGACCATGATCTGCCGCGCTTTCATTAATGCCGCCATACGCGCCGCGTTACGGGCATACTCAACGAACATCAGGAAGGTGGCGGTGTAGGGCACAAACCCGCCGTGATGGGCGATGCCATTGGCAATGGCGGTCATCCCGAACTCACGCACCCCGTAGTGGATATAGTTTCCGGCAATATCCTCTTTCAGCGATTTTGAGCCAGACCAGATGGTCAGGTTACTTGGAGCCAGATCTGCGGAGCCGCCCAGCAGTTCGGGCAGGAGGGGGCCGATGGCGTTCAGCGTGTTTTGCGAGGCCTTACGGGTGGCAATTTTCGCCGGGTTAGACTGCAGATTTTCAATCAGCGCCTGGGTTTTCGCTTCCCAGTCCTCCGGCAGGCCACCGCTCATGCGACGCGAGAATTCAGCGGCCAGTTCCGGGTGGGCTTTTTGATAGGCGGCAAATTTTTCATTCCACGCGTGCTGGGCTTTTTCACCCTCTTCGCGGGCGTCCCACTCGCGGTAGATCTCTTTCGGGATCTCAAACGGTGGGTATTTCCAGCCCAGTTTCTGCCGGGTCAGCGCCACTTCTTCTTCACCCAGCGCCGCGCCGTGGGCTTCCTCTTTACCCGCTTTGTTCGGTGAGCCGAAACCGATGGTGGTGCGACAGATGATCAGGGACGGTTTGTCCTTCACGCTTTGCGCTTCCTGAATCGCTTTTTTCACCGCTTCTGGGTCGTGGCCGTCAATTTCATGCACTACGTGCCAGTGGTAGGCCTCAAATCGTTTTGCCGTGTCGTCGGTAAACCAGCCTTTGGTCTCCCCGTCGATGGAGATACCGTTGTGATCGTAAAATCCGATCAGCTTGCCCAGCCCCAGCGTGCCCGCCAGCGAACAGACTTCGTGAGAAATCCCCTCCATCAGACAGCCGTCACCCATAAACACATAAGTGTAGTGATCGACAATCTCGTGGTCTGGCTGGTTAAACTGCGCCGCCAGCGTGCGTTCGGCAATCGCCAGCCCGACCGCGTTGGCTAACCCCTGGCCGAGCGGCCCGGTGGTGGTCTCCACACCCGGCGTATAGCCTATCTCCGGGTGGCCCGGGGTTTTTTGCAGCTGGCGGAAGTTTTTTAACTCGGATAGCGGCAGGTCGTAGCCGGAAAGGTGCAGCAGGCTGTAGAGCAGCATGGAGGCGTGGCCGTTAGAGAGAATAAAACGGTCACGATCGTACCAGCTGGGGTCGTTCGGGTTGTGCTTCAGGAAATCATTCCACAGCACTTCGGCAATGTCAGCCATGCCCATGGGGGCGCCAGGGTGGCCGGAATTGGCCTTCTGCACGGCATCCATACTGAGGGCGCGAATGGCATTGGCTAGCTCTTTACGGGACATAATTCACTCCGTGGCAAGGTTAAAGTTTGGCGGCAAGAAGATCTTCAAGTTTGCGCTGGTCGACGGCGAACAGGCGGATGCCTTCCGCCAGTTTTTCGACGGCCATTGCGTCCTGATTGTGCTCCCAGCGGAATTCCGCTTCGGTCATGGCTTTAGGTTTGGGGAGAACGGTTGATGTGGGCACCAGTTTGCGGATAACCGTCTCCTCTTTGTCCTGCAGCTCTTTAAGCAGGTTAGGGGAGATGGTCAGGCGGTCACAGCCTGCCAGGGCGAGGATCTGCTCGGTACGGCGGAAGCTGGCGCCCATCACGATGGTTTCGTAGCGGTGCTGTTTGTAATAGTCGTAGATATTACGCACCGATTTCACGCCCGGGTCCTCATCCACCACGTACGGATCCATCGGCTGTTTAGCCTGATACCAGTCATAGATTCGCCCGACGAACGGAGACACCAGGAAGACGCCGGCTTCGGCACAGGCGCGCGCCTGCGCAAAGGAGAACAGCAACGTCAGGTTGCAATGGATCCCCTCTTTTTCCAGAACTTCCGCCGCGCGGATCCCTTCCCAGGTTGAGGCCAGCTTAATCAGAATGCGCGATTTATCGATGCCCTGCTCCTGGTAGAGCTCAACCAGGCGGCGGGCTTTCGTGATGCTCTTCTCCTGGTCGAAGGAGAGGCGGGCGTCCACTTCGGTAGAGACGCGTCCCGGGATGCTTTTCAGAATTTCCGCACCGAAATTAACGGCCAGCTTGTCGCTCGCTTCGGCGACCTGCTGCTCCTGTGTTTTACCGCGCTGTTTACCGTAGTCGATAGCGTCATCAATCAGATGACTAAAATGAGCAAGACCGGCCGCTTTGAGCAGCAGCGAAGGGTTAGTGGTCGCATCTTCGGGCTGATAGTGGCGAATCGACTCGATATCACCGCTGTCGGCGACCACGGTAGTGAATTGTTTGATGCCGTCTAGTTGGTTCATAAATAATTACTCCTTGGAAATAAAAGAGTTACTCGAGTGCGTTAGTTCACACTTCTGCGAAAATCATGATGGACTTAACAAAAAAGCATAGCAGACGGGGGAGGCATTGCTTTCTGAGACGGGTAACATGGTTGTTATAAATTGATAACAATTTTTATTCTGCAATGGTGAGAGTTTGGCAGCCTTCAAAGTTTATGTGGCTGCCTGCGGCGATACTAGGCGGCACACCAGGGTGTGCTTCAGGATCGCAAACGTCACCCTTTTGACCGATACGTGAAAGGAAAAATAAGATGGATGATCAGTTAAAACAGAGTGCTCTCGATTTCCACGAGTTCCCTGTCCCAGGTAAAATTCAGGTCTCCCCGACAAAACCGCTGGCGACTCAGCGCGATCTGGCACTGGCCTATTCGCCCGGCGTCGCGGCGCCGTGCCTCGAAATCGAAAAAGATCCGCTGGCAGCCTATAAATACACCGCGCGTGGCAACCTGGTCGCCGTGATCTCTAACGGGACGGCGGTGCTGGGATTAGGCAATATTGGTGCGCTGGCCGGTAAGCCCGTGATGGAAGGCAAGGGCGTTCTGTTCAAGAAATTTGCCGGTATTGACGTGTTCGATATCGAAGTGGATGAGCTCGATCCTGATAAATTCATCAATGTGGTTGCCGCGCTGGAACCGACCTTCGGTGGGATCAACCTCGAAGACATCAAAGCGCCGGAATGTTTCTATATCGAGCAGAAACTGCGCGAGCGTATGAACATTCCCGTGTTCCATGATGACCAGCACGGTACCGCGATTATCAGCACCGCGGCCATTCTGAACGGTCTGCGTGTGGTTGAGAAAAATCTCTCTGACGTCCGTATGGTGGTCTCCGGCGCAGGCGCGGCGGCAATCGCCTGTATGAACCTGCTGGTGGCGCTGGGCATGCAGAAGCACAACATTGTGGTCTGCGACTCCAAAGGCGTTATCTACAAGGACCGTGAGCCGAACATGGCGGAAACCAAAGCGGCCTACGCGGTAGAAGACGACGGTAAACGCACGCTGGAGGACGTGATTGACGGCGCGGATATCTTCCTTGGCTGTTCAGGCCCGAAAGTGCTGACCCAGGAGATGGTGAAGAAAATGGCGCGTGCGCCAATGATTCTGGCGCTGGCAAACCCGGAGCCGGAAATTCTGCCGCCGCTGGCAAAAGCCGTGCGTGAAGATGCCATTATCTGTACCGGTCGTTCCGATTACCCGAACCAGGTGAACAACGTTCTCTGCTTCCCGTTCATCTTCCGCGGGGCGCTGGACGTGGGCGCGACGG
Organism: Enterobacter sp. PTB; assembly: GCF_051130085.1. Taxonomy (NCBI): domain Bacteria; kingdom Pseudomonadati; phylum Pseudomonadota; class Gammaproteobacteria; order Enterobacterales; family Enterobacteriaceae; genus Enterobacter; species Enterobacter sp. PTB. The sequence continues at coordinate 150,158 of NZ_JBDKEE010000011.1, forward strand.
CGATCAACGAAGAGATGAAGCTCGCGGCCGTTCATGCCATTGCGGAACTGGCGCATGCCGAGCAGAGCGAAGTGGTCGCCTCGGCGTATGGTGACCAGGATCTGAGCTTTGGCCCGGACTACATCATTCCAAAACCATTCGACCCGCGTCTGATTGTCAAAATCGCCCCGGCGGTTGCTAAGGCGGCAATGGACTCCGGCGTGGCGACGCGCCCCATCAAAGATTTCGATGCTTACGTCGATAAGCTCACCGAGTTTGTCTACAAAACCAACCTGTTTATGAAGCCCATTTTCTCCCAGGCGCGTGCCGACGCGAAACGCGTGGTGCTGGCGGAAGGGGAAGAGGCGCGCGTTCTGCATGCCACGCAGGAGCTGATCACCTTAGGTCTGGCGAAGCCAATCCTGATCGGTCGTCCGAGCGTTATCGAGATGCGTATTCAGAAGCTGGGGCTGCAGATCAAAGCGGGTGTGGATTTTGAGATCGTTAATAACGAATCCGATCCGCGCTTTAAAGAGTACTGGAACGAATACTACGCGATCATGAAACGTCGCGGGATCACCCAGGAGCAGGCGCAAAAGGCCGTGATCAGCAACACCACGGTGATCGGGGCGATCATGGTCCATCGCGGTGAAGCGGATGCGTTGATCTGCGGCACGATCGGTGATTACCACGAGCACTTCAGCGTGGTGCAGGAGATCTTCGGCTATCGCGAAGGGGTCCACACCGCCGGGGCGATGAACGCGCTGCTGCTGCCAAGCGGCAACACCTTTATTGCCGACACCTACGTTAACGACGATCCGAGCCCGGAAGAGCTGGCGGAGATCACCGTGATGGCGGCAGAAACCGTGCGTCGCTTTGGTATTGAACCGAAGGTGGCGCTGCTGTCGCACTCCAACTTCGGTTCGTCGAAATCAGCGGCGGCGTGCAAAATGCGCCAGACGCTGGAGCTGGTTCGCCAGCGTGCGCCGGAACTGATGATTGACGGCGAGATGCACGGTGATGCTGCGCTGGTGGAGAGCATTCGTAACGAACGCATGCCGGACAGCCCGCTGAAAGGTTCTGCAAACGTGCTGATTATGCCGAACGTGGAAGCGGCCCGCATCAGTTACAACCTGCTGCGTGTCTCCAGCTCTGAAGGGGTCACCGTAGGACCGGTGCTGATGGGCGTGGCGAAGCCAGTGCACGTGTTGACGCCGATTGCTTCGGTGCGTCGTATCGTGAATATGGTGGCACTGGCGGTGGTTGAAGCGCAGACGCAGCCGCTGTAAGCGCTGCGCCTGCCGGCATTACACCCAGTCCCGAATCGTAATAAAATCTTTCAGGGCAGCCTCCGGGCTGCCTTCTTTTGGCTCGTAGCTGTACTCCCAGCGAACCAGCGGCGGCATCGACATCAAAATGGACTCCGTGCGCCCGCCGGTCTGCAGGCCAAACAGCGTACCGCGATCCCATACCAGGTTGAACTCTACGTAGCGCCCACGGCGGTAAAGCTGGAACTCGCGCTCACGCACGCCGTAGTCGGTATCTTTACGTCGCGCCACGATCGGCAGATAGGCCCCGGTATACCCTTCACCTACCGCCCGCATAAAGCTGAACGCGGTATCAAAATCTGGCGTGTTGAGATCGTCAAAGAACAGCCCGCCAATGCCGCGCTGCTCATCGCGGTGCTTCAGATAAAAATAGTCATCGCACCATTTTTTAAATTTCGGGTAGATGTCGTCCCCAAACGGCTGACAGAGATCGCGTGCGGTGGTGTGCCAGTGCACGGCATCTTCTTCAAACCCGTAGTAGGGCGTTAAGTCAAAACCGCCGCCAAACCACCAGACCGGATCGGCCCCGGGTTTTTCAGCAATGAAAAAGCGCACGTTGGCATGGCTGGTCGGCACATACGGATTGTGTGGATGAACCACCAGCGATACGCCCATTGCTTCGAAGCTGCGGCCTGCCAGTTCTGGTCGATGAGCCGTGGCGGAAGCGGGCATCGCGTCTCCGTGGACGTGGGAAAAATTGACGCCAGCCTGCTCAAAGATGCCGCCGTTACGCAGCACGCGGCTGCGTCCGCCGCCACCGGCTTCGCGCTGCCAGCTATCTTCCTGAAATTCACCGCCATCTGCGGCGGCCAGTTTCTGGCAAATCTCATCCTGCAGCTGCAGCAGGAATGTTTTTACCAGCTGTGCATTGGGTTTCATCAACGTTTCCTGGAGTGCGCTTTCTGGTTATCGAACCAGTTGAAGTAACTGATTATGCCTGAGGCGATGGCGTTGGCGATCTTCTGGCGAAACGCGGTGGTGCCGAGCAGGCGTTCTTCCTCCGGGTTGGTGATGAACGACGTCTCCACCAGCACGGACGGAATTGACGGCGACTTAAGCACCACGAACGCCGCCTGTTCGGTGCTCCTGCTGTGCAGGCGATGCACCGGTTTAATCTTCTTCAGAATATGCGAGCCGAGCGTCAGGCTGTTTTTAATGGTGTCCGTCTGAACGAGGTCAAACAGCACCTGCTGTAACAGATGATCTTTGTCGGTGGCTTTTTTCCCCGCAACCTCATCCGCCCGGTTTTCACGATCGGAGAGATATTTCGCCATGGCGCTACTCGCCCCACGGTTGGAGAGGGCGAACACCGAAGCCCCCGCCGCCGACGGGTTGGTAAAACCGTCCGCGTGAATCGACATAAACAGATCGGCACCGTGCTGGTGGGCGATCTCTACGCGGTCGTACAGCGGAATAAACGTGTCGCCAGAACGCGTCAGGCGGGCGTCAATGCCATTGCTGCGTAAAATTGCGCGCACATTTTTTGCAATCGCTAACACGACATGCTTTTCTTTCGCACCGTTTTTACCAATAGCGCCGGTATCAATTCCGCCGTGACCGGGGTCCAGCATGACCAGACGCTTCGCGCCCGGCTTTTTCGATTTCGGTTTACTGTGTCCGTTACTGGTTTTGAGCGTGCTCTCTTCTTTAGCCTGAGCCTGCTGTGCGATGCCCGTTAACGTTAAGGCCGCCAGCCCCGCTTTGAGAACCTGACGACGCGATGTGAGTGCTTTTAATGGTTTGAATGTGCTCATGCGGCCTGAATTGTAAAAATTGGGGTCCTGGTGTTATATCGTATCGTGATTAGCGTTACGACAGTCCTTATTGAGAATTGTTTTACTTTTCATTTCAATACGTGACAAAGTGACATTATGCCAAATTTTGGCGAGTTTTTCCCCGGTTATTGGCTAAACGCGATGTTCACGCCATAATCACTGTTTTTAAACCCGAAAAGGCGGTTAATACCATGGAGATACGCGTTTTTCGCCAGGAAGATTTCGAAGAGGTGATCACCCTTTGGGAGCGCTGCGATCTGCTGCGTCCGTGGAACGATCCGGAAATGGATATTGAACGTAAGCTGAATCACGACGTCAGTCTGTTTCTGGTGGCAGAAGTCAACGGCGAGGTGGTGGGAACAGTGATGGGCGGGTACGATGGCCATCGCGGCTCGGCCTATTATCTGGGCGTGCACCCGGAATTTCGTGCGCGCGGCATCGCCAATGCGCTGCTCAATCGACTGGAAAAGAAACTGATTGCCCGCGGCTGCCCGAAGATTCAGATCATGGTGCGGGAAGATAACGACGTGGTGCTGGGCATGTATGAACGCCTGGGTTATGAACACGCGGACGTACTGAGCTTAGGTAAGCGCCTGATAGAAGATGAAGAGTACTGAGATCCATCCGGCAGATTATGATGCGCAAGGGCGTGTCAGGCTGCCCTTTTTGTTCTGGTGCGTTTTGCTGCTGCAGGCCCGTACCTGGGTGCTGTTTGTGATGGCCGCCGCGTCGCGCGGGCAGGGCGATACCCTTCTGACGCTCTTTTATCCCGATCACGATGCCTTCTGGCTCGGCTTGCTGCCGGGCGTGCCGGCAGTGATGGCGTTTTTATGCAGCGGGCGACGGCATACGATCCCGCGCCGGTGGGGTGCGCTTCGCTGGCTGCTGATCCTCGCTCAGCTTGCGCTGCTCGTCTGGCAACCGGTGCTCTGGTGGAGCGGTGAACCGCTTACGGGGATCGGTATTGCGCTGCTCGTGGCGGATATCGTGGCGCTGCAGTGGCTGCTGACGAATCCCCGCCTTCGCGCCTGTTTTACGCATCAGGAAGATTAACCTGGCACTTTTTGCCGATACCGCACTCCAACAAGCGTTGATTTAACACGTAAGGACGTTTCAATGAAATCGGTGCGTTTACTTTTATGCGCTCTCCCGCTGGCGTTAACCGGCTGTTCAACGCTCTCATCAATTAACTGGTCTGCGGCCTATCCGTGGAACTGGTTTGGCTCTTCAACGGAAGTGACCGAGCAGGGCGTGGGTAAAATTACCGCCGCGACGGCGCTGGATCAGGACGCCCTTCAGGATGCACTGGGTGGCGGTTATCGCCTGCGCAGCGGCATGAAAACAGAAAACGGCAATATCGTGCGTTATTTCGAAGCGCTGAAGGGTGACACGCTGGCGCTGGTGATTAACGGTGATAAAGGCACGGTAAACCGCATTGCTGTGATGGACGACGACATCCCAACCGAAAGCGGTGTGAAAGTGGGAACCCCGTTTAGCGAACTCTATAAACAGGCCTTCGGCAACTGCACCAGTGCCCCGTCTGACGACGGCGTGGCGGTGGAATGTAAAGCGCAGGGCAGCCAGCACATCAGCTATTTCTTCACCGGTACCTGGAGTGGTCCGGAAGGTTTAATGCCGTCTGACGACACGCTGAAAAGCTGGAAAGTGAGCAAAATTATCTGGAAGCAGTAATTTGCGCCTGAACAAACCGTCTCGCTGAAATACGGGTATAATAGCCGCCATCAATGCCACGCTGACGTGGCATCTTTATTTCAGGAGGAGCGATGTCTCAGGTTCAGAGTGGCATTTTGCCAGAACATTGCCGCGCGGCGATTTGGATTGAAGCCAATGTTAAAGGGGATGTGGATGCCCTGCGTGCGGCCAGTAAAGCGTTCGTTGATAAGCTGGCCACCTTCCAGGCCAAATTCCCGGACGCCCATCTGGGCGCGGTCGTTGCCTTTGGTCATAACGTCTGGCGTCAACTGAGCGGTGGCGAAGGCGCCGAAGAGCTGAAGGATTTTATCCCTTACGGTAAAGGCCTGGCACCCGCAACGCAGTTCGACGTGCTGATCCACATTCTCTCGCTGCGTCATGATGTGAACTTCTCCGTTGCCCAGGCGGCGGTTGCGGCTTTTGGTGACAGCATTGACGTTCAGGAAGAGATCCACGGTTTCCGTTGGGTGGAAGAACGCGACCTGAGCGGCTTCGTTGACGGAACTGAAAACCCGGCGGGTGAAGAGACGCGTCGTGAAGTGGCGGTGATCAAAGACGGTGTCGACGCGGGCGGCAGCTATGTGTTCGTCCAGCGCTGGGAGCACAACCTCAAGCAGCTGAACCGCATGAGCGTGCATGACCAGGAGATGATGATTGGCCGTACGAAAGAGGCCAACGAAGAGATCGACGGCGATGCCCGTCCTGTCACCTCTCACCTGAGCCGCGTTGACCTCAAGGAAGACGGGAAAGGTCTGAAGATTGTTCGCCAGAGCCTGCCATACGGCACAGCAAGCGGTACCCACGGTCTTTACTTCTGTGCGTACTGCGCGCGCCTGCATAACATCGAACAGCAACTGCTGAGCATGTTTGGCGATACCGACGGCAAGCGTGACGCCATGCTGCGCTTCACCAAACCGGTGACCGGCGGCTACTACTTCGCCCCGTCCGTCGAGCGTCTGCTGGCGCTGTAAGTGCTGTCCACCCTCTCCCGCACGGAGAGGGCTGGGGTGCGGACCATGACGGGCTGCACCCTTATTCTCTTTTCTGCTTGTAAATCACCAAACGGTATATAAAACCGTTACTCCTTTCGTCCTCGTTATAAATATTATGACTATAAGATAGTCATCACATTTATAAGGGTGCGCAATGGCCGTTACTGTACTGAAAAAAGGATCGCTGGCACTGGCAGGTTTGCTGCTGGTGGCACAGGCGCAGGCTACTGAGCTGCTGAACAGTTCGTATGATGTTTCCCGCGAGCTGTTTGCCGCCCTTAACCCACCGTTTGAACAGCAGTGGGCGAAAGACAACAACGGCGACAAGCTGACCATAAAACAGTCACACGCAGGGTCGTCCAAGCAGGCGCTGGCCATTCTCCAGGGGCTGAAAGCGGATGTGGTGACCTATAACCAGGTCACTGACGTGCAGATCCTGCACGACAAAGGCAAGCTGATCGCCGCTGACTGGCAGAGTCGTTTGCCGAACAACAGCTCACCGTTCTACTCCACCATGGGTTTCCTGGTGCGTAAGGGCAACCCGAAAAATATCCACGACTGGAATGACCTGGTGCGTTCCGACGTGAAGCTGATTTTCCCGAATCCAAAAACCTCCGGTAACGCGCGCTATACCTATCTGGCAGCGTGGGGCGCGGCGGACAAAGCTGACGGTAACGATAAAGCGAAAACCGAGCAGTTCATGACCCAGTTCCTGAAAAACGTCGAGGTGTTTGATACCGGCGGTCGCGGCGCGACCACGACCTTTGCAGAGCGCGGCCTGGGCGATGTGCTGATCAGCTTTGAGTCGGAAGTGAATAATATCCGCAAACAGTACGAGGCGCAGGGTTTCGAGGTCGTTATCCCGAAAACCAATATCCTCGCCGAGTTCCCGGTAGCGTGGGTAGATAAAAACGTGCAGTCCAACGGCACAGAGAAAGCGGCAAAAGCTTACCTCAACTACCTGTACAGCCCACAGGCGCAGACGATCATTACCGATTACTACTACCGCGTGAATAACCCGGATGTGATGAACAAACTGAAGGATAAATTCCCGCAGACCGAGCTGTTCCGCTTGGAAGACCATTTCGGCTCCTGGCCTGATGTCATGAAAACGCATTTTGCCAGCGGCGGTGAGTTAGACAAATTGCTGGCGGCGGGGCGTAAGTAATGTTTGCAGTCTCTACCAGACGTGTGCTGCCGGGCTTTACCTTAAGCCTCGGGACCAGCTTGCTGTTCGTCTGCCTGATCTTATTGTTGCCGCTCAGCGCGCTGGTGATGCAGCTTGCGCAAATGAGCTGGGCGCAGTACTGGGAAGTGATAACCAACCCGCAGGTCGTCGCAGCCTATAAGGTGACGCTGCTGTCGGCGTTTGTGGCGTCCATTTTTAACGGGGCCTTTGGCCTGCTGATGGCGTGGATCTTAACCCGCTACCGTTTCCCGGGCCGTACGCTGCTCGACGCGTTAATGGACCTGCCGTTTGCGCTGCCGACGGCGGTGGCGGGGTTAACCCTTGCCTCGCTCTTTTCCGTGAACGGGTTTTACGGTGAGTGGCTGGCGAAGCTTGATATCAAAGTGACCTATACCTGGCTCGGTATCGCGGTCGCGATGGCGTTTACCAGCATTCCTTTTGTTGTACGCACCGTGCAGCCAGTACTCGAAGAGTTAGGCCCTGAATACGAAGAAGCAGCGGAAACGCTGGGTGCCACGCGCTGGCAGAGCTTCCGCAAGGTCGTCCTGCCTGAGCTTTCTCCGGCGCTGCTGGCCGGTATCGCGCTGTCGTTTACCCGTAGCCTCGGTGAGTTCGGCGCGGTTATTTTCATTGCCGGGAACATTGCGTGGAAAACCGAAGTCACCTCGCTGATGATTTTTATCCGCTTACAGGAGTTTGATTACCCGGCGGCGAGCGCAATTGCCTCGGTCATTCTTGCCGCATCGCTGCTGCTGCTCTACTCAATTAACACTCTGCAAAGTCGCTTTGGTCGACGCGTGGTAGGTCACTGATGGCGGAAGTTACTCAATTGAAGCGATACGATGCTCCCCGTATCAACTGGGGAAAATGGTTTCTGATTGGTACGGGCGTGCTGGTGTCCGCCTTCATTCTCGTCGTGCCGACGATTTATATTTTTGTTCAGGCGTTCAGCAAGGGGTTGATGCCCGCGCTGGAAAACCTGGCGAACCCGGATATGCTGCACGCCATCTGGCTAACCGTACTGATTGCGCTTATCACGGTACCGGTCAACCTGGTGTTCGGTACGCTGCTGGCCTGGCTGGTAACGCGTTTTAACTTCCCGGGACGTCAGCTGCTGCTGACCCTGCTGGATATCCCGTTTGCCGTGTCGCCGGTAGTGGCCGGTCTGGTATATCTGCTCTTCTACGGCTCTAACGGCCCGCTGGGCGGCTGGCTGGATGAGCATAACCTACAGGTCATGTTTGCCTGGCCGGGCATGGTGCTGGTCACGGTGTTTGTAACCTGTCCGTTTGTGGTGCGCGAACTGGTCCCGGTGATGTTAAGCCAGGGCAGCAACGAAGATGAAGCGGCAATTCTGCTGGGCGCATCCGGCTGGCAGATGTTCCGCCGCGTGACGCTGCCGAATATTCGCTGGGCGCTGCTCTACGGCGTCGTGCTGACCAATGCCCGCGCCATTGGCGAGTTCGGTGCAGTTTCGGTCGTCTCGGGCTCCATCCGCGGCGAAACGCTGTCGTTACCGTTACAGATTGAATTACTGGAACAGGACTACAACACCGTCGGTTCCTTTACTGCCGCAGCGTTACTGACGCTGATGGCGATTTTGACCCTGTTTTTGAAGAGTGTGGTGCAGTGGCGTTTAGAGAACCAGGAAAAACGTCAGCACCAGGAGGGAAATCATGAGCATTGAGATTGCCAATATTAAGAAGTCTTTTGGTCGCACCCAGGTGCTGAATGATATCTCGCTGGATATCCCTTCCGGACAAATGGTGGCACTGCTCGGGCCGTCTGGCTCGGGTAAAACCACGCTGCTGCGCATTATCGCCGGGCTTGAGCATCAGACCAGCGGACATATTCGTTTTCACGGTACCGACGTAAGCCGTTTGCACGCCCGCGACCGTAAAGTGGGCTTTGTGTTCCAGCATTACGCGCTGTTCCGCCATATGACCGTGTTCGATAACATCGCTTTCGGTCTGACCGTGCTGCCTCGCCGCGAGCGTCCGGATGCGGCCACCATCAAAGCGAAAGTGACCAAACTGCTGGAGATGGTACAGCTTGCGCATCTGGCTGACCGCTTCCCGGCGCAGCTTTCCGGCGGCCAGAAGCAGCGCGTCGCGCTGGCGCGGGCCCTGGCCGTTGAGCCGCAAATTCTGCTGCTGGATGAGCCGTTTGGCGCGCTGGATGCGCAGGTGCGTAAAGAGTTACGCCGCTGGCTGCGTCAGCTGCATGAAGAGCTGAAGTTTACCAGCGTCTTCGTCACCCACGATCAGGAAGAGGCGATGGAAGTCGCGGACCGCGTGGTGGTGATGAGCCAGGGGAACATCGAGCAGGTTGATGAGCCAGAGCAGCTCTGGCGTGAACCGGCGACCCGATTTGTCCTCGAGTTTATGGGCGAAGTTAACCGGCTGCAGGGCACCATCCGCGGTGGGCAATTCCACGTGGGCGCACACCGCTGGCCGCTGGGATACACCTCCGCACATCAGGGGCCGGTCGATCTGTTCCTGCGTCCCTGGGAAGTGGACGTGAGCCGCCGGACGAGTCTGGATTCACCGCTGCCGGTGCAGGTGCTGGAAGCTAGCCCTAAAGGGCACTACACCCAATTGGTGGTACAACCGCTGGGCTGGTATACCGAGCCGCTGACGGTGGTGATGCGTGATGACGAGCCGCCGTACCGGGGCGAACGCCTGTTTGTTGGGCTGCAGCATGCCCGTATTTATCATGGCAATGAGCGCATAGAGACGCGCGAGGATATTGCTCTGGCGGAGTCAGCCTGATAGGTTAATGACACGTAGTTTGACCGGAGGCGCTGCGCTTAGCCGGTCTGGAATATGATCTCCGTATGCCCGGAGCGCTGCGCGCCACCGGGCTTTTTATTGGACAGCGATCTTGAACACATTAGAACACACCATCGGCAACACCCCTCTGGTCAAACTTCAGCGCATGGGGCCGGACAACGGCAGCGAAATCTGGGTCAAACTCGAAGGCAATAACCCTGCCGGTTCGGTGAAGGACCGGGCTGCGTTGTCCATGATTGTGCAGGCCGAAAAACGCGGTGAAATTCAGCCCGGCGACGTGCTGATTGAAGCCACCAGCGGTAACACCGGTATTGCGCTGGCAATGATTGCCGCGCTGAAAGGCTATCGCATGACGTTGCTGATGCCCGATAACATGAGCCAGGAGCGCCGTGCGGCGATGCGCGCCTATGGTGCCGAACTGATTCTGGTCTCTAAAGAAGAGGGGATGGAAGGGGCGCGCGACCTGGCGCTAGCCATGGCCGAACGCGGTGAAGGCAAACTGCTCGATCAGTTTAATAACCCGGATAACCCGTACGCTCACTACACCACTACCGGTCCGGAAATCTGGCAGCAGACCAACGGGCGCATCACTCACTTCGTCTCCAGCATGGGCACGACAGGGACCATTACCGGCGTATCCCGTTTTCTGCGCGAGCAGGAAAAGGCGGTAACGATTGTGGGTCTGCAGCCGGAAGAGGGGAGCAGCATACCGGGTATTCGCCGCTGGCCGGCGGAATACATGCCGGGCATTTTTAACGCCCAGTTGGTGGATCAGGTGCTGGATATTCATCAACGCGAGGCGGAGAATACGATGCGTGAACTGGCCGTGCGTGAAGGTATCTTCTGCGGGGTCAGCTCGGGTGGCGCGGTAGCGGGAGCATTGCGTGTTGCGCAGGCACATCCCGGGGCTGTCGTGGTGGCGATTATCTGCGACCGCGGCGATCGCTATCTTTCTACCGGCGTCTTTGGTGAAGAGAGTTATACGCAGGGGGCGGGGATTTAAGCGTCATGGAGATGATTTTATTCCGGGATAACACCCGGGCGCAGCAAACCGATATTGTCGCGGTACAGTCGCAGGTGGTTTACGGCAGCGTGGGGAACAGCATTGCGGTGCCGAATATTCGTACCCACCGGCTGACCGTCACCGCCGTGCCGACCGTGCTGTTCAGCAACACGCCGCACTACGATACCTTTTACGGCGGCGTGATCCCCGATGAATGGTTCAGCGGGTATCTTAAGGCGCTGGAAGAGCGCGAGATCCTGCGCGAGCTTAAAGCCGTTACCACGGGCTACATGGGCAGCGCCAGCCAGATAAAATGCCTGGCGCAGTGGCTCACCGCGATCAAAGCGCAGCATCCTGACCTGCTGGTGTTGGTTGACCCCGTTATTGGCGATATTGACAGTGGGATGTATGTGAAACCTGATATCCCTGAAGCGTATCGGGAGTACCTGCTGCCACTGGCGCAGGGGATCACGCCTAACGTCTTTGAGCTGGAAGTGCTAAGCGGCAAACCGTGTCGTACGCCTGAAAGTGCTATAGCGGCAGCGCAGGGGTTACTTTCCGACACGCTGAAATGGGTGGCCATCACCAGTGCGCCGGTGGCGGACGATCCGGAGAATATTCACGTGGTGCTGGTTACCCGAGACGGTGTGACCGTCAGTGCGCATCCGCGTGTTGAAACGGACCTGAAAGGCACGGGCGACCTCTTCTGTTCAGAGCTGGTGAGCGGGATCGTTGAGGGCAAAACCGTTGCCGATGCGATTCGCATGGCAGGAGACCGCGTCACAGACGTGATGATTTATACGCAGTCGAAAGGCTACGACGAGCTTATCCTGCCCGCATAAACAAAAATGGCGCCCGAAGGCGCCATTTTTCTGTGCGGCAAGAATTACTTCTTGATGCGGATAACCGGGGTTTCACCCACGGTGACGCTGCCAGACAGTTTGATCAGTTCTTTGATTTCGTCCATGTTGGAGATAACAACCGGCGTCAGGGTAGACTTGGCTTTTTCTTCCAGCAGTGGCAGATCGAATTCAATGACCGGGTCGCCAACTTTAACACGCTGGCCTTCTTCCGCGATACGTTTGAAGCCTTCGCCTTTCAGTTCAACGGTGTCGATACCGAAGTGAACGAACAGTTCGATACCGCTATCAGATTCGATAGAGAACGCATGGTTGGTTTCAAAAATTTTACCGATGGTGCCGTCAACTGGAGCAACCATTTTGTTGCCAGTTGGTTTGATAGCAATGCCATCACCAACGATTTTCTCAGCAAACACTACATCCGGCACGTCTTCGATGTTGACGATCTCGCCGGAGAGCGGAGCAACAATCTCAATAGTTCCGGAGTCTTTCTTATCATCAGAAACCAGAGATTTCAGTTTATCGAACAAACCCATGATCTTCTCCTAAGCAGTAATTTGGGCCGCATCTCGTGGATTAGCAGATTGTTTTTTCTTCAATGAACTTGTTAACCAGCGTCATTAACTCGTCCGTTGTCGGTTGAGCAAGAGCCTGCTCTGCTAACACCTTCGCATCTTCGAAGTTCGTGTTACGGATAATCTTCTTAATGCGCGGGATGGAAATGGCGCTCATAGAGAATTCGTCCAGACCCATACCCAGCAACAGAAGTGTAGCACGTTCGTCGCCTGCAAGCTCACCACACATGCCAGTCCATTTACCTTCTGCATGAGAAGCATCAATAACTTGCTTGATCAAGTTCAGTACGGACGGTGACATTGGCTGGTAGAGATGTGAAATCATATCATTACCACGGTCAACTGCCAGGGTGTACTGCGTTAAATCATTGGTACCGATACTAAAGAAATCAACTTCTTTGGCTAAATGACGCGCAATGGTCGCCGCCGCAGGTGTTTCCACCATCACGCCGATCTCAATTGACTCGTCAAATGCTTTACCTTCGTCGCGCAGTTCCTGTTTGTAGATTTCGATCTCTTTCTTCAGTGCACGCACTTCTTCAACAGAGATGATCATCGGGAACATGATGCGCAGTTTACCGAAAGCAGACGCACGCAGGATAGCGCGAACCTGATCGCGCAGGATCTCTTTACGATCCATCGCGATACGAATCGCACGCCAGCCCAGGAACGGGTTCTCTTCTTTCGGGAAGTTCATGTACGGCAGCTCTTTGTCGCCACCGATATCCATGGTACGGACGATAACCGCCTGAGAGCCACACGCTTCAGCCACAGCTTTGTACGCAGCAAACTGTTCTTCTTCAGTTGGCAGCGCGTCACGGTCCATGAACAGGAATTCAGTACGATAGAGACCCACACCTTCCGCGCCGTTGCGCTCAGCGCCATCGACGTCACGTACGGTACCGATGTTTGCGCACACTTCAACCTGATGACCGTCCAGAGTGATGGCAGGCAGGTCTTTCAGCTTAGCGAGTTCCGCTTTTTCAGTCGCAACCTGCTCCTGAACCGCGCGCAGTTTTTCGATCTCTTCGTTAGTTGGGTTGACGTAAACCACGTTGTTTACGGCATCCAGAATCAGATAATCGTCGTTTTTGACCTGAGAGGTGACGCTACCGGTACCCACAATGGCAGGCAGTTCCAGAGAACGCGCCATGATAGAGGTGTGGGAGGTACGCCCGCCCGCGTCAGTGATGAAACCGAGGACCTTTTTCAGGTTCAACTGTGCGGTTTCAGACGGGGTCAGATCGGCGGCAACCAGGATGACTTCATCCTGAATAGCGCTCAGGTCGATAATGGCCAGACCCAGGATGTTGCGCAGCAGGCGCTTACCGATGTCACGTACGTCAGCCGCACGCTCTTTCAGGTATTCATCATCCAGTTCTTCCAGGGCAGTTGCCTGACCTTCGATAACTTCATGCGCAGCAGCGTCTGCCGTCATGCTTTTATCTTTAATCAGGGCTATGATTTCCTGCTCCAGCTCCTCATCTTCGAGCAGCATGATGTGCCCTTCGAAGATGGCTTCTTTTTCTTCACCGAAAGTTTCGCCAGCTTTAGTCTTGATTGCTTCCAGTTGCGCAGATGCCTTGGCACGACCGCTCAGAAAACGTTCAACTTCCTGATCAACCTTGTCGGCAGAAATTTTTTTCCGGTCGATGACGATCTCGTCTTCTTTCAGCAGCAGTGCTTTGCCGAAAGCGATACCCGGGGATGCTAAAATGCCTGAAATCATAACCCTACCTTACTTGTGACTGATATTTAAAAGAACCCGGAAACTTACTCGAGCTCAGCCATCAGTTTTACCAGATGCTCAACTGCTTTCTGCTCGTCTTCACCTTCAGCAGAGATGGTGACAACGGTACCCTGAGTCAGACCCAGAGTCTGCAGTTTGAACAGGCTTTTTGCGCTGGCGCTTTTGCCGTTGGAAGTCACAGTGATTTCAGAAGTGAAGCCTTTCGCTTCTTTAACAAACTGAGCAGCAGGGCGGGTGTGCAGACCGTTCGGAGCGGTAATGGTAACTTCTTGCTGGAACATTGTATTTCCCCAACTTATAGGTTTAGTGTTGTGGAACTAAAGTCTAGCCTGGCGACTTAACTTTAGCCTGTATTGTTAGCGCTGACGTTTCGATCGTCATTAAACATTATGCAGCGAAAGCAAGACTTGAACCAAATCATAAAATCGATTCAGCAAGGCTATTTCGTTCACTGATTAATTTCACGCATCAAAATAATTGCTGGTTTAAATACCAGACCCAACGGGGTGAATCAATGCCAGGAGGGGTAAAACTTTGAAGCAGGCCACAAAAAAGCACCCAAAAAGGTGCTTTTTTACGCGTTATTAACATGCTGGCATTACTGTTGCAGTTCTTTTTCAGTGAACAGATCGGCAAACAGTGCGGTGCTCAAGTAACGCTCACCCGATGAAGGCAGGATAACCACAATATTCTTGTTGGTAAAGGCCTCATCTTCCTGAAGTTTGAGCGCTGCCGCAACAGCAGCACCGGAAGAGATGCCCGCCAGAATACCTTCCTCGTCCATCAGGCGACGTGCGGTAGAGATAGCTTCTTCGTTGGTGATGGTCACCACTTTATCAATAAGCTTCAGATCCAGGTTGCCCGGAATGAAGCCGGCACCGATCCCCTGAATTTTATGTGGGCCGGGTTTGATCTCTTCGCCCGACAGCGCCTGGGTGATCACCGGCGAGTCGGTTGGTTCCACGGCAACGGTAATCAGGTCTTTTTTACCTTTTGTGCCTTTTATATAGCGCGACACGCCAGTCAGGGTTCCGCCGGTGCCTACACCGGAGATAAATACATCAACCTGACCGTCGGTATCTTCCCAAATCTCCGGGCCGGTGGTTTTTTCGTGAATTTCCGGGTTCGCTGGGTTGCTGAACTGCTGCAGCAGCAGATATTTCGCCGGATCGCTGGCAACAATCTCTTCTGCTTTCTGAATCGCACCCTTCATGCCTTTGGCACCTTCGGTCAGCACCAGGTTCGCGCCCAGCGCTTTCAGCAGTTTGCGACGTTCGATGCTCATGGTTTCAGGCATGGTCAGCGTCAGTTTATAACCGCGCGCCGCCGCAACATAGGCCAGTGCGATACCGGTGTTACCGCTGGTCGGTTCAACCAGCTCAACGCCTGGCTTCAGCACGCCACGTTTTTCAGCATCCCAAATCATATTTGCACCGATACGGCACTTCACGCTGAAGCTCGGGTTACGTGATTCGACCTTCGCCAGAATGCGTCCATTACCGATACGGTTCAGTCGAACCAGGGGCGTATGACCGATAGTCAGCGAGTTGTCTTCATAAATCTTACTCATGGCCTGTCCTTAACTGTATGAAATTGGGATACCGTCCCAGCATACCTGTTGAACAGGTAGGGGGAAGTAAGGAATTCGCATATCTATATACTGCAAGGAAATAATGGGGATCAGTATGGAATAAGGGGCGGCATAAGCCACCCCCTTTTTACACATTTTTGCATTACTTCCATAACGCGTGCTTAGCACGGTAGCAGTCAACCCACATCGCCGTTGCGCCGCAAACGGCGACCGGCATGATGAACAGGTTGAGCACCGGGATCATGGTGAACAGACTGGTCAGCGCCCCGAACTGCATATTCGCGACTTTTTGCGTACGCAGGGCGCTGCGCATCGTTTTGAACGGCACCTTGTGGTTATCGAACGGATAATCGCAGTACTGGATTGCCAGCATCCAGGCGCTGAACAGGAACCACAGCACCGGGGCCACCGTCTGACCGACGCCAGGGACAAAATAAAGGATAAGCAGCACAATGGCGCGGGGAAGATACCAGGCAAACTTCTGCCATTCGCGCTTCATGATGCGTGGGATATCTTTCATGATCCCCAGCATGCCCGTATCCGGCGGCGTTGCACCGGTAAGACGTGCTTCCAGCTGTTCTGCCAGGAGGCCGTTAAACGGCGCAGCTATCCAGTTTGCAATCGTCGAGAAGAAGTAGCCGAACACCAGCAGCACGGAGATGACCGCAACCGGCCAGAGCAGGTAGTTCAGCCACTGCAGCCAGTCCGGCACATGGCTCATCAGCGAAGGGATCCAGCTCTCCAGTCTGATGAACAGCCACCAGAACGCGCCGCCCATCAGGATAATGTTAATCAGCAACGGCAGAATGACGTAGCGACGAATCCCCGGCAGTGAGACCAGTTTCCAGCCCTGAGAAAAATACCAGACGCCGCTGCGCGGGGGAGAAGATGATGTTGAAACCATAACCAGGCTGTACTCCTTTTTTCACAACCAGTGGAATTGCCCGCCTATATTATCCACTTACGGACCAATGACCAGTTCGGAAATGTTCGAAAAAACAGCAAAAAGCACGATTTAGTTCATCTTTATGCTGTGAATGCTCTGCACACACTTGCACTTGACGTAAACGGCAAATACTCTTAGTGAGTAAATGTTTGCCGTGGTGGCAAGGTGTTAGAACAACAGAGAATATAATGATGCAGGATTTGCGTCTGATATTAATCATTGTTGGCGCGATCGCCATAATCGCTTTACTGGTACATGGTTTCTGGACCAGCCGTAAAGAGCGTTCCTCTATGTTTCGCGATCGCCCACTGAAGCGCATGAAGTCCAGTCGTGATGACGATGACAGTGAAAATGACATCGACGGAAGCGACGACGACGGCGTGGGTGAAGTTCGTGTTCATCGGGTCAATACTGCGCCCGGCGCGGCTCATGGGGAGCATGAAGCCCCTCGTCAGCCTCCGCAGCACCAGTATCAACCGCCGTATGCTTCTGCACAGCCGCGCCAGCAGGCGCCGCAGCCTGGAGAAGAGCCGGTGCGTCAGCCGCCGCAACAGCCTGTCCATCAGCAGCCTGCTGCGCCACAGCCGGTTCAGCAACAGCCTGTGCAGCAACCCGCGCCACAACAGCCTGCGCAGCCGGTACACCAACCGCAGCAGCCTGTTCACGTGCAGCCTGCACCTCAGCCTGCGCCGGCCCCGCTCGTTGAACCAGAGCCCGTGGTTGAGCCAGAACCGGTTGTTGAAAAACCGCAGCGTAAAGAAGCGGTCATCATCATGAACGTGGCTGCGCATCATGGCACCCACCTGAATGGCGATGTCCTGCTTAACAGCATTCAACAGGCAGGTTTCAAGTTTGGCGACATGAATATTTTCCATCGTCACCTGAGTCCTGACGGTAGCGGTCCGGCGCTGTTTAGCCTGGCCAATATGGTTAACCCTGGCACCTTTGACCCGGAAATGACCGGTGATTTCGTGACGCCGGGTGTCACTATCTTCATGCAGGTGCCGTCCTACGGTGATGAACTGCAAAACTTTAAGCTGATGCTGCAGTCCGCGCAGCACATTGCTGACGAAGTCGGTGGTGTGGTGCTCGACGATCAGCGTCGTATGATGACGCCGCAGAAACTGCGCGAGTATCAGGACCGCATCCGCGAAGTTAAGGAAGCCAACGCGTAATCATCGCGTTTACATCGACTCCTCCTCAACCCCCGCATGTCGGGGGTTTTTTCTCATTGATGGTGTGATATGGACTCAATCGAACAACAACTCACTGAACTGCGAACCACGCTTCGCCATCATGAATACCTCTATCATGTTATGGACGCGCCGGAAGTGCCGGATGCGGAGTATGACCGTCTGATGCGCGAGCTGCGCGAGCTAGAGGCGCAGCACCCGGAATTGATTACGCCCGACTCACCCACGCAGCGCGTGGGTGCGGAGCCGCTGGGTGCTTTCAGTCAGGTACGTCATGAAGTGCCAATGTTGTCTCTGGACAACGTCTTTGATGAAGAGAGCTTCCTCGCGTTTAACAAGCGCGTGCAGGATCGCCTCAAAAGCAGCGACTCCCTGACCTGGTGCTGCGAGTTGAAGCTGGATGGTCTGGCGGTCAGCCTTCTCTATGAAAACGGTGTGCTGGTGCGTGCCGCGACGCGGGGTGATGGTACGACGGGTGAAGACATTACCACCAACGTACGCACCATCCGTGCGATCCCGCTGAAGCTGCAAGGGGATAATATTCCAGCCCGTCTGGAAGTGCGCGGTGAAGTATTCCTCCCGCAGACGGGCTTTGAGAAAATCAACGAAGAGGCGCGCCGTACCGGCGGGAAAGTGTTTGCTAACCCGCGTAATGCGGCGGCAGGCTCCTTGCGCCAGCTTGATCCCCGTATCACCGCGAAGCGACCGCTTACTTTCTTCTGCTATGGCGTCGGGATTCTGGAAGGCGGTGAACTGCCGGATACCCATCTTGGACGTTTATTGCAGTTTAAAGCGTGGGGCCTGCCGGTGAGTAACCGTGTTCAGCTGTGCGACTCCCCGGAAGCCGTGCTGGCGTTCTACCACAAAGTGGAAGAAGACCGCCCGACGCTTGGTTTTGATATTGATGGCGTGGTTATCAAGGTTAACTCACT
Source organism: Enterobacter sp. PTB (assembly GCF_051130085.1). Classification (NCBI taxonomy): domain Bacteria; kingdom Pseudomonadati; phylum Pseudomonadota; class Gammaproteobacteria; order Enterobacterales; family Enterobacteriaceae; genus Enterobacter; species Enterobacter sp. PTB. Next base: position 168,776 of record NZ_JBDKEE010000011.1, read on the forward strand.
TGCGCTGCAGGAGCAGTTAGGCTTTGTGGCGCGCGCGCCACGCTGGGCAGTGGCGTTTAAATTCCCGGCGCAGGAGCAGATGACCTTTGTCCGTGACGTGGAGTTCCAGGTGGGCCGTACGGGCGCGATTACCCCGGTTGCCCGTCTGGAGCCGGTGCAGGTTGCCGGCGTGCTGGTGAGTAACGCCACGCTGCATAACGCCGATGAAATTGAACGTCTCGGCCTGCGCATTGGTGACAAAGTGGTGATTCGTCGCGCGGGCGATGTTATCCCGCAGGTGGTGAACGTGGTTGAGTCAGAGCGTCCTGACGATACGCGCGCCATCGTGTTCCCGACGCATTGCCCGGTATGCGGATCTGACGTTGAGCGCGTTGAAGGTGAAGCGGTGGCTCGCTGTACGGGTGGCTTAATCTGCGGGGCACAACGTAAAGAGTCACTGAAGCACTTCGTTTCCCGTCGGGCGATGGACGTCGACGGAATGGGCGACAAAATTATCGATCAGCTGGTAGAGAAAGAATATGTTCATACGCCTGCAGATCTCTTTAAACTGACCGCGGGTAAACTCACGGGTCTTGATCGCATGGGACCGAAGTCGGCCCAGAATGTGGTTAATGCCCTGGATGCTGCCAAAGAGACGACTTTTGCCCGATTCCTTTATGCGCTCGGTATTCGCGAAGTGGGCGAAGCCACGGCGGCGGGGCTGGCGGCGTATTTCGGTACGCTGGAAGCTCTGGAAAAAGCGAGTATTGACGAGCTGCAGAGAGTCCCGGACGTGGGAATTGTCGTCGCGACGCATGTCTTTAACTTCTTTGCCGAAGAGAGCAACCGCGAGGTGATCGGCAAGCTGCTGGAAGAGGGCATCAGATGGCCGGCTCCGGTCGTGGTCAACGCTGACGAGATCGACAGCCCGTTTGCCGGCAAAACGGTCGTGCTGACCGGCAGCCTGAGCCAGCTTTCCCGTGATGATGCTAAAGCGCGACTGGTTGCGCTGGGCGCAAAAGTGGCAGGCAGCGTGTCGAAGAAAACCGACCTGGTTATTGCCGGGGAAGCCGCCGGTTCGAAGCTTGCTAAAGCTCAGGAGCTGGGCATTGAGGTTATCGACGAAGCGGAAATGATGCGCCTGTTAGGAGAGTAACGTGGAGAAAGAGCAGCTCGTTGAGATCGCCAACACGGAGATGCCATTCGGTAAATATAAAGGCCGCAGGCTGATTGATTTACCGGAAGATTATTTGCTGTGGTTTGCCCGCAAAGATGGGTTCCCGGCTGGACGACTGGGTGAGCTGATGGCTATCACGTTACTGATTAAAACCGAGGGGCTGACGCAGTTGGTTCAGCCCCTGAAACGTCCTTAAGCTTTCGCGGCGCGGGTCTCTTCCTGCGCCTGTTTTTCCGTCTGGCGTTTGTAACGACGCGCCAGCACCGCGCAGACCATCAGCTGGATCTGATGGAAAATCATCAGTGGCAGTACCATCATCCCTATCATTGAGGTCGGGAAGAGAATGTTTGCCATAGGAATGCCGTTCGCCAGGCTCTTCTTCGAGCCACAGAAGACAATGGTAATTTCATCGGCTTTGTTGAAGCCGCACTTGCGGGCCACAAAGACGTTTACGCCAATCACAATCGCCAGCAGAACAAGGCTGACCACCACGATAAACAGCAGCGAGCCTGCGCCCACCTTATGCCAGATGCCATTCACAACCGCTTCGCTGAAGGCCGAATAGACCACCAGCAGAATCGACGACTGGTCGGTTTTTGAGATCCATTTTTTGTGCTTTGCAACAAACGCGCCCGTCCACGGACGAGAGAGATGACCCAGCACAAACGGCAACAGCAGCTGCAGACAGATTTTACCTACCTGTTCCAGGTTACCTTCCGCGCCGTGCATGTTCATCAGCAGACCCACCAGCAGCGGCGAAACGAAAATCCCTAACAGGCTGGATGCCGACGCTGAACAGACTGCGGCTGCGACGTTACCGCCCGCCAGAGAGGTAAACGCGATAGCGGACTGCACGGTGGCCGGCAAAATGCACAGATACAGGAAGCCGGTATAAAGGGCCGGGTCGACATTCACCGGCGCCCACCATGCGAACAGCACGCCGAGTACAGGGAAGAGGATGAACGTGCTGCACATCACCCACAGGTGCAGTCGCCAGTGGCTCCCCCCCGCAATAATGGCTTCGCGCGAGAGCTTTGCGCCGTGCATAAAGAACAACAGCGCGATGGCCGCGGTCGTCAGTCCTTCAAAAAAAGGAACGAACCCGCCCCGCGCAGGGAAGAAGGAGGCCAGTAATACCGTGACAACCAGAGTAAGCGTAAACGGATCAAGAATACGAAATAGTTTCATAATGACTCCTGAAAACAGATATCGCTATTGTGCTTTTTTCTGTTTGAGAAATAAAATTGATTTATTGCATCCATTCATGAATTAAACAGATGAATTATTCCTTACGCCAGCTTCGCATCTTCGTCACCGTAGCCCATGCCCGCAGCTTCAGTCGGGCAGGGGAGATCATCGGCCTGAGCCAGTCCGCGGTAAGCCACAGCGTGAAAGAGCTGGAGAGCCAGACGGGTGTCCGGCTGCTTGATCGCACCACGCGTGAAGTCGTGCTCACGGAAGCCGGACAGCAGCTGGCTCAGCGCCTTGAACGGCTGCTGGACGAACTCAACAGTACGCTCAGAGATGTAGGTCGACTGGGGCAGCAGCTGTCGGGTACCGTGCGGGTTGCGGCCAGCCAGACGATATCCGCGCACCTTATCCCGCAGTGTATTGCAGAGGGTAATCATCGCTATCCGGATATCGATTTTGTTTTGCATGACAGGCCGCAGCAGTGGGTGCTGGAGAGCATCCGTCAGGGTGATGTGGATTTTGGTATTGTTATCGATCCCGGTCAGGTGAGTGACCTGGAATGTGAAATTGTGCTTTCTGAGCCGTTTCTGTTGCTTTGCCGGGACGACGATCCGCTAGCCGCGCAGCCGTCTGTTCACTGGCAGGCGCTGCAGGGAGCGAACCTGGTATTACAGGATTATGCCTCGGGCAGCCGTCCGCTGATTGATTCTGCGCTGGTGACGCAGGGCGTTGAGGCGACCATTGTGCAGGAGATTGGACACCCGGCAACGCTGTTTCCCATGGTGGAGGCCGGCATAGGGATCAGTGTATTACCCGCCCTGGCGCTCCCTTTGCCGCAGGGAAGCCGTCTGGTCGTGAAGCGACTGACGCCTGCTATTGAGCGAAAACTGATGCTGGTACGGCGAAAAAACCGTTCGCTCTCCGGGGCTGCGCAGGCTATCTGGGAAGTGGTGCGTATCCAGGCGCAACGATTAACCGAGGCCCGTATACGCGATCCACTGTTTAACTCAACAGAGCGTTAGACGTAAATGTCTATTTGATGATTGTCTGATGCGTTCTTCGGACCTTCCACGTTGACCAGACTTTGCTCTTGTTTCTTCTGGGTTTCTTCCGCCTGCTGGCGCTGCAGCTGTGCGAGCTGTGCCTGCAGCACTTTGATTTGCACCTGGATAAGCTCCTGCTGCTTCTTCTTCTCTTCCGCACTGCCGGAACCGTTCGCAACCTCTTTTAGCTGTTGAGTCAGCTTGGTTATCTTGTCAGTGATGCGGCTGATTTGGGCAGCGATATCGTTGCCGCCGGAAGAACGACTCCCGCCACCGCTGGTTTGAATGGGCTGGGTTGTAGCCTGAATGGTCGTCATACTTTTTCCTCTCGCTGTAAAACAGAGGTATCGGCGCCAACGCAATTAGCTTGAGCAAAACTGCCATATCTGGCAGGGAAAGGTATTGATACCAAATCAGTATTGATGGTGCAGAGAAAGTGTATTGGAGGTAACCCGCAGGCTCCAGATATAAGACTAAGGTCATGCGATCGGTGATATCGCGATCTTAATTCTCAAGGAGCTTTTATGACCCTCTCGAATAATCCCTGGTTCTCTGCCGACATCATTCGTGCCGCTAAACCTGATTTCACTCCGCGGGTTGCGTTTATTCTCGGCTCAGGTCTTGGCGCGCTCGCCGAGCAGATTGTTGACGCTGTGGTACTGAGCTATGAAAAACTGCCGGGCTTCCCGGTGAGCACCGTTCACGGTCACGCCGGTGAGCTGGTGTTGGGGCATCTTGCCGGTGTTCCGGTCGCCTGTATGAAAGGGCGCGGTCACTTCTATGAGGGCCGCGGCATCGCCGTCATGACCGATGCAATCCGCACCTTCAAACTGCTGGGCTGCGAACTGCTGTTCAGTACCAATGCCGCCGGTTCATTACGTCCGGAGGTTGAACCGGGAAGCCTGGTTGCCCTCAGCGACCACATCAACACCCTGCCGGGTACCCCGATGGTCGGGCTGAACGATGACCGTTTTGGCGACCGTTTTTTCTCGCTGGCCAATGCTTATGACGCAGATTGCCGTGCCCTGCTGCAGACCGTGGCGAGCGAGAAGGGCTTTCCATTGCATGAGGGGGTGTTTGTCTCTTATCCAGGCCCTAACTTCGAAACCGCGGCTGAGATCCGCATGATGCAGATCATCGGCGGAGATGTGGTGGGAATGTCAGTGGTGCCGGAAGTGATCTCGGCGCGCCACTGTGGCCTGAAGGTGGTCGCCGTTTCGGCCATAACCAACCTTGCTGAAGGTCTGAGCGATGTAAAACTGTCGCATGAACAAACGCTTGCCGCAGCCGAACTCTCTCGCCAGAACTTCATCGATCTTATCTGCGGTTTTCTGCGCCAGCTTGCCTGAGCGAAACAACACCGTGGCCCGTGAGGGCCACTCTGCTATAAGGAATCGGGTATGAACATCACGACGCGCTTAAAGATGATGTCCTTTATGCAATATTTTATCTGGGGAAGCTGGCTCGTTACTCTCGGCGCTTACATGATTAACACCCTGGGTTTTTCCGGCTCTGACGTGGGTATGGTCTACAGCTCGAAGGGGCTTGCCGCGATCGTGATGCCCTCGCTGGTGGGCATTATTGCCGATAAGTGGCTGCGGGCAGATCATGCATACGTGATTTGCCATCTCGTCTGTGCCGTTGCGCTTTGCTATGCCGCGCAGGTCAATGAACCGGGGCTGATGTTCTGGGTCATGCTGGTTAATGCCATGGCCTTTATGCCAACCATTGCGCTTTCGAATACCCTTTCCTACTCCTGTCTTGAGCAGGCAGGGCTGGACACGGTGACCCATTTTCCAACGGTGCGGGTCTATGGCACGGTAGGCTTCATTGTGGCGATGTGGGCCATAAGCCTGATGGGGGCAGAGTTAACTAACATTCAGCTCTACATTGCTGCTGCCGCGTCGCTGGTACTGGCGCTCTATTCACTGACGTTACCGGCCATTCCGGTGGCGAAGAATAAAACCTCATCGACGCTGGCAAGCAAACTTGGCCTGAATGCGTTCGTCCTGTTTAAACAGCCCCGAATGGCGGTGTTCTTTTTGTTTGCGATGCTGCTGGGCGCCGTGCTGCAAATCACCAATACTTTCGGTAGCCCCTTTCTGCATGATTTTGCGCGTAATCCGGCGTATGTGGAAAGCTTTATCGTTAAATACCCTTCTATTTTGCTCTCCGTCTCGCAGATGTCAGAGGTGCTGTTCATCCTGACCATTCCTTTCTTCCTCCGACGTTTTGGCATAAAAACCGTGATGCTGATGAGCATGGTGGCCTGGATGCTGCGGTTTGGACTCTTTGCGTATGGCGATCCTTCCGCGACAGGCGTCGGCCTGTTGATGCTGTCAATGCTGGTCTATGGTTGCGCGTTCGACTTCTTCAACATCTCCGGCTCGGTGTTTGTCGAACAGGAGGTAAGCGCTGATATCCGCGCCAGCGCGCAAGGGCTGTTTATGACGACCGTTAACGGTATCGGTGCTTATTTCGGATCGGTATTGAGCGGCGCGGCGGTAGATTATTTCTCCGTGGACGGGGTGAAAGACTGGCAGACCATCTGGCTGGTATTTGCGGCGTATGCGTTGGTGCTCGCCGTGGTGTTTTATTTCAGCTTTAACTATCGCCACATCAGTAAAAACAGCGAGTTGCGCACAGTTGCGCATTAAAGTTTTCCCGGCAGGCGGTGAAAGGCTTTAAGGTGGGAGCATAAGTGTTATCGCCAGGATATGTGTTGATGGAACGCGTCTACCGAACCGACCTTAAGCTGCTGCGCTATTTTCTGGCCGTCGCTGAGGAACTTCATTTTGGACGGGCTGCGGCCCGTCTCAATATGTCGCAGCCGCCGTTGAGCCTGCATATAAAAGAGCTGGAGAGTCAGCTCGGTACCTTACTGTTTATTCGCCACTCACGAAGTGTCGCCTTGACCCATGCGGGTAAAGTATTGATGGAAGAGTCCCGTCGACTGCTTGCCAGCGCAAACCAGGCACTGGCGCGGGTCGAACAAATTGGACGGGGTGAGGCGGGGCGGATTGCGCTGGGCATTGTCGGTACCGCCATGTGGAGCGAAGTGCGCACGGTCATGCGCACATTTTTGAAAGAGCATCCGAACGTTGATGTTGTCTTTCGCGAAAAGTCGCCGGTAATGCAAATGGCGCTGCTGGAGCGTCGGGAGCTGGATGTCGGGATCTGGCGAATGGCAACCGAGCCCACTGCAGGATTTACCAGTATCCGCTTACGGGATGCGGCATTTCTGGTTGCGCTGCCGGAGGATCACCGGCTGGTGGGGGAAAGCGCAATTGCGCTCACCGAACTGCAGAATGAGTACTTTGTTACTATGCCGTCTGCGCATTCTGACTGGTCGTTCTTACAGCGAGTGTGTCAGCAGGCCGGTTTTTCACCGATGATAGTGCGTGAAGCCGATGAACCGCAGACGGTGCTGGCAATGATCAGCATGGGAATGGGGATTACGTTAGCTGCTGACAGCTATGCGCAAATGCAGTGGCCCGGTGTGGTATTTCGTCCATTACAGGTACGTATACCGGCAGATTTGTATGTGGTGTATGACGAGAAGCAGGCGACACCGGCGATTAAGTCGTTGATAGCAACGTTGACGGAAGAGTGATGTTATACCGCAGATAGCAAAAAAGCGCCTTTAGGGCGCTTTTTTACATTGGTGGGTCGTGCAGGATTCGAACCTGCGACCAATTGATTAAAAGTCAACTGC